>NZ_JBDIVE010000019.1:0-35163 GCF_039631295.1 Uliginosibacterium sediminicola | reverse complement strand
CGCTTGTTGCTCATAAACACCTCCATCAGCCTGAAAGTTTAAGGCTTCAGGGTGTCTAGAAAACCCGGGGCGATTCAAGTGTGAATTGCTCCAACTCGAATTGAGTTTATTGGTATCCAGCTATCCCCAACTATCTCCATCTGAGAATTACAAAGCAGACAGCAAAGTGCTCGATGCAGATCTATAGCGCGAAGTGCTGATGAGATTGCGTGTTCTGGCTTTTTTGCAGTCACTGTTGCAATGACTTGGTTGTAGCTTGGAGCGTCTTTTCTTACGGGAATTCTCTTGTCTTGAACTAGCGCCGCTCGGTGTGACAAATACTTGCGGGGATGTGAGCGACCAAAAAATCGTATGTGTACCTTGTCAACAGTGATTGAGCCAAGATCCAGCTGTTTGTCAAAAGAGACAGAAGTTAAGACGTGAAATTCTTTGTTCCGTTGCGAAAGCTCTGCAGTCAGCTGCCTGTTGAGCTCTCGGAGAAAGCTTTCTTTGGTAAGGTCGTCGGGGTCGTGTGCAGCTGCCTTACGTATCAATATCGCAGGATCAACGTCGCGAGCAGCAGCAGGAAATTCCAGCATTGAGATAAGAGATGACAAAGAATAGTCAAGTTCGAAGCCGGCAAACGAACTACCGATGCCGTCTGGCTTTCGGGTTCGGGTGGCGGCTACACGCTTCAATATGAGTTCTGGTTTGAATCGATCCGATTTTTTCCACTTCACCGCCATCTCATGTTCCTCCACCTGAAGCCTCAGATTACGCACTAGTTAAGACTGCTTCCCGCGCAGTTGTAGTTTCGGGTTCCGTAGCCGAAAGCGCGGTTGCAGGTCGTTGTGCATACGTCGTTGTGCGGGGCCTCAATCTAGCACTGCCGCGACGCAAACGGCATATCAAGGTAAGTCGTCCCCCAATACAGCCAACGCCGCCGCATAGCCCTCCGGCGCAGGCAGCGACCAAGCCTCCGTATGCGGCAACTGCGGCAGCCAGGTGCTGGCAAGCAGCTGCAGTCTGCCTTCAGCAGGAATCGCGGAGAAGGACGTCAGCGCATCGTCGATGCCGCTGCCCCAGCTTTTCACCACGGCTTCCTTGGCCGTCCAGATGCGGTAGAAGCTTTCTGCGTCGCTGCTGAGGGCCTGTTCCTGCGCCGAGAAGGCTTGCCGTGCGATGTCTGCCCAGGGGCGCTGGTGATCGATGGCTTCGATGTCTACGCCGATTTCGTGTGTTGCGGATAGCGCGAGCAGGGCGTAGCGCCCGGCGTGAGCGACGTTGAAGTGCAGCGCGCCGTCGGCGAGCCGGGGTTTGCCGTGCGGGCCCGTGATGATGTCGATGCGCTCGGTGGCTTGCCCCAGCTGCGTGGCCAGCCACTGGCGCAGGCTGGCGCGGGTCAGGGCGAAGCTCTGGGTGTCGACGGGGTGGCGGTAGCGGCGGGCGCGGGCGCGTTCGGCTGCGCTGAGCAGGCTGAGGGCGAGTGGCAGCGCGGCTTCGGCGCTGGCGAGGTCGAGCAGGCGGACTTCGACGCGGCCAGCCAGCCCGGCCGGCAGGGGAATGGTCTGCAGGTTTGGCGGGGTAGGCGAGGGGGGCGTTTGGCTGGGCATTCTTGATGAATGTGAAAAGACTTCTTGTTAATGCGAATTGTTCGCATATACAATTGTAGCTCGTATTGACTGCTGCCCTCTGTGGTAGGCAAGGCGGGGCTGCCGGAAACTGTGCCCGGCGGTCGGGGCTCTCTGAGCTCCAAAGGGAAAGTCGGATTTTGCAAGCCAGTGTGCGTCCGCACGCAAGCCAGCGCCTTTTTCGATGCGTAGTCTGCCGGCCCATGTGCCGCTGTCTGCAAGGAGCTTGCTTGATGTATATCGATCCCGAAATTGCCCAGACACGGCCTGCCGTGTTGATGGCCTCCATCATTCATCTGCTCAGCTGCAGTGCGATGCACGGGCTGAGCATTGCCAAGTGCCGTTCGCTGTCGCAGTTGCTGGCCGCGCTGGCTGAAGGCGAGGACGTGGACCCCTTGTTGCGCAAGTCGTGTGAGGAGCTCACGCAGGCCTGGTATCAGCAGGCGGTGGAGTTGTCGCATGAGCAGGTGTTTGAAGAGGCTGTGCCGCAAACAGCGGCTGCCTGGCATTGAACATAAAGGGAGATTGCTGCCATGAATGATCCGCGCCGTCCGCCGTTTCTCGATCTCGCTGTCACCGATCTGGTCCGTGAACAAGCGGCCGCCGCATCGGCCGCGTCGGCCGCAGAGCCTTTGCCTGGCGCTGCGCAGCCGCTCAAGTCCAACTGGCCGGTGCTCTCCAGCGCCAGCTTGATGGGCGACTCCAGCTGCGTGCACATCGAGCATGCCGGTTCGCTGTATGTGCTGCGCATCACGCGCAGCGGCAAGCTGATTCTGACCAAATAAGTCGTATCCACCTGAACGGCGCTGGCCGTTCGTTTTCCAGAAGGATTGTCATGTCACGTTTTACCGGACCGCGCCTCAAGGTGATGCGCGCCCTGGGCGTTGAGCTGCCCGGCCTTTCCCGCAAGAGCATTGCAGATCGCCCGAATCCGCCGGGTCAGCATGGCGGCCGCCAGAAGCGCGTCTCCAGCTATGGCCTGCAACTGCAGGAAAAGCAGAAGCTGCGCATGAACTACGGCCTCAGCGAGCGCCAGATGCGCCGCCTGATGCTGGACGCCAAGCGCGGCCGCAGCTCGGCGGGCGAAAAGTTGGCCGAGCTGCTCGAACGCCGTCTCGACAATGTGGTGTTCCGCGCTGGCTATGCGCCGACCATTCCGGCGGCGCGCCAGCTGGTCACCCATGGTCACTTCAAGGTTGGTGAGCGGGCGGTGAATATTCCTTCCTACCGCACCCGTCCGGGCGATGTGATCTCGCTCAAGCGCGCCGACAAGCCACTGGAAATCATCCGCCTGAATGTCGCCGAGCCGGCGCTGACGCGCCCCGAGTGGCTGTCCTGGGACGAGGCCAATCTGCGCGTCACGGTGACGCATCTGCCGGCTGCCAGCGATGTGCCGTTCCCCGTCGACCTGCAACTGGTGGTCGAGTACTACGCACAGCGCCTCTAGGCCTCGGTTTGCGCGCGCCGCCTGGGTGCGCGCGCCATTCCGAACGCGCCTAGCATGGCGCAGCTGCCCGCCCGGCTGATGTGCAGTCCGGCGGGCAGTGTCACGTTCACAGCGGCGATGTGTTCCTCGCCGGTGAGGCTGGCGCTGGCGCCAGCTTTCGGCGCCCAGGTTTCGCCCGCGCATACACATGTCGGCGCAATGCCTGACAACCCGGCATGGGTCAAGAATCGCTTTGCCGGATGTGCTATTTTGCGCTCTGGCCATCTGCTGAAAGAGCCCGATCTTGCTGGTCGTGCTCTCGCAGCAGATGGGATAAGCCGGGCTGCCTGCCCTTCTCATTCCCTCTTCTCCAGACAGCACAGCATGGACCAACAATGTCGGATCGCCCTCTTCGGCGAATGCATGATCGAACTGCGCGGCCAGATGTTCGGCACGATGCAGCAGAACTTCGGGGGTGACACCCTCAACACCGCCGTTTATCTGGCACGCCTGGGCGCCGACAGCGGCATCCAGGTTTCCTACGCGACCCAGCTGGGTACTGATGCCTTCAGTGCCAAGATGGTTGAAGCCTGGGAGAAGGAAGGCATCGATACGCGCATGGTGCGCCGTGTCGAAGGCAAGATGCCCGGCCTCTACACCATCCAGGTCGATGACAATGGTGAGCGCACCTTCTTCTACTGGCGCGACATGTCGGCGGCCAAGGACTTCTTTGTCGGCCAGGAGCACAGCAGCCTGCTCGAGCAGCATATCGACGAGCTCGATGTGCTCTACTACAGCGGTATCTCGCTGGCCGTGCTGCCCGACTCGGGGCGCGAAACCCTGTTCTCGCTGGCCGAGCGCCTGCGCAAGCGTGGCGGCAAGGTGTTCTTCGACAACAACTACCGGCCGCGCGTCTGGCGTGGCGATCCGCGCACCCAGGAATGGTATGACCGCGCTTTTGCCAATGCCGATCTCTGTCTGATCACGCTGGAAGACAATGCCGCGCTCTACGGCCTGGACGAAGAGTCCGCGCTGTCGCACGCGTTCTCGCTGCCCTGCGAGGAAGTGGTGATCAAGCGCGGTTCCGATCCGACCATCATCCGCGTGCGCGGCCAGGAGCCGATCCTGGTGCCGACCTTCCGTGTCGAGCACGTCGTCGATACCACCGGTGCGGGCGATTCCTTCGCCGGTGGCTATCTGGCGGCACGTTTGTCGGGCAAACCGCCAGAAGTGGCAGGGCGCTACGGCAACAAGATGGCCTCCATCGTGGTCCAGCACCCGGGCGCGATCATTCCGCTGAGTGCGATGCCGGTCTTTTTCTTCGGCTGAGGACGCGGCCAGCCTGCGGTGTGTTGGGCGGTGTTTGATGCAGCATAAAATTGCTGCATGCGATGCTTGTAAGTTGTCAGGCAGCAATGATATAAATCGCACTGATTTATTTATTTGTCTGACAACAATGTGTTCTGTCAGAAAACAAGCCAGGAGACATGCATGACCACGCTCAGTCGCAAAACGCTTTCGAACCACGCCGCAGGCCTCGAAGTCGCCGCCAGCAACGCTCTGCCGCAAGTCGGCATTCTGCAGATTGGTGACGGCAACTTCCTGCGCGCTTTTGTCGACTGGATGGTCGACGTTACCAATGGTGCCGGCCTGTTCAATGGCCGCGTGACCATCGCCCAGCCGCTCGACCGCGGCATCGCCGGCCTGCTCAATGCACAAGACGGCCTCTACACCGTGCTGCTGCGCGGCGTGCAAGGCGGCAAGGCAGTGGATCAGCGCCGCATCGTCAGCTGCGTGCATCAAGCGCTGAACCCCTACGCAGAGTGGGATGCCATGCTGGCGCTGGCGACCGACGCCAGCCTGCGCTTCGTCGTTTCCAACACCACCGAAGCGGGCATCGCCCATGTCGATGAGGCGCTGCAAGCGGGCGTCTGCCCGCAAAGCTTCCCGGCCAAGGTCGCTGCGCTGCTGTGGGCGCGCTTCCAGAAGCTCGGCGCTACGGCCGCCAGCGGTCTGGTGTTCCTGCCTTGCGAGCTGATCGAAGCCAATGGCACCAAGCTGCGCAGCATCGTGCTCAAGCACGCCGCCAGCTGGGGTTTGCCGGCCGAATTCGCGGCCTGGGTCGAGCAGCACAACTACTTCCTCAACACCCTCGTGGACCGCATCGTGCCGGGCTACCCGGCGGGTGAAGCCGCTGCGCTGAGCGCCGAGCTGGGCTACGAAGACACACTGATGGTGGCGGCCGAGCCCTTCCACCTGTGGGTGATCGAAGGTCCGCAGCACCTCGCCAAGGAATTCCCGCTGCAGCAAGCTGGCCTCGACGTGGTGTGGACCGACGACCTGCAACCCTACCGTACGCGGAAGGTGCGCATCCTCAATGGCGCGCACACCGCCAGCGCGCTGGCCTCGTACAGCGCCGGCCTGGACACGGTGCAGAGCATGATCGACGACGCCGTGGTGTCGAAGTACCTCAACACCCTGATGTTCGAGGAAATCGTGCCCTTCGTGCCGCTGCCCGATGAAGAGCGCAAGCAATACGCCGCGACGATCATGGAGCGCTTTGCCAACCCGAACATCCGCCATGAGCTGATCTCGATTGCGCTCAATTCGGTGTCGAAGTGGCAGGTGCGCGTGCTGCCGACGGTCAAGGACTACGCCAAGGAATACGGCAAGGCGCCGAAGTTCCTGTCCTTCTCGCTGGCGGCGCTGCTCAACTTCTACCACGGCAAGCGCGATGCCGCCGGTGAGTTCATCGGCGAGCGCGCCGGCCAGAGCTACCCGATCAAGGACAATGCCGATGTGCTGGCCGCGCTGGAACAGGCCTGGAGCAGCTGGACGCCGGGCGCCGATGTCAGCGCCCTGGTGCGCGGCGTGCTGGCCAACACCAGCCTGTGGGGTGAAGACCTCAATGCCGTGCCGGGCCTCAGCGAGCAAGTGGCTGCAGGTCTTGCGCGCATCAAGGCCGTTGGCGTCAGTGCGGCGATTGCCGAGCTGCTCTAAACCTCTTCCTGTTCTGTTTGTCCAAGACCTGTGTGCTTCCTGTTGAAGCACACAGCGTTCATCCGGAGACTCTCCATGCAACCGACCGCCATCCGCCTTCATGCCAATGATGATGTAATCATTGCCACGCAGCAGCTCATTCCGGGCAATCGTATCGACAGCGAAGACCTCGTCATCGCTGACATGATCCCGCCCGGTCACAAGATCGCCACGCGCGCCATCAAGGCCGGCGAAGCCGTACGCCGCTACAACCAGATCATCGGCTTCGCCAAGGCCGACATCGCACGCGGCAAGCACGTGCACGTGCAGAACCTGGCCGTTGCCGAATTCGAGCGCGAACACGCCTTCTGTGCGGACCGCCACGACACGCCGCAAGTGGCCGAACCGGCGACCTTCCTGGGCTACAAGCGCCCCAATGGCAAGGCCGGCACGCGCAACTACATTGCCGTCATCGCCTCGGTCAATTGCTCGGCCACCGTGGTGCGCAACATCGCCCGCCACTTCACGTCCGAGTTGCTGGCCGCTTACCCGAATGTCGATGGCGTGATCTCCCTGGTGCACCCCAGCGGTTGCGGCATGAACAGCGCGGGCGAGGGCATGCTGGCGCTGCGTCGCACGCTCAATGGCTATGCCACGCACTCCAATGTCGCCGGTGTGGTCTTCGTCGGCCTGGGTTGCGAAGTGGCCCAGGTGGCGCCGCTGATTGCGCAGATCGGCGGTGTCGAGGCCGGCATGCTGCAATCGGTCAACATCCAGGAACTCGGTGGCACCAGCAAGGCCATCGCCAAGGGCATCGAATACGTGCAGGCCATGCTGCCGACGGTCAATCAGTACAAGCGTGAGCCGCTGCCGATCAGCCATCTGATCGTCGGCCTCAACTGTGGCGGCTCGGACGGTTATTCCGGCATCACGGCCAATCCGGCTCTCGGTGGCGCGGTCGACATGCTGGTGGCGCACGGCGCTACGGCAATCCTCAGCGAAACGCCGGAAATCTACGGTGCCGAGCACCTGCTCACTCGCCGCGCCGCAACGCCCGAAATCGCTGAAAAGCTGCTTGACCGCATCCGCTGGTGGAAGGACTACACCAGCCGCAACGGCGGCGAGATGGACAACAATCCTTCCGTCGGCAACAAGGCGGGCGGCCTGACCACCATTCTTGAAAAATCGCTCGGTGCGGTGGCCAAGGGCGGCACCACCAATCTCAACGCCGTCTATGAATACGCCGAGCCGGTGACCGCCAAGGGTTTCGTGTACATGGACACTCCGGGATACGACCCGGTCTCGGCCACCGGCCAGGCTGCGGGCGGTGCGCAGGTGATCTGCTTCACCACCGGTCGTGGTTCAGCCTTCGGCTGCGCCGGCGTGCCGACCATCAAGTTCGCCACCAACAATGTGCTGTGGGATCGCCAGCGCGAGGACATGGACGTCAATACCGGCGATTTGATCGACGGCGTGCCGATGCAGGTGATCAGCCAACGCATCTTCGACGCCATCATCAGCCACGCTTCGGGCGAGAAGACGCGCAGCGAAGTGCTCGGTTACGGTCAGGACGAATTCCTGCCCTGGCAGATCGGCGCCGTGATGTAAGTCGGGGCGACGCAAAAGAATCGGGGCGCCTGGGCGCCCCGATTTGTTTTCTGGCGGGTGGGTCTTGCCGGCAGATCAGCCCTTGTTGCGGTTAGGGCAGTCCTTCTTGGCGCACTCGGCGTAGAGGTGCATGGCGTGGTCGCGCAGCTTGAAGCCACGTTCGGCGGCGATCTGGTGCTGGCGCTCTTCGATGGCGGCATCGAAGAACTCTTCGACATGGCCGCAGTCCACACAGACGATGTGATCGTGGTGATGGCCTTCGTTGAGTTCGAACACGGCCTTGCCGGATTCGAAGTGGTGGCGCTTGAGCAGACCGGCTTGTTCGAACTGCGTGAGGACGCGGTAAATCGTGGCCAGGCCGACGTCCAGCTCTTCGGTGAGCAGCAGTCGATAGACATCTTCGGCAGTCATGTGGCGTTCGCTGCTGCGCTGGAACAGGTCCAGAATCTTCAGGCGCGGCAGGGTTGCCTTGAGGCCCATATTCTTGAGGCTTTGTGGTGAGGCCATATTCATCTCCGGTGCACGGGCGCCAGGGCGCGGGTAGCAAGGCCCCTATGATATAGTTTCGCGCTCCCTCTTGGGGGAGCTTCCGAGGTGCGGGCGTGGTGCCTGGCCGGACTGACAAGGGTTTGAGCAATGCTTTGCACGTTATCCCGCAACCGTCGATTGATTACCGGTGTGATCTTGTTGTCAGCGCTGCTGACGCTGCCGGCCTGCTCATGGACCAAGGGTTTGGGCATCTATCGCATGGATGTGCGCCAGGGCAACTACGTCTCGCAAGAGATGCTGGCTCAGCTCAAACAGGGCCTGACCGAAGAGCAAGTGCGCTTCATCATGGGTTCGCCCCTGCTCCTCGATCCGTTCCATGCCAATCGCTGGGACTATGTCTATCGCTTCGCCCCGGCAGGCAAACTGACCGAGCAGAAGCGCATCACCCTGATTTTCAAGGACGGCAAGCTGCTCAGCATCGAGGGTGACGTGGTGCCCGCGCTGGCCTTGTCGGCCCCGGTGGTACAAAGCGCGCCGGTCGCGGCGCCCTGATTTTTACGGAACAAGCATGACAGTCAAACTTGCAATTGCAGGCAGCTCCGGCCGCATGGGCCGCATGCTGATTGAAGCCAGCCAGCAGACGCCGGGCGTTGAACTGGTCGCTGCGCTGGACCGGCCCGACAGCGTCTGGCTGGGGCGTGACGCGGGCGATTTCGCGGGCGTCAATACCGGGGTGGCGATCAGCGCCGATGTCGACGCAGCCTTTGCGCTGGCCGATTGCCTGATCGATTTCACGCGGCCCGAAGCGACGCTGCTGCACCTTGAGGCCGCGCGCCGCGCCGGCAAGGCGATGGTGATCGGCACCACCGGTTTCAAGCCGGAAGAGAAACAGCAGATCGCTGCCTTTGCCGAACACATTCCGGTGGTCTTCTCGGCCAATATGGCGACGGGTGTCAACGCCGTGTTCAAGCTGCTCGAAGTGGCGGCGCAGATCCTCAACAGCGGCTACGACGTCGAAGTCTATGAAGCGCACCATCGCTTCAAGGTTGATGCGCCCTCGGGCACCGCGCTGCGCATGGGCGAAGTGGTGGCCAAGGGCCTCGGGCGTGATCTGGCTGAATGCGCGGTGTATGGCCGCGAAGGCGTGACCGGTGAGCGCAAGCCCGAGACCATCGGCTTTGCGACGGTGCGTGGCGGTGACATCGTGGGCGACCACACCGTGACCTTCGCCGCGCTGGGCGAGCGCGTCGAGATTTCGCACAAGGCGGGCAGCCGCATGCCTTACGCCAGCGGCTCGATGCGCGCAGCCTTGTTCCTGCAAGGCAAGCGCAATGGCCTGTTTGACATGCAGGACGTGCTCGGTCTGAAGTAGGCCCGCGCACTGCCCGCAAAAAAAGCCATGGCATGCCATGGCTTTTTTATTGCGTTGGCGCCGCTCAGAGCTTGAAGGTGGAGACGACCTTGTTCATCTTGCCGGCCAGGGCATTGAGCTTCTCGGCCGAGCTGGTCATGCTGGAGACGGCATTGTTGTTGTTCTCCACCATGCTGGCGATGCGCTCGACATTGCGGGCGATCTCGGCATTGGACTGATTCTGTTCGCGCACCGAGTCGGCAATCGCGTCCAGTTCATTGGTCGCCTTGGCGACCGCCTCATTGGCGGCGGCCAGCGCTGTCTGTGTTTCATCCATGCCGCTGCGGCTATTGTCGATGGCGGCCAGGCCATGCGCGGCCGAGCGTTCCAGATCGGCGGCCTGGCCATTGAGTGAGGCGGTGATGGCGTCAATCTGCGCGGCCGACTGGCCGGACTTCTCGGCGAGCTTGCGTACTTCGTCGGCGACCACGGCAAAACCACGGCCGGCTTCGCCTGCACGCGCCGCTTCGATGGCGGCATTGAGGGCGAGCAGATTGGTCTGATCGGCAATTTCCCGCACTTGCTGGGTCATCGAGCTGATGCGCTGCATATTGTGCAGCGAGTCCTGCGAGGCGCTGGCGACGCGCTGGATGACCTGGGCCGCCTCGTCGATGACGCGTTTGACCTCGTCGAGCTTGGTCCGCACATTGCGCGACTGCTGCAGGCTGTCGTGCGAGAGGCGGTTGGCGCTGTCGGCGTTGCGCGTGATGTTCTGCATCGACTGGGTCAGGTCCTGCATCGACATTGAAGTCTTCGAGGTGGCCTGAGATTGCTCCAGCGAGGCGTCGGAGACGCGCGCCGCATCATCGGCAACGTTGTCCACGCCTTGTTGCAGGGTGACGGCGCTCTCGCGCACCTGGGCGATCAGTGCCCCCAGCCCCTGGCGGATGGTTTCCGCCGATTCGGCGACGCGACGCAGCTCTTCGCTGTGTTCGAGATTGACGGCCTGGCGGAAGTCGCCGGAGGCCAGGCGCTTGAGATCGTCCGAGAGTTTGGCGGTGCGTTGCACCAGATGCTTCTGCAGCAGCCACAGAAAGCTGCCCAGGGCGCCGACGCAGACGACCGCCATCAGTGCCAGACTCAGCCACAGTGCGGTTTGCGCCGAGTCGATGATGCTCTGCATGGCGGGATGGACGACTGCTTGCTGCTTCTGCAGTTCGGCACTCAACTCGTCTACGGCACGCGACTGCGTCAGCAGGCCGACACCGGCAGCGATCAATACACAGCTCGTGCCTGATCCGCACACGAGCAACAACTGGTTGCGCATGCTGGCAAGCGGGTTTTTCAACATGAGGAAGTCCTCCCGGCATTTGTAGGGCAGATAACGTCAAAAAGACCAGGCGACTTGAGCGTCGCGCGCAAAAGGCGGCCGTCCGCTCTGCCCGCGGCTTGGCTGGGCGCGGTCAAGTTGCAGGGCAGTGCTGCCGTTAACACAGCCGTACGCATGTCGGAACAGGTGCCATGGCCCGCAAAAAGCAGGAAGAAGAACACGAAAACCACGAGCGCTGGCTGGTCTCCTATGCGGATTTCATTACCTTGCTATTCGCCTTTTTCGTGGTCATGTATGCCGTCAGTTCGGTGAACGAAGGCAAGTACCGGGTTTTGTCCGACTCCCTCGTCCAGGCTTTCCGCAGTGATGTCAATGTGCAGGGTAATGTACTGATTTCGCAGCCGATTCCGAGCGGTCCGCCGATTGTGGCCAGCGTTGCGCGGCCGCCCAAGGTCGATCCGGAAGTGGAGGCCCAGCGCGCCAAACAGCGCGCCAAGATGCGCAATATGGCGGAGGACATCAAGCGCGTGCTCGATCCGCTGGTCAAGGGCGGTCAGGTGCATGTCACCGAGGGGGCGCATGGCATCTCGGTCGAGATCAACGCCAGCGTGCTGTTCCAGCCCGGTGATGCGGCACTCGGCGCGCCCGCACTGCGCGCCTTGCAGGCGGTGGCGACGGTGGTGGCGGCGGGGGAATTCCCAATTACCGTGGAAGGGCACACCGACACTTTGCCGATCAGCAATCCCAATTTTCCGTCCAACTGGGAGCTCTCAGCGGTGCGCGCTTCCTCGGTGGTGCGCTTGTTCGTCGCCAGCGGCGTCGACCCGCGACGCCTGACCGCCGCCGGTTATGGCGATCAGCGCCCGATTGCCGACAACGCGACGCCGGATGGCCGCGCGCGTAACCGGCGGGTGACCATCCTGATCGAATCCCAGCTGCCCGAAACGGCGGGCGATCCTGAACCGGCCAGCGTGCGCGATACCTCGGGCGCGCTCGGCATGCCGGAGGACCTCAGCCTGAGCCCCGCAGCCAAGCCCTGAACTTTCGGCCGCTGCTGTGCACCAGCCGCTGGCGCACCCGTGCGGCCTGCGGCATGATGGCGGTTCGATGTTCCTTGGGCAGTCCCTTGCGTCTCCTTCATCTGGCCCGCCCCAGCGGGCTGCGTTCTCCCTTGCGTGGCATGTTGGTCTACGCGCTGGCCTTGTTTTTCTTTGCCGGGATGGACGCTGCGTCCAAATACCTCGCGTTGCGCCATTCGGTGCCGCTGGTGGCCTGGACACGCTACTTCGTACATCTGCTGTGGATGACGGCGATCTTCATGCCGAGCATGGGGCGCCAGCTCGTGCATGCGCAGCGCCCGCACTGGGTGCTGCTGCGCGGCGCCTGTCTGATCGGTATCACGGTGTTCATGATGCTGGCGCTGCGCCGCCTGCCGCTGGCCGAGGCGACTTCGATCGTTTATCTGGCACCGCTGCTGGTGGTCTTGCTGGCCAGGCCGATCCTGCATGAGCGCATCGGCCGTCTGCGCTGGTTCGCCGTGTTGGGCGGTTTTGCCGGCGTGCTGCTGATCATCCGCCCCGGGGGCGATCTGGACCCGCTGGGCGTGGCCTGCGCCCTGCTGGTCGCCCTGTGCATGACGGCCTACCAGCTGTTCACCCGCGTGCTCAGCTACAGCGAGAACGCGGTGTCCATGCTGTACTACTCGGCGCTGCTGGGCTCGGTGGTGTTCGGCGTGCTGCTACCCTGGTTCTGGTTCAGCGAGATGCCCTCGCTGCTGGAGATCCTGCTCTACCTGTGCCTGGGCAGCTTCGGCTTCTTCGGTCATCTGTGCTTCACGCTCGCGTTTCGCGACGCGCCAGCTTCGGTGCTGGCGCCGATCAGCTATGCCCAGCTGCTGTGGGCGGCCTTGCTCGGCTGGCTGGCCTTTGAGCAGGTGCCGGATGCCTTGAGCGTGCTGGGCATGCTGGTCATCACCGCTGGCGGCGTGGTGGTGGCGCTGGCCGAGCGCCGCCGCGCTCAGGCCGGATAAGGATAGAGCGTAGACAGCGCTTCGGACTGACCCGCCATCTGCACGATGCGCACATGCTCGCGGCTGAATTCGCGGGCGTGGCGCAGGCCACAGGAGTGGGCGATGGTGTCCACCTCCTTGTTGATGCTGCTGGCGTAGTTGGCGACGCGCTCGGCCTTGTCCTCGATCACCAGACCGCGCTGCAGGCGGACGTTGTGGGTGGCGATGCCGGTCGGGCAGGTGTTGGTATGGCAGCGCAGCGCCTGGATGCAGCCGAGCGCGAACATGAAGCCGCGCGCGGTATTGACGAAGTCCGCACCGCAGGCCAGCGCCCAGGCGACACGTGCCGAGGTGATCAGCTTGCCCGACGCCACCACCTTGACGCGATCACGCATGCCCGCCGCGAGCAGGGCATCGACCACGCGCGGCAGGGATTCATTGATCGACAGCGCGACGTGGTCGGCCAGCGCTTGCGGTGCCGCGCCTGAACCGCCTTCGCCACCGTCGATGACCATGAAGTCGGGCGCCGCATCGAGGCCGCGCCGCAGCGTGGCTTCGCACAGATCATTCATGAACATGCGGCCGCCGACCGCAGTCTTGATGCCAACGGGTTTGCCGGTGACATCGCGCACCCGTGCGATGAAGTCGAGCAGCTCTTCGATATTGGCAATGTCCAGATGGCGGTTGGGGCTGATCGAATCGACCCCGACCGGAATGCCGCGGATGCGCGCGATCTCCTCGGTGACCTTGCCGCCCGGCAACACGCCGCCCTTGCCGGGTTTGGCGCCTTGCGCCAGCTTGATCTCGAAGGCGCGCACGTTCTCGTGTGCGGCCAGCTCGCGCAGCTTGTCGAGCGAGAGATGGCCATTGGCGTCGCGCACGCCGTACTTGGCCGTGCCGATCTGCATGATCACATCGCAGCCGCCTTCGAGGTGGTGCGGCGACAGACCGCCTTCACCGGTATCCATCCAGCATCCGGCGGCAGCTGCGCCGCGCGAAAGTGAGCGGATTGCCGGCGCCGAGATGGCGCCAAAGCTCATGCCGCTGACATTGATGATGGAGCGCGCCGTAAAGGGTGTGGCACAGTGTCCCTCGCCGATGATCAGCGGTGGTGTGGGCAGGCGATCTTCTTCGAGTACGGGAAAGGGCGCATTGACGAAGATGAGCGCGCCCGGATCCTGTAGACGGTACGTGGAGCCGAAACCGATGACGCCCCCCTCGTTCTTGGCGAGGCGGTAAACCCAGGATCGCGTGGCGCGATCAAAAGGCATTTCGTCGCGATCGCCAAGGAAGAAGTACTGCCGGAAGTATTCGCCCAGACGTTCGAAAAAGTAGCGCAGATGCCCGACAAGCGGGTAATTGCGCAGGATGGTGTGCTTTTTCTGCGTGATGTCCTGGACATACCAATACACCAGTACGGCAACGATGGCGATGGTCAGCAAGCTGCCGAGGCTGACGCTGAGGATGGTAAGCAGACTGGGCATGGCATTCATTCGAACCGCTCCCGACGTGTAGAATCGAACCCCGAACATCCAAAATCGCTCAGGACCATCATGGAATTGACCCAGCAATTGCGCGTCGAGATTCAAAGAGAAGTCGCCAGCGCCCTTGCCGAAGATATTGGCACTGGCGATCTTACCGCACAGCTGATCCCTGTTAGTGCAAATGCCAGCGGCCGCGTCATCACTCGCCAGGAAGCCATTGTCTGTGGCACGGCCTGGTTCGACACCGTGTTCCAGATGCTGGAGCCGGAATCTTCAGTCGTCTGGCATGTCAAGGACGGCGAACGCGTCAAGCCCGGCCAGTTGCTCTGTGACATCTTCGCCAGCGCACGCAGCCTGCTCACTGCCGAACGCACGGCACTCAATTTCCTGCAATTGCTCTCCGGCACGGCGACCACCACGGCGCGCTTTGTCGAGGCGATTGCCGGCACCCGCGCACGCATCGTCGATACGCGCAAGACCTTGCCCGGTTTGCGTCTGGCGCAGAAATACGCGGTCAGTGTCGGTGGTGGTCTCAATCATCGTATCGGCCTCTATGACGGCGTCTTGATCAAGGAAAACCATATCATCGCCGCCGGTGGCGTGCGTCAGGCGCTGACGCGGGCACGCGAGATTGCACCGTCCACGGCCTTCATCGAGATCGAAGTGGAAAGCCTGGAGCAGCTGCACGAAGCGCTGGCAGCCGGCGCGACCATGGTACTGCTCGACAATATGACGAACGAGACGATGCGCGAAGCGGTGCTGATCACCGCTGGCCGCGCCCAGCTCGAAGCTTCGGGCGGGGTCAATCTGGAGCGCGTGCGCGAGATTGCCGAAACCGGTGTGGATCGCATCTCGGTCGGCGGTCTGACCAAGGACGTGCGCGCCATCGACCTGTCGCTGCGCCACATTGAGGAATAAGCTGATCGCTTTGCGGCGGCAGACATGAAAAAGCCCGGGCATGCCCGGGCTTTTTTTGCGGCAGATTCGCGTCGATCAGGCGAAGTTCTCTGCAGCGAAGTCCCAGTTGGCGAGGCTCGTCAGGAACACTTCGACGAACTTCGGACGGGCATTGCGGTAGTCGATGTAGTAGGCGTGTTCCCACACATCGATGGTCAGCAGGGCCTTGTCGGCGGTGGTCAGCGGGGTGCCGGCGGGGCCGGTGTTGACGATGTCGACCGAACCGTCAGCCTTCTTGACCAGCCAGGTCCAGCCCGAACCGAAGTTGCCAACAGCGCTCTTGGTGAAGGCTTCCTTGAAGGCATCAAAGCTGCCCCACTTGGCATTGATTGCATCGGCCAGGGCGCCGGTCGGAGCGCCGCCGCCATTGGGCTTCATGCAGCTCCAGAAGAAGGTGTGGTTCCAGATCTGGGCGGCGTTGTTGTAGATGCCACCGGACGCCTTCTTGACGATGTCTTCGAGGGCTGCCGTTTCGAACTCGGTACCCGGGATCAGGTTGTTGAGGTTGGTCACATAGGCCTGGTGATGCTTGCCGTAGTGGTACTCGAAGGTTTCTGCGGACAGATGCGGTGCGAGGGCATCTTTTTCGTAGGGCAGGGGGGGCAGGGTGTGCGCCATTTTTAGAAGCTCCTTGAAGGGTATCGGAAAAGCTTGAGTAGTTTAGTCGGGAACTGGCTCTGGGAGTTTAGTCGGGAACGGCCGCTGCTGACAATCATGTTTTGTGCGATGTATATCAGTCTGCGTGTGTTCAGCTCTGGCTGTCCGTGACCTGCGCGCCGACTTGTCCACGAGCGAGGGCGATGTCGATCGTGTCGCCGCGCTTGAGCATGGTCGCATCGCGCACGATGTGGCCCTGCGCGTCGCGCACGATGGCGTAACCGCGTTCGAGTACCGCGCCGGGGTTGAGCAGTTCGAGCGCGGTGGCTAGCTGTTGCAGGCTGTGGCGACGCACTTGCTGCTGCCGCTGCAAGGCCTGCTCCAGGCGTGTGTGCAGGCTGTCCAGTTGCTGCCGGCGTGCGCTCAGGTTTGGCGGGCTGCGCAGCCAGCGCGCCTGCAGCTGCTGCGTGTTTTGCCGGGCCGTGCTCAGCGCGCGCGTCGTGGCGTGCTGCAGACGCAGGCCCAGCTGTTCGAGATGCGCTTGCAGTGCGGCCATGCGCTGGCGCGGATGAACCAGGCGCCGCTCCAGCAGATCGAGTTGCTGATGGCGGCGGGCGAGGGCGCGCAGGGCGCTGTCGCGAAGTTGTCGCTCGATCAGCGGCAGCTGGCCGCGCAAGGCGAACAGGCCGGCGCTGATCAGTTCGGCCGCTGCGGTCGGCGTTGCGGCGCGGGCGTCGGCGGCAAAGTCGGCCAGCGTGGTATCGGTTTCGTGGCCGACGCCGCAGATCACCGGCAAGGCCGAGGCGCGCAGGGCGCGTACCACCACTTCTTCGTTGAACGCCCACAGGTCTTCCAGGCTGCCACCACCACGGCACAGCAGCAGCGCTTCGCAGGCATCTTCGGCACGCCGTGCATTGGCGCTGGCGATGGCTTCGGCAATCTGCGCCGCTGCGCCTTCACCTTGAACGCGGGTGGGGTAGAGCACCAGTTGCAGACCGCTGGCACGTCGCTGCAAGCTGGCCAGCACGTCCTGCAAGGCGGCGGCATCCGGGGAGCTGATGATGCCGATGCAGCGTGGCAGGCGTGGCAGCGGGCGCTTGAGTTCGCTGGCGAACAGGCCTTCGGCCTCCAGGCGGCTCTTGAGGCGCATGAAGGCTTCGAACAGATTGCCCTGACCAGCCGGGCGGATGTGTTCGACCGACAGCTGCAGATCGCCGCGTGCTTCATAGACGGTCAGCTGGGCGCGCACTTCGACCTGCATGCCCTCACGCAGCTGGAAAGGCAGCAGTTGGGCGCGGTTACGCCACATGGTGCAGCGCAGCTGAGCGTCGCTATCCTTGAGCGAAAAATACAGGTGGCCGGAACCTGCCCGGCTCAAGCCGGACACTTCGCCCTGCACCCAGCCAAGCGGGAAGCCGCTTTCGAGCTGGCGGCGGATTTGTCGGAGAAATTCTGACACGCGAACGGCGCCACTACCGACGCTTGCTGCGTTGCCATAAATAGAGTTCATGTCCACATTCTAGCGAAATCTCCCATGCCCGGCTGAAACATCCCGGATCGCGTGAAAAATAGATGTTCTTGGCCGCTTGACATCATCTTAAATTATTAAGTTATTGATTTTAAATGATTGCTTGGGCCGCTTCATTTTTGATCGGGCTATTAAAAATCCTTTTGGAACGGCCACTTGGCGCATTCACCCAAGCACTACCCACAAAGTTGTCCACAGTTTCTGTGGATTGTCGTGATGACGTTTCCATGTGACTCGGGTAATCCCTTGGCGAGCCCGCGCCGAGCGGTGAAAATGCCTTCCGGCATCCCGTGCTTGCTCCCCGGCGGGACCACGGCTACAGTCTCGGGCCTGATCGCTCAAAGGAGTTGTGCACGTGCTGGACATCCTTCACGCCGCTGGCTGGCCCATCTATTTTTTGCTGCTGGCCTCCATCATCTCGCTGGCGCTCATCATCGAGCGCGCCATCTCGCTGCGCCGCAACCAGATCGTGCCGCCGGGCTTCCTCGAAAAGCTGGTCGCCGAGCTGCGCCAGAACGGCGTCAGTGACGAGCTGATCAAGCGCGTGCATGCCCATTCGCCCCTGGGCCAGGTGCTCGCCGCCGGTCTGCGCAACATGCGCTCGACACGCGAAGTGATGAAGGAATCCATCGAGGAAGCCGGCCGCGCCGTGGCGCATGACCTGGAGCGCTTCCTCACCACCCTGGGCACGATTGCTACCGTCAGTCCGCTGATGGGGCTGTTCGGCACCGTGATCGGCATGATCGAACTGTTTGGCGCGCAGAATCCGGCCGGTGGCGGTACCGATCCGCAGCAACTGGCGCACGGTATCTCGGTGGCGCTCTACAACACCGGCTTCGGTCTGATGATCGCCATTCCCTCGCTGATCGCCCATCGCCACTATCGAGCTCTGGTCGACAGCCTGATCGTCGACATGGAGCAGCAAGCCGTGCGCATGGTCGAAGCCGTGCATGGCGAGCGACGCAAGTAGGAGCTGAGGTATGGATTTCCGACGCGGACGTGGCAAGGAAGAGCTGGAGATCAACCTGATCCCGCTGATCGACGTGCTGCTGGTGATCATCATCTTCCTGATGCTGACCACGACCTACTCGCGCTTCTCGGGCCTGGAAATCAATCTGCCAACGGCCGATTCGCCCGCCGCCGAGCAGAAATCGCAGGAAATCGAAGTCGCAGTTACCGCACGGGGCGAGGTGATCATCAACCGCAGCCCGGTCAGCGGCAAGGATATCGAATCGATCACCGCCGCCCTGCAGCGCCTGGTGCCGAGCGGCAACAGCAAGCCGCCGGTGCTGGTGATCAATGCCGATGCGCAGGCCACACACCAGCGTGTCATTGATGTCATGCAGGCGGCGCAGCGCGCTGGTCTGGCCAATGTGACCTTTGCCACCCAGGCCACGCACTAAGTTTCACTCACGCCCTTTTTCAAGGCCGTTCCAGATGCCTGCAGCACCTTCCTGGTGGACCACGCGCGGCCCCGCGAGCTGGCCCTACCTACCGCTATCCTGGCTGTTCCAGCTGCTCGCCGGTCTGCGCCGCGCAGTGTGGCGTTCAGGCTGGCGCCGCGCCGCGCCGCTGGGCGTGCCGGTGATCGTGGTCGGCAATATCGCTGCCGGTGGTAGCGGCAAGACGCCGGTGGTGCTGTGGCTGGTGGATGCTTTGCGCCAGCAGGGTTGGAATCCGGCGATCATTTCACGCGGTTACGGTGGCAAGGCGCAGATCCCGACGCCGGTGACGGCGCTCAGCACCGGCGAGCAAGTGGGCGATGAGCCGGTGCTGCTGGCGCGGCGCAGTGCGGTGCCGGTGTGGGTCGGGCGTGATCGCCCGGCCGTCGCCCGTGCGCTGCTCGCTGTTCGGCCGCAGATCGACATCCTGGTCAGCGACGATGGTTTGCAGCACTACCCGCTGGCGCGCGATGTGGAAATCGTGGTCATCGACGAGCAAGTGCTGGGCAATGGCTGGCATCTGCCGGCCGGCCCCTTGCGCGAACCCTTGCGGCGCGCGCGTGAGGCTCAGCTGGTGATTCTCCACGGTCCGTGCAGTGCGGCCCTGCGTGCCCGCCTCGGGGCGGTTCCGACAGCGGCCATGCAACTGCAGCCCGCTGATTTTTACCGTCTCGATGATCCTGGTCAGCGGCGCAGTGCAGATTCCTTCAAGGGTTTGATGCTCAAGGCCGTCGCTGGCATCGGTCGGCCGCAGCGTTTCTTCGATACGCTGCAGGCGCTGGGCCTGGATGTGCAGGATTCGCGCGCATTTCCTGATCATTATCGCTATCACGCCGCAGATCTGGCCCTCAATGGTGCAGATGCGCTGCTGATGACCGAGAAGGATGCGATAAAATGCCGCGGACTTGCGCCAACCGAGACATGGGTCTTGCCCGTCGATGCGAACATCGACGCCGTGGCGCTGGACTACATCCTGGAGCATCTGAATGGACCCGAAACTGCTTGAAATCCTCGTCTGCCCTGTCTGCAAGGGCCCGCTGGATTACCGCAGGAGCGCGGCCGAGCTGGTCTGCAAACCTTGCCGCCTGGCCTACGCGATCCGCGACGGCATTCCGGTGATGCTCGCCGACGAGGCGCGCGAACTGTCGGCAGACGAAGCACAGGCCGACGCTTCGTGAGTGCTTTCAAAGTCGTCATCCCGGCGCGCTACGCCTCCAGTCGCCTGCCGGGCAAGCCACTGGCCGACATCGCCGGCCGACCCATGGTCCTGCGTGTCATGGATCAGGCTCTGGCGGCTGGCGCCGAAGAAGTGTGGATCGCGACCGATCATGCCGGCGTGGCTGAGGCGGTTGAAAAATCCGGCGGCAAGGTGCTGATGACGCGTGCTGATCACCCCAGTGGCACCGATCGCCTGGCCGAAGTCGTGGACGCCCTAGGCTGGTCCGATGAGACCATCATCGTCAATGTGCAGGGCGACGAACCGCTGATCGAGCCGGCCATCGTCAGCCGCGCCGCGCAGGCGCTGGCCCAGGATCCCGCCGCGGCGATCGCCACGGCCGCACACGCGATCAGCACGCGTGAAGACTTTTTCAATCCCGCCGTGGTCAAGCTGGTGGCCGACACCGCCGGCCACGCACTGTACTTCTCCCGCGCGCCGATTCCCTGGCCGCGCGACGCCATGCTGGCCGCGCCGGAGCTCGTCACAGGCCCTTTGCCTGCGGGTCTTCAGCCATTGCGTCACGTCGGCCTGTATGCCTATCGTGCACGCTTTCTGCGCGCCTACGCCAAGCTTGCACCTTCGCCCTTCGAGCAGATCGAAATGCTCGAACAATTGCGGGCGCTGTGGCATGGCTACAAAATCCGCGTCGAAGTTCTCGATGCAGCACCCGCCGGCGGCGTCGATACGCCGGAAGACCTGGCGCGCGTACGCGCCATTTTCGAGCAAGCCGCGACCTGACGGCGCTCACATAAATTCAGTGGAGAAATATCAATGCGTCTGATCCTGTTGGGACCGCCGGGGGCGGGCAAGGGTACGCAAGCCAAGTTCATTGCCGAAAAGTACGGCATCCCGCAAATCTCGACCGGCGACATGCTGCGCGCTGCGGTCAAGGCCGGCACGCCGTTGGGCATCGCCGCCAAGGCCGTGATGGACGCTGGCCAGCTGGTCTCCGACGAATTGATCATCAACCTGGTCAAGGAGCGTCTGGCCCAGCCTGATTGCGCCAAGGGTTATATGTTTGACGGCTTCCCGCGCACCTTGCCGCAGGCCGATGCGCTCAAGGATTCCGGTGTCGCGCTGGACGTCGTGCTGGAAATCGATGTGCCGGATGCGGAAATCATCGAGCGCATGAGCGGCCGCCGTGCCCACCTCGCGTCGGGTCGCACCTATCACATCAAGTTCAACCCGCCCAAGCAGGACGGCGTGGACGATGTCACCGGCGAAGCGCTGGTACAGCGCGATGACGACAAGGAAGAAGTCGTCAAGAAGCGTCTGGATGTCTATCACGCGCAAACCAAGCCGCTAGTGAAGTACTACTCGGACTGGGCTGCGACGGGCGACGCCGTGGCGCCGCGTTACGCACGCATCCAGGGCACCGGTTCGGTCGACGAGATCACCGCCAAGGCCTTTGCCGCGCTGGAAGGCTGATCTTCAGCATGCGCGCATGACGGCCGCAGTCTCTCCGGAGGCTGCGGCCGTTTTTTTTGTCCTAGGGCGTGTTCACATTCACGCGACGGTTGCGCGGGTACTGAATTGGGCGCAGAACAAGGCGCAGCGACGCTGTCAGGGTGGCCCCCCTGACGAGAAGCTGCAACGCTGTGCTGTGGCCAATTCAGTACCCGCCCGGAGGGTTGAAGTGCAGGGCTCGCCATACTGCGTTGCGCTCCTTGTGCAGGGGGCCGCCCTGCACTGTGTCGCGCGCCTTGTCTGGTAAGCCCTGCACTTCAACGCAATCCGCCGGGTGAATGTGAACACGCCCTAGTGAGCGCGGCGTTTGAAGTCGGCGAGGCGGAAGCCCATGGCGAACAGCGCCAGAAAGTACGCGCCGGCACCTGCTACGACCAGCCCGCTAAGCCACAGGACACGCTGCCAGGTGTGGAGCTGCATCCAGGTGCTGGCCTGCCCCATGGTGGCGTACAGCACGCCGCCCATGAAGGCGAGTGCGACCGCCAGCTTGAGCAGGAAGGGCAGCCAGCCCGCTTTGGGGGTGAAGGCTTCACGGCGGCGCAGGCCAAGGTACAGCAAGCTGGCATTGAGCGTCGCGGCCAGGCCGATCGACAGCGCCAGCGCGGCATGCTGGAGCACACCGATGAGCAGCAGATTGAGCAGCTGCGTCGCAATCAGCGAGATGATCGCGAAACGCAGCGGCGTGCGGACGTCCTGCCGCGAGTAGAAAGCCGGCGCGAGAATCTTGACAACGATGAGACCGGTCAGGCCGACACTCCAGGCAATCAGCGCGCTCCGTGTCTGCATCACGTCTTCGGGCGAGAACGCGCCGTGCTGGAACAGCGTCGAGATCAGCGGCACGGCCAGCAAGGCCAGGGCCAGGGCGGCCGGCAGGGTCAGCATCAGCGCCAGACGCAGACCCCAGTCAAGCATTGCCGAAAACTCCGCCTTGTTGCCCGCTGCATTGAGCCGCGACAGGCTGGGCAGCAGGATGGTGCCGAGGGCCACGCCGAGGATGCCGGATGGGAACTCCATCAGCCGGTCGGCATAGTTGAGCCAGGAGATGCTGCCGGTCGGCAGCCAGGAGGCGAAGACGGTGTTCATCAACAAGCTGATCTGCGCCACCGAAACGCCGATGGTGGCGGGCAGCATCAATGTCAGCACGCGGCGCACGCCCGGATCACGCCACTGCAGATCAAAGCGCGGCAGCAGGCCGATGCGCATCAGGGCCGGAATCTGGATCGCCAGTTGCAGCACGCCGCCGATGAAAGCGCCCCAGGCCAGGGCATCGATCGGACGGGCGAAGTAGGGCGCTGCCAGCAGCATCATGGCGATCGAGCTGACATTCAGCAGCGTCGGTGTGAGTGCCGGAATCGAAAAGCGGTTCCAGGTATTGAGGATGCCGGCCGACACCGCGACCATCGCCTGGAAGAAGATGTAGGGGAAGGTGATGCGCGTCAGCTCCACGGTCAGCGCGAATTTGTCCGGCTCGTCCTGGAAACCGCCGGCCGAGGCGAGGATCAGCAGCGGCGCCGCGATCACGCCCAGCACCGTCACAGCCATGACGATGACGCCCAGAAGGCTGCTGACGCGGTTGATCAAGGTGCGCGTCTCTTCCTCGCTGCGCGTGTTGCGGTATTCGGAGAGGATCGGCACGAAAGCCTGTGAGAAAGCGCCCTCGGCGAACAGCCGGCGCAGCAGATTGGGCAGGCGGAAGGCGACGTTGAAGGCGTCAGTGGTCATGCCGGCGCCAAACAGATTGGCGATGAGCATCTCGCGCACCAGACCCAGAACGCGCGAAATGAAGGTGAAGCTGCTGATTGTGGCGAGAGCTTTGAGGAGATTCACGTTACGTGGAAAGGCTCATGGAAAGGCGGTCGGCGCGATGATAGCCTGCCTTGTTGTGCTCAGGGGCTTGCAATGGACAGGAGCCTGCATTAATATCACCGGCTCTCGTTAATCCGAACCGGAATTTAAGCCATGGCCAATACGGTCCAAGCCCGCAAGCGCGCACGTCAGAACGATGCCGCCCGTGCACACAACACCAGTCTGCGCTCCCGTCTGCGTACCGCCATCAAGGCCGTGCGTAAAGCGGTTGAAGCTGGCGACAAGGAACAAGCCCTGCAAGTGTTCCAGAAGTCTGTCAGCGTGATCGACAGCATCGCCGACAAGAACATCATCCACAAGAACGCTGCTGCACGTCACAAGAGCCGCCTGTCCGCCGCCGTCAAGGCGATCGGTTCGGCAGCTCCGGCTGCTTAAGCGTATTGTTGATTGCGGTGCAGGCTGGGCGCCTTGATGCGCCGAGTCTGTGCCTGTCTGCTGCGGGCTGGCTCGCGCATGGGTGCGAGCTTGCTGTAAATATCGAGCACAGACAGTCTGGCGCATGCATAAAAAAGGCGACGTTTTAACGTCGCCTTTTTGCTTTGCCTGTTGTTTCGTCTTGGGCTTTTCTGTTGCCCCGGACGCGCTGCATGCGGGGCGTGTTCGCGCTCAGCTGAGGCTGTCGTCAGCGTAGTCCAGGCGCAGATGATTGTCCTTGGCGAAATTGACCAGGAAGTTGTAGGCCAGCGGCTCCAGCTTGTAAAGCCGGACATCCACCATCACGCACTTTTCGCCGGTGGGCAGGCTGCCTGGGCGCACGTAAGGCGAGAATTTCATCTTCCGGTCGGTGCCGAAGACCGACATGATGCCGCACAGGCGATCAGCCCAGTCGCTGGGTCGGAACTGTTTTCCGTCGTGGGTTTTGCCAATGATGGTAAAGCTCGCGATGAGAACAGACATGGGCGGCAGCGGGGCAGGTGAGGCAGTGATCGAAGAGCTGAGCTGAGTATGCATATGCTTTTCTAAGCAAGCTCTGTGCTTGCCCAGCCCGAAAATATTGAAGGGTCGTTTGAGTCATCTAGAACGGCCTTGCAACGCACAAAGTTTAGCAGAAATGTGCGGCGCGTCTGCGTGCTGCGCCGAGACTGGCGGCTGGCGTGGCATTCCAGTAAAATCAAGCGTTTTGGCGGCCTGCATATCTGCTTGGCTTGTCACGGTGTCTTGCCGGGGGGCAAGCACAAAAATGAGGCGAGGCCCCGCAAGGCGCCCCACGGCGCGGCACGGGTAGCACACATGAGCAAACCACTTAAGCACTATCTGCAGTTCAAGGATTTCAGCCGCGAGGAATACGACTATCTGTTTGGTCGTACGCGCTGGATCAAGGAAAAGTTCAAGCGTTACGAGCCCTATCACCCCTTGTTTGATCGCACCCTGGTGATGATCTTCGAGAAGGCCAGCACGCGCACGCGTCTGTCTTTCGAGGCGGGTATGTTCCAGCTGGGGGGCTCGGCGATCTATCTGAACACGCGCGACTCGCAGCTCGGTCGCGGTGAGCCGGTCGAGGACGCGGCGCAGGTGATCTCGCGCATGTCCGACGTGGTGATGATCCGCACTTTCGAGCAGGATATTGTCGAGCGCTTTGCCGCCAATTCGCGTGTGCCGGTCATCAATGGCCTGACCAACGAATACCACCCCTGCCAGATCATGGCGGACATCTACACCTATATCGAGCGTCATGGCTCCATCCAGGGCAAGACCGTGGCCTGGATCGGTGACTCGAACAATGTCTGCAATACCTGGCTGCAGGCTGCTGAAGTGCTGGATTTCAATGTGCACGTTTCGACGCCGCCGGGCTACGAGGTGGAACCCGAGCGCGCCGGCATTTACGGTACCGACCACTTCGAAGAGTTTGCCGATCCGATGGAGGCGGCGCGTGGCGCCGACATCATCACCACGGACGTGTGGACCTCGATGGGCTTCGAAGCCGAGAACGAGGAGCGCATGCGCGACTTCGCGGACTTCCAGGTCGATGCGGACATGATGCGCGTCGCCAATCCGGACGCGGTGTTCATGCACTGCCTGCCGGCGCATCGTGGCGAGGAAGTCAGTGCCGAGGTCATCGATGGCCCGCAGAGCGTGGTGTGGGACGAAGCGGAAAACCGCTTGCACGCGCAAAAAGCGCTGCTGGAATACCTGCTGCTCGGTCAGGTGAAGCCTGATTAAGCTCGTGCGAGCCTGATGCATTCAACAACCCCGCTGCGGCGGGGTTTGTTTTGTCGGCTGCAGGGCGGGATTCGTGTTAGCGTGGCGCTTCCTTGTCTGGCGTTCGCTGCCTGCCTGTCTTGATCGGAGTTGTGCATGATCTTTGGTCTGAGTGTGGCTGAGTTCGAGGATCTGTCCCTCAAGTTCCTGCTCAGTGGGCTGATCGCCTACATGTTCTTCATCATCTGGAATGTTGCGCGCGTCTCGCGGGCGGGGCGTTACGGCACGATCTGGCTGTTCCTGGTGATGGGGCTGGGCATGTTCGGCTTCATGGCCAAAGAGCTGATCATCAAGCTGCTGGGCCTCTGAAGAGGCTTCGCGGCTGCGTTGCGCAAGGCTCCGTTATAATCGACGATCTTTCGTCTTTTTTCGGAGTTTTCCAGCATGAGCCAGTTCGACAATGTTTCCGTCGTCAAGAAAGCCAACGTCTATTTCGACGGCAAATGTGTCAGTCACTCCATCGTGCTGGCCGACGGCACCAAGAAGTCTGTCGGCGTGATTCTGCCTGCCACGCTGACCTTCAATACCGGCGCGCCGGAAATCATGGAAACCGTTGCGGGCAGCTGCCGCGTGCGTCTCAAGGGCGAGAGCGAATGGGTCAGCTATGGCGAAGGTCAGTCCTTCAATGTGCCCGCGAATTCCAGTTTCGATATCGAAGTGGTCGAGCCTTACCACTACGTGTGCCATTTCGGCTGAGTGCTGATGCCCCGAGGTACATTCGGTAGGGGCTTGGCATAACTGATACACTCCACGGTTTGCGTTGGTGGCATGCTACATGCCTGCAAACCTTTGTATTCGGGCGCCGGATGTTCAGCAGGCGCGGCGGCAATGCTCAAGCCGATTTTGGGTTTGAAATGTGATGTCTATAAACGAGCGAATTAGGTCATGACGATTCTGGTAACGGGTGGTGCTGGTTTTATCGGCAGTAATTTTGTGCTGGACTGGTTCAAATCGAACGATGAACCGGTCGTGAATCTGGATGTGCTGACTTACGCGGGCAATCTGCGCAATCTCGCATCCTTGCAAGGCGATCCGCGGCACATCTTCGTGCAGGGCGATATTCTGGATCGCGCCTTGCTCGACAAGCTTCTCGCTGAACATCGTCCGCGTGCGATCGTGCATTTCGCGGCCGAGAGTCACGTTGATCGCAGCATCCACGGTCCGGCGGCTTTCCTGCGCACCAATATCGACGGCACTTTTAGCTTGCTTGAGGCCGCACGTGCGTATTGGGGCGCGCTCGAAGGCGCGGACAAGGCAGGCTTCCGTTTTCATCACGTCAGTACCGATGAAGTCTATGGCTCACTGAAACCGAGCGATCCGCCCTTCACGGAAAGTAACCCCTATGAACCGAACAGCCCTTATTCGGCGAGCAAGGCTGCCTCGGATCATCTGGTGCGCGCCTGGCATCACACCTATGGCTTGCCGGTCACGACCAGCAATTGCTCCAACAACTACGGTCCCTATCATTTTCCCGAGAAGCTGATTCCGCTGATCATTGCCAATGCGCTGGCCGGCAAACCTTTGCCGATTTATGGCGACGGGCAGCAGATTCGCGACTGGTTGTATGTCAGCGATCATTGCAGCGCCATCCGTGCCATTCTGGCCAAGGGCCAGCTGGGCGAGGTGTACAACGTCGGCGGCTGGAACGAGATGCCCAATCTGCAGATCGTGCACACTCTTTGTGATTTGCTCGACGAGCTCTCGCCCAGTGCTTCGGGCAAGTCGTATCGTGAGCAGATCACCTATGTGACCGACCGTCCCGGTCATGATCGCCGTTATGCGATCGACGCACGCAAGATCGAGCGCGACTTGGACTGGCGTCCGGCAGAGACCTTCGAGACCGGCATCCGCAAGACCGTGCAGTGGTACTTGGCCAATCAGGAATGGGTGCGTGACGTGCAAAGCGGCGCTTACCGTGAATGGCTGGACAAGAATTACGGCGCACGCGAGGCGGTGCAATGAAACTCCTGATTCTCGGTTGCGGCGGCCAGGTCGGCTGGGAGCTGCAACGCGCACTGAGCCCGCTGGGCGAGGTGCTTGCGTTCGATTACGACAGCACGGATTACTGCGCCGATTTCAGCCGGCCTGAGGCCGTTGCTGAAACCGTTCGCCAGATCCAGCCGGATGTCATCGTCAATGCCGCTGCGCATACGGCGGTCGACAAGGCGGAGACCGAGGTAGAGCTGGCGCGTCTCCTCAATGCCACCACGCCTGGTGCGGTCGCACGGGTCGCCAAAGAGATTGGCGCGCTCTTCGTGCATTACTCGACCGACTATGTTTTCGACGGCAGCGGTAGCGAGGCGCGTGATGAAAGCTCGCCGACCGCGCCGCTGAGCGTGTATGGCCAGACCAAGCTTGAAGGCGAACAGCTTGTTGCGGCCTCCGGCGCTCGTCACCTGATTCTGCGCACCAGCTGGGTGTATGCCGCGCGCGGCGGCAACTTTGCCAAGACCATGCTCAAGCTCGCGGCCGAGCGTGAGGCGCTCAAGGTCATTGACGACCAGATTGGCGCACCGACCGGTGCCGATCTGCTGGCGGATGTCACCGCACATATCGTCAAGAATTATGCTGATCGCCTGGGGCAAGGAACTATCGAGGACTTTCCCGGCGGCCTCTATCACTGCGTCAGCGCGGGCGAGACCAGCTGGTTTTCTTACGCCGAGTTTGTCTTCAGCGAGGCACGCAAGCAGGGCGTCTCCCTCAAACTTCAGCAGCTAAGTCCGATCCCGAGCTCGGATTACCCGACGCCCGCGCGGCGCCCGCTCAACTCCCGTCTTTCCACTCTCAAGCTGCAAAACGCCTTTGGTTTGAAGCTGCCCCACTGGCAGCGCGGCGTTGCGCGCATGATCAAGGAAATCCTTTAAGGACCATCCAGTCATGACTCATCAGAATACTCACCGTAAAGGCATCATCCTCGCTGGCGGCTCGGGTACGCGCCTGCATCCGGCTACCCTGGCCATCAGCAAGCAGCTGATCCCGATCTACGACAAGCCGATGATCTACTACCCGTTGAGCACTTTGCTGCTGGCCGGGATTCGCGAGGTCTTGATCATCTCGACGCCGCAAGACACGCCGCGCTTCCAGCAACTGCTGGGCGATGGTTCGGCCTGGGGCATCAAACTTGAATACGCGGTTCAAGCGAGTCCGGATGGCCTCGCGCAGGCTTTTGTCATTGGGGCCGATTTTGTTGGCGAGGGGCCTTCGGCTCTGGTGCTGGGCGACAATGTTTTCTATGGGCACGATCTTGCTGCGCGTCTCAGGCATGCCGATGCGCGTAGCGCCGGCGCCAGCGTATTTGCTTATCCGGTGAATGACCCCGAGCGCTACGGCGTCGTCGAATTTGATGCGCAAGGTCAGGCGATCAGCCTGGAAGAGAAGCCCAAGGCTCCGCGCAGTCGTTATGCGGTGACGGGTTTGTATTTCTACGACCAACAGGTCGTCGAGTTTGCACGCCATCTGAAGCCCTCGGCGCGCGGCGAATATGAAATCACCGACCTCAATCGAATCTATCTTGAACGCGGCGAGCTGGATGTGCAGTTGCTCGGTCGTGGCGACGCCTGGCTGGATACCGGCACGCATGACAGCCTGCTGGAGGCCGGCCAATTCATCCAGACCCTGGAAAAGCGTCAAGGCCTGAAGATCAGTTGCCCGGAAGAAATCTGCTGGCGCAATGGCTGGATCGACGATGCACAACTTGAATCGCTCGCCAAGCCGCTAGGTAAAAGTGGCTATGGTCAGTACCTGATCAACATCATCAATGAAAAAGTGTTCTGAAGCCGTTTCGTAGCCTTGTCATGTAGGCCGTATATTGTTCAGCACCTATCGGTTAATTCAATGAACGTTATCTCCACATCAATCCCTGATCTGCTGATTCTTGAGCCCAAAGTTTTTGGTGACTCTCGCGGTTTTTTTTTGGAAAGCTTCAACGCACGCACCTTCAAAGAGGCGACGGGCGTCGATACTGAGTTTGTGCAGGATAATCACTCACGCTCTGGCCAAGGTGTTTTGCGCGGCTTGCACTATCAGATGCGTCAGCCTCAGGGCAAGCTGGTACGCGTAACGAGCGGGCGGGTGTTTGATGTGGCGGTCGATCTGCGTCGCAGTTCGCCGACTTTCGGTCAATGGGCTGGTGTTGAGCTGAGCGGCGAGAATCACCGCCAATTCTGGATTCCACCGGGATTCGCGCATGGTTTTGTGGTGTTGTCGGAGTCGGCTGATTTTCTTTATAAGGCGACAAATTATTACGCGCCGGAGTTTGAGCGTAGCCTGTACTGGAACGATCCGGATGTCGCGATCGCTTGGCCCTTGGAGGGGCTTTCTCCCAAGCTGGCCGCGAAAGACGAAGCGGGAAAGCTCTGGGCGGACTGTGACAAGTTCGAGTAATAGCCCGTACTGAATGAATACCAGTTAAGCCGCATGCGTGTTGTTCCGTCAGTGTTGCAGCGACGCAGGCGTCTGGAGTAAGAGTTTTGTTTGAATCTGATTTTTTTAAGGGTTGGCACCGAGCGATGAAACTACGGAAAGTCTGGAAGCAGCTTGTTTTGATTGCCGCGGTTTTTTTGGGCGGAGTCGCCTCTGCGGCGGACGGGATGACAATCAGTCAGCCTCGCACGCTGGCCATCGGTTCTGGCGCACCGGCCGTCACGGCCGCACCAACTCCAGCGGAGCCGCCGTGCAGCGGCGCATTCCGTGCCTATTTGTGCGCGGCGCATTCGGTTCAATTGCCGGTGTTTGGTGCGAACTTCTTCCAGGCAAGCTCGTCTTTTCATCCGCTAGAGTCAGGGGTTGTGCCGAATGACTACGCTTTGGGCGTGGGGGATAGCTTTTCTCTGCGTTTGTGGGGGCAAATCGATGCCGACCTGAGCCTTACGGTTGATCGTGCTGGCACAGTCTATGTGCCCAAAGTTGGGAATATCGCTGTCGTCGGCGTCCCCTTCGGGTCTCTGAAGACGCATCTCAACAATGAAATCGGCAAGGTGTTCCGCAACTTCGACCTCGCGGTGACGATGGGGCAGCTGCGTGCCGTGCAGGTGTTCATGGTCGGTTTTGTGCGCTCGCCGGGCTCCTACAGTCTGTCCTCGCTGTCGACGGTCGTGAATGCGCTCTACGCTGCTGGCGGGCCTGCCACCAATGGTTCGATGCGCACAGTGGAGCTGCGTCGTGGTGGTGCCCTGGTCAGTAGTTTTGATCTTTATGATTTCATCCTCAAAGGCGACAAAAGCAAGGACGTTCTGCTGCAAAACGGTGATGTGATCTATGTCGCACCGGTGGGCGCTCAAGTTGCGCTGTACGGTGCGGTCAAGGCGCCTGCCGTGTTCGAGCTCAAGAAGGGCGAGTCGATCCAGAGCCTGGTCGACTGGGCTGGCGGCCTGAACGTCTATGCACGAGATGGGCGTGTGTCTGTCGAGCGCGTTGAAGCCAACAAGTCGCGCACCCTCGCGTCCGTGACGCTGGGTGAAGTGGCCAAGTTCCCGGTGCGTGACGGTGATGTCATCGAGATCTATTCACTTACCCAGCGTGTCGAAGAGGGGGTCACCCTGCGTGGCAGTGTTGCGCAGAACATCCGCCTGCCCTGGTCGAACGGCATGCGTGTGACCGATCTGATCCAGTCCAAGGACATGCTCGTCCGCGGCGAGTTCTGGACGCGTGGCGTGCCGGCAGTGGGTGACACGACCCAGGTGGGATCATCGGCTGCAGTGGCGACCACCAATCTGGAAGTCAATTGGGACTATGCGGTCATCGAGCGTTTGAACCCGGTCGATTTCACCACCAGCCTGATCCCTTTCAATCTCGGCCAGGCCGTGTTGGAGCGCAAGCCGGAGGCGAACCTCGTCCTGCAAAAGGGTGACGTCGTTCATGTCTTCAGCAAGCAGGATATTCGCGTGCCCTCGCAGAAGCAGGCGCGTTATGTCCGCGTTGATGGTGAAGTGGCCGCGCCCGGCATCTACCAGGTGGAAGAAGGTGAGACTCTGCCGCAACTGGTGGCACGCATCGGCGGTCTGACGCGCCGCGCCTTTCTTTTCGGTGCTGAGTTCTCGCGTGAGTCGATCCGGGCGCGTCAGCAGCAAGAGCTCAATCGCCTGGCCGATTATCTGGAAGAGTCGGCACAAAGCAATGCCTCGACACGTGGGCAGAATGCAATTTCCAGCTCTGACATTCAGGGCGCGCAATTGGCTGTTGCTGAACAGAGAGCGCGCGCGCAAAAGCTGCGTAATAGCGCTAGCGGCCGCCTGGTTTTGGGGATGGACTTCAGCGCCAGCAAGCTGAGCGACCTCCCTCCGTTCGCACTTGAAGATGGCGATCACCTCTTCGTGCCTACGAAGCCCACGACAGTGCAAGTCATTGGGGCTGTCTTTAATCGAAACAGCGCCTTTGTCTATGAGCAGGGTTCCTCTATTGGCGACTATCTTGGCATGTCTGGCGGACCGACCGAATTGGGTGATGCAAAGAGTACCTTCGTGATTCGCGCCAATGGTGCGGTGATGAGCGCCAAACAGCGCGATAGCTGGTTCTCGCGTGGTTTGGCGAGTGTCGATGCCTTGCCTGGCGATGCAATCATCGTCCCCGACAAGGTTGATCGTACGACATTCATGAAGAATTTGATGGACTGGAGCCAGATTCTGGCTAACTTCGGCTTAAGTGCTGCAGCAATCAAGACACTTAGCAACTGAACGCTCGTTGCAACCGCAGATCAGCTGAGATATACAAATTGACAACACATACGACGTCTGAACCACTCCGCGACACTGACGAAGACGAAATTCATATTCTCGACATTGTCCTTGTCCTGGCCCGTCACAAGAGAATCTTGTGGATGGTGCCCTGCCTGTTTGTCCTCGTTGCGATCATTTACGCTTTTGTCAGTACGCCGCTGTATGAGGCCAGGACTTCCGTGCTGCCGCCGCAACAGCAATCCTCTGGTGCGCTATCGCAGCTTGGGGGACTGGCGGCTGTGGCTGGAGGGAGTCTTGGATTGAAAAATCCGAACGATCTGTATATTGCGATGCTGAAAAGCCGTGATGTAGGGGTGAGCCTGATTCAGCGCTTTAAGCTGCAAGAGCGGTACGAGACTAGATCCCGAGACGACACACTTAGGGCGCTGGAGAAAGTGACGCTCATTGATTCCGGAAAGGATGGTCTTATCAATATCGCGGTGACAGATCCTTCACCGGATGTTGCCGCGTCGATTGCAAACGCTTATGTCGACGAGCTGCGTCGTGTAAGCAAGACCCTGGCGGTCACCGAGGCAGCGCAACGCCGATTGTTTTTCGAGACCCAGCTGCGTGACACACGCAAGAACTTGAGCGATGCCGAAATTTCGCTCAAGCAGTTGCAGCAAAAAACGGGGCTGTTGCAGCTCGAAGCTCAGGGCAAAGTCGCCATTGATGCGACGGCAAATCTGAGAGCCCAGATTGCGGCGCGCCAGGTTGAGTTGGTGGCAATGAAGAACTACGCGACAGAACAGAATCCAGCGGTGCAGCGATTGCGCGGTGAGTTGGAGGCGCTTCAGTCGCAGCTGCGCCAGATGGAGCGCAATGGGAGTGATGATGCGCTGTTCTCACGCCAGGGAATGCCGGAAGCGGGGATTGAGTATGTGCGTAAAACGCGGGAGCTGAAATATCAGGAAATGCTCTACGAGCTTCTGAGTCGGCAGTATGAGATCGCCAAGCTGGATGAGGCCAAAGATGGTGCCAATATTCAGGTGCTGGACAAGGCAGTTCCCCCTGAGAGGAAGTCCAAGCCCAAAAGGACGATGATTGTGCTGTTGGCATTGTTTGCAGGCGTTTTTCTGGGGCTCGTTCTGGCATTTATTCGGGAGGCCTTGCAGCGTTTGAAGAGCAGTCCGTCGCAACGTTCCAGGCTGGATGAAATCCGATCAGCATTGAAAGCTTAGTGCTTGAGCTAGCACTCGAAACAAATGGCAGAATCTAGCGCGTGCATTTTCGCACGCGCACGATAATAAATGCGTTAAGGGTGGTTTTGGGGGCAGCTTGTGGTGTAGGATGTTCAGTAGTGAACGGCCTCTCCTGGCTGGGTAAGCGAACATCCTCTTTCGTGCCGCAAAAATCACATGTCGCCTGAGCAACAAGCCCAGTTTCGTTTACTGAAAACCCTGGAAGAGCACCCTGAGTTCAGCCAGCGTGATCTGGCTGAGGCGGTAGGCTTAAGTTTGGGGAGGACGAATTTTGTGATTCATGCCTTGATGGATAAAGGCTTCATAAAAATCGAACGCTTTTTGAATTCAGATAACAAGCTCAGCAAAACCGCTTACATTTTGACGCCTGCGGGTATCAGGCACCGGGTGGAGCTGACCCAGAGTTATATCAAGCGCAAGCTGTACGAATACCAGGCGTTGAAAAGCGAGCTAGAAGCCTTGCGTAGAGACGCGCCGGAAGAATTTCCAAACACAAAAGACACGCAGGATTGATTTTGTCTTGACGTGGGTTTTGTGTTGCTGTGTGTGATGGTTTTGGATGTCAGTGATTTTCATGCCAAATGTAACTTTAGCTTCAGGTGCTCATTTTTCTGCAGATACCGGCATCAGTCTGGTGGATGCCGCTGCACGCGCGGGCTTTGCTTTTCCCTATAGCTGCAAGACAGGGCGTTGCAGTACCTGTAAATGCAAGGTGATTGAAGGTGAGACAATTGCCTTGGAGCCTGAAACCGGCTTGAGCGAGCTCGAAAAGGCTGAAGGGTGGATCCTGGCCTGCGTGCGTTCAGCCCAGACAGATCTGTGTCTCGATGCAGATTGCCTGGAGGGCGTTACGCTACCGCCGATCAAGATGCTGCCCAGCAGAATCAGCAGCATCGAGCGCCTGGCCAACGATGTCGTACGTGTCGTTTTGCGCCTGCCGCCGACCTCTGCGTTCGAGTTCATTCCTGGTCAGTACGTCGACATCATCGGGCCCAATAATGTGCGGCGCAGTTATTCGCTGGCGAGCGCAGATGCCCAAAGCAAACTGCTTGAATTCCACATTCGTGCAGTTGAGGGTGGGGTGTTCAGTGATTACTGGTTTTCACAAGCAAAACCGAATGATTTGCTCCGGCTCAACGGTCCCTTGGGCACCTTTTTTCTCCGCGACACGCAAGATATTGATCTGATTTTTCTGGCGACGGGGACTGGTATCGCGCCCATCAAAGCTATTCTTGAAACGCTCTCCGCTTTGCCTGCTGAGAAGGCGCCCAGATCTGTGAAGGTTTTGTGGGGGGGGCGTACGCTGTCGGATCTGTATTTCGATGTTGGTTCGATACCGGGTCGCTATGACTATATTTCGGTGTTGTCGCGTGCCGACGATACCTGGGCTGGCGCGAGGGGTTATGTTCAGCAGGTGTTACTTGACTTAGGCCCTGATCTGAAAAATTCCGCAGTTTATGCATGTGGATCTGACTCGATGATTCACAGTGCCAAGACTTTGCTGATTGATGCGGGGCTTCCTGCTCATCGTTTCTATTCCGACGCATTTGTTAGTTCTGCAGCGCATTCATCTGATAAGGGTTAATTAATATGAAAGCAGTCATTCTTGCGGGGGGCTTGGGTACGCGCATCAGCGAAGAGACCCACCTGAAACCTAAGCCCATGATCGAGATTGGTGGCAAGCCGAT
>NZ_JBDIVE010000018.1:0-39684 GCF_039631295.1 Uliginosibacterium sediminicola | reverse complement strand
CGCTTGTTGCTCATAAACACCTCCATCAGCCTGAAAGTTTAAGGCTTCAGGGTGTCTAGAAAACCCGGGGCGATTCAGATTGTATTGTGCAGTCGTTCAAGATCTTGTTCAGAGTGCGTTCTTTTGTCATATGGCTTTTTAGCGCTTTTTGCATACGCCTGATCACTGGTTCCCAAGTTTCAGTCAGGGACTGATTGAAAAGTCGCATATTGGGATACCAGATGCTCTCTTCGCGGTTGTGTTGCCAGCGCCATTCGCTTCCTGCTCGATTGAACATCCACACAGGTATCCCCAAGGCGCCACATAGGTGTACGACGGAAGTGTCAACGCTGATGACCAGATCAAGGTTGGCGGCAAGTTCTGCGGTGTCCATGAAATCCTTGCAGTCGTCCATCCAGTCAAGGATCCCAAGTCCTTGGAGCGCAGAGATCTGTCCTCTGGGCTCACCTTTTTGTAGGCTGATCCAGCTGCAGCCTTCGATTTCGAATAGAGGCTTCAATTGCTCAAGAGAGAGGCTTCTCGCGCGGTCCGTTGCCAAGCCAGGATTGCCTCCCCATACCACGCCGATTCGTAGTCCGGGCGTATGTTTCAGACGATCCTGCCAATGGGCAATGCGTTGCGGGTGGGGGTGAATATATGGAGTTGTCGCTGTGACCTCGGCAAGCTCAACTCCCAACAAATAGGGAAGGCTTACGATAGAGCATTGCAGCGTAGCGTTCGTCTTGATTCGTGCAGCATGGTTCTCCCATTGAGACGATGTCACTACTTCATCTACCCCCTCTATGCCGCTAGCTATACGACTCAGCTCATCCATAATCAGCAGGGTGACACGATTTGCACCGCGTTGTTTCAAAGTCTTGATGAAACGTAGGCACATGATGCAGTCGCCAAAGCCTTGTTCGCGCCAAACCAAGAGATGTTGACCACTTATGTCCTGCTCTGGGTCACACCAAGGGGGAATTGGTTTAACACTCTCCTGAGTAGGGTAAAAAATGAGTCGAAGGTCATATGGGATGCCCATTTCATAGGCTAGAGTGAGGCGCGCTTCGAAATTCTTTAGCCCCTCGCGGAAGCGTCCGGCGATCAGTAACGCAAAGGCATAGTTGTAGCGGTGGATATTCCTCTCGGGGAACTCCGCAATTAGCGCTTCATAGATTTTGAAGCTTTCTTCGTAATGCCCGCTGCGGACAAGGAGCAGCGATGAAAACTCACGTGCGGCAGCATGTGAAGGAGCGATTGCCAGAGCACTTTTGAAGTTTTCGTCAGCTGCATCGTAGTCATTTTTTATGCCTTGAATGCGACCAGCCAAAACGAAAAAGTCTGGCTCTTCAGGATATTGCGCGATGAAAGCATTGAGGATATCTGTCGCTTCATCAAGCTTCCGTCTGTCGATCAAAAGTGAAATCAGACTTTTGGCTAGTGCGACATTGTCTGGCGCGATACCCAGTCCTACGCGGTAACAGTTCTCTGCTTCGTCACCTAGTGTGATCATTTGTAGTGTCGCACCTAAACCATGCAGCGCGTCAATATTATTCGGGTCCTCACGCAAAACATGCCTGAACAGGAAAGCTCCTTGTTGGGGTCTGATTTCTTGAACCAGAAGTTTTGCAGCGAGAATCAATAATTTGTGATCCGCTGTGGGAGCGTCAGGGGCAATGAATTCATTAATACAGCTGAGTGCTTCCGCGTACTTTGCCTGCGCCATAAGGTCTGAGGCGCAGGCGTAGGCCAGCACTTCTCGTGATTCGCTAACCAGACTTTGAGCATTCTCTAGAACTTTTCTTGCTTCCTCAGTACGTTGGTTCTGACGCAGGAGATCGGCAAGAGCTACATGTCCCTCGGCATTGTTTGGGCTTAGCTCAACGTGCTTGCGTAGCGCTCTTTCTGCGCCATCTATGTCGCCACGAAATCGCAGCACATTCGCCAGATTCAGGTGATAGCCCTTACCTGTTGCATTAAGGGCGATAGCGCGCTCAATCAAGTACTGTGATTGCTCAAGATCTCCGGTTCGAGCTTTGCAGACACCAAGCAGATTGAGTACCGCATCGTCCTCAGGATTTAAGGTTATGACATCGAGAAGAAGAGAGGTGGCTTTCTCGAACTGGCCTTTGTCGTAGGCTACGACTGCAGCTTCAAATAGCTGTTCTGGCGTGTAGAGTGGGGGCTTTCGTGAAAAAAGACGCTTCAACATCGTAAGTGATATGTTCGGTAGGTGGCAGACAGGCTCTTCTGTTTTAACGCTGTGGCCGGATCAGTGTAACTATGCGAGTCACTTCCATGACCAGCGGATCAGAAACCTCAGAGGCATACCCCATTTCGTGGAATTTCCACTTGAGCGTGTTGGCCAGGTTTGCGCGTTTGTAGAGATTGAGTTTGTTACGCTCCGCAAAAACCTGGGTGCGGCTCATCATCAGGTCTTTGGCTCCGCGCAGGCGGCTTTCGGATTTTGAGCTGGGTTGCTGCACTTCCGACAGCGGGTAGCGCTTGCTGAATTCCTCGGCCAGTTCATTGGCGAACTGTTTGACTTCCTTGGTACTGAACCAGCTAAAAACCATGTTCTGCCGCTCCTTTCGGTTGATCGGGCGATTATTGCATGTTCATCCTGCATGGGGGCGTGTTGCCTACCGGCGGTCTTGTTTGCGGTGTATTCGCGTGCGGGCGGTGGCTGTGATAATTTGCGCGACCTGCTGGCGTGGCGTAGGCTGCGCCGGGATTTCTTTGATGGGTTGCCGGGTTGAGTGATGATGAGTGAGCGGCGTGAGTCTGTGTGGTTGCTGGCGGCGGTAGTGTGTTTGCTGCAACTCGGTTCCATTTTTGCCTGGCATCGTTACCCGCAGACGGTTTTCTACAACGAGTTCATCAGCGCTTCGCTGGTCGTCGCGCTGGGCGCGTGCGTGGTGTTCGCCGGGCGCACGGTTTGGCGGATTTCGCCTTTGCAGCTGGTGCTGTTGGCCCTGATGGCTGCTGTCGTGCTGTGGTGGGGGCTTGGTGGGGCGGGGCTGACGGCTACGCTGGGCATGCTCGAATATCTGGCTTTGCTGCTGGCCGTGGTGGTCTTCGTGAGTCTGGCGGCGCAGCGTCTGGGCCGCGCGGCGGTGGTCGATCTGTGTGCCTGGGGCATGTTGCTTTGTGCGGCGGTGCAATGCTTGTGCGGCGGCTTGCAGCTGGCGGGCTGGTCTTCGCCGGGCTGGGTAATGGCCAAGCTGATGAACTCGGCTTTTGGCAATATCGCGCAGGAAAATCACTACGCCGATCTGCTCTGGCTGGGGCTGGTGTCGGTGCTGCATTTGTGGCTGCGCCGGCGCTTGCCGATGGCGGCGGCGGTGCCGGCGCTGCTGGCGATCAATGTGTTTGCGGCGCTGTCGGTGTCGCGTGCGGTGTGGTTGTACACGCTGGCGGTGCCCTTTGTCGCCGTGTTGTATACGCGCGGCATGGCGCGCGAGGCGCGGCGCAGTGTGTGGATCGGCGTCGGTACCTTGTTTGCGCTGAGTGTGGCGAGCCAGGTCTGGCTGGCTTTTGGTGGGGCGCAGTCGGCGCTGGCCGTGACCTCGGCCATCGACCGCGCAGGCGAGGGCGGTTCCAACGGTCAGCGTCTGTTTGACTGGATCGTGGCGATCAAGACGGCGCTCGCGCACCCCTTGAGTGGCGTCGGGCCGGGCATGTATTCCTGGCAGACAGCGCTAGCGACGATTGGCCTGCCGCCCGAGAACTATGTGCGCATTGGCGAGAACGCGCATAACACCGTGCTGCATCTGGCGGCCGAATTCGGTTTGCTCTTCCTGCTGCTGTTGGCGGCTTTGTCCGGCGCTTGGCTGTGGCGGCGCTGGCGCGAAGAGCCCAGCCTGGAAACCCTGTGGGGTCTGGGCATCCTCGCCGTGCTGCTGGCTCACAGCCTGGTTGAATACCCTTTGTGGTACGCCTATTTCCTGGTGCCGATGGGTTGCGCCATTGCGCTCATCGACACGGGCGATCTGCGTCTGCCGGCGCTGCGCTTCAACGCGCTGTGGCTGCTGCTGCCCCTGCTGGGCGGCGCTTTCCTGCTCGGCTCGACCTGGCGGGACTACCGTGTGCTGGAAACGGCCTACCGCACGCTCAACGCCAATAACACGCCGGACGCGACGACTGCGGCGCGGCTCGATGCTGTCGGCGCCTCGATCCGCCCGTACTCCTTGTTGGCGCCGCAGGCGGCGGTGCTGCGCCTGCGCGCCTGGCGCAATACCGATCTGCCGCGTGTGCCGCAGATCGTCGAAGTCTGCGACACGGCTCTGGTCTACAAGCCGCAGTACAACACGCTGACCGCTTGTGTTGCGGCTTACACCTTTGCCGGTCGCAAGCCGGATGCCGACCGCATCAACGAGATCGTCTGCGGCGCCTTTGCGCCGGTGCACAGCAAGCCCTTCGTCGAATACAGCCAGAAGCTCTACCTGCAGCGCAACTGGCGTCTGCCGGACAAGGGACGTTGCCTGGACTGAGATCGGCGCTGCAGATGGCCGCGGCCTGTATACTGCCGGCCATCCTGTTTCCGGTTGCCGGATTCCATGCTTTCTGTGAAATACCGCAGTGCCCGCGCTTCGCTGCGTGCAGCCATCAGCCGGCGCCTGCTGCGTTTTGTCTTGCAGGGCCGCGATGCGCGCGCGCTGCCGCCGCATGTGTTGATCCCGGGTGACGAAGTCTCGGGCGAGATCCTGGTCGCCGGCATTCATGAGGGCGCCTTGCTCGAACCGCTGTTCGGCCACTTCCTCGCCGCGCAGTCCGCGCGCTTTGCCGGCAGTGTGGCGCTGGATGTCGGCGCCAATATCGGCAACCACGCGCTGTTCTTCTCGCGCTTTTTTGCTCGCGTCATTGCCGTCGAACCCAATCCGGTGACCTTGCATGTGCTGCGCGCCAATGCCGCGCTGAGCGGTGCGGACATCCGCGTGCTGCCGATGGGCTTTGCCGATCAGGATGCGAGCTTGCAGTTCTACAGCAACCGCGCCGGCAATCTGGGCGCTTCCGGCTTTGCTTTTGCGGGTGGGCCGACCGACGCGGCCAATGGCGAGCTGATCGAATGCCCGGTGCGCCGGGGCGATGAAGTGCTCTCCGAGCTGAATGCGGGGCGTATCGGCTTCGTGAAGTTCGACGTCGAGGGCGCCGAGCTCTCCGCCATGCGCGGCTTGTCGGCCACGCTCCAGCGCGATCAGCCCTTGGTGATTTTTGAATGCCTCAAGGCTGGTGGAGCCGAGGGCGGCAACGCCATCTTCGCGCACCTGCGCAGCCTGGGTTATGACCGCTTCTACGTGGTCGAAAGCTCGGTTGGCAGTGCCAAGCGTTCGCTCGGTGCATGGCTGGGTCGCCTGCTGCATGGCGAAACCGTGCGCTTGCGCCGTGTTGAAGCGGCGCGCGAGGGCGAGCCCTGGTTGATGGTGCTGGCCGTGCCGCAAGGCATCGCGCTCGAGGCCGCATGAGGATTCTGCTGGTCATCCCCACCGTGTTTGGCGGTGGCGCCGAGCAGGTGGCGGCCGTGCTGTCGCGCCAGTGGAGCCGTGCGCACACGGTGTCGGTGCTGGCCTGGCAGGCGCCGGGTAAGGCTTTCGACTTCGGCGTGCCGATCGATTTTGCCGATCTGGGCGTGCAGCCCGGTCTGTGGCGCAAGCTGCGCAATGTCTGGCGCCGCGTTGCGCTGATCCGTGCGCGGCGTCGTGAGTTCCAGCCCGACGTGGTGCTGGCCTTCATGGACGAAGCCGGCATGCCCTGCGTGCTGGCCGGCGATTGCGGCCGTCTGATGGTCAGCGTGCATCACAATCCGCAGTGGATGCCGCGCTGGCGCCGCCTGCTGCTGGGCCTGTTCTACCGCTTCCCGGCGGCGGTGATCGCCGTCTCCGAAGGCGTGCGCGGCGAGCTGGCCGAAGCCCTGCGCTTGCCGCCGGCACGCCTGCGGCATATTCCGAATCCGCTGGCGCTGGACGCGCCCTATGTCGTCGATGCCGCATTGGAAGCGCTGGGTAGCGGCTACTTGCTGGCGGTCGGCCGGCTCGATGTGCATACCAAGGGTTTCGACATCCTGCTCGCGGCCTATGCCGCCTTGCCGGCAGGTCGGCCGCGTCTCCTGATTCTCGGCGAAGGCGAGGGCCGCGCCTTCCTTGAGGCGGAAATCCAGCGCCTGGGCTTGCAGGGCGAAGTCCTGCTGCATGGCTGGGTCAGCGATCCGCGCCTGTTCTACCAGCGCGCGGCGGCGCTGATCGTCTCCTCGCGCTACGAGGGCTGGTCGAATGTGCTGATGGAAGCGATGGGCGAAGCCTGCCCGGTGGTGGCGACGCGCTGCCCCTACGGCCCGCCGGAAATCCTCGGTGCGGAGCTGGCGCAGTGGCTGGTGGCGCCCGGCGATGTCGCCGCGCTGCGCGAGGGCATGCAACGCGTGTTGGCGCTGAGTGCGGACGAGCGCGCTGCGCTGGCCGCTGCCGTGCGGGCGCGGGTGCAGCGCTTTGGCGCTGACCAGGTGGCTGCGCAGTGGATTGCGCTGGCCGAATCTCTGGCTAAATCACTGGCGGCGGAGGCGGCGCGATGAGCTTGCGCGCCTCGGTCGCCTACATCCTCACGCGTGCCGTGGCCGGCGCGCTGGCGATGGCTTCGCTGGCGCTCTTCGTACGCGTGCTGGGGCCGAGCGAATACGCTCATCTGAGCCTCGGGCTGGCGGCGGCAGCCTTGTCGTCGAGCTTGCTGATCATCCCGCTCAATACCACCCTGGGTCGTCTGTACGGCGAGGCGGCGCTGCGCGAACGGCTGATCGCCACGCTGAGCATGATCGTGATGGCATTTGGCATCGTCTTGCTGATCGCAGCGCTGGTGCTCGAATGGCAGGGCGCCAGCTGGCTGGCGCGTGGCGTGTTGCCGGCGGCGGCCTTGTTCGCCGCGCTGCAAGGCCTGCTCGATTTCGTCGCCCAGTGGAGCACCTCGGCCCTGCAGCCGCGCCGCTACAGCCGCCTGCTGCTGGCGCGTGCTGTCGGCGTGCTGCTGCTCGGCTTCCTGGCGCTGCAAAGCTCGGCCAGTGCGCCGGCGGTCTTGCTGGCAATGGCACTCTCTTGCGCGCTGTCACTCGCGATCAGCCTGCGCGGCAGCGGCTGGCCCTCGCTCAAGCTGTATGACCGCGCCCTGCAATCGCGCATCCTGCGCTTTGCCGCGCCGCTGCTGCTCACCTGCGCGCTGAGCTATCTCTTGCAATGGGGCGACCGCTACTTGCTCGCACGCATGGTGCCGCTCGCCGAGCTGGGGCGCTACAGTGCGCTGGCTGATTTCACCCAGCAGACCCTGATCCTCGTTTGCAGCGGTCTGGGTTCCGCCTGGTATCCGCGCATCGTGCAAGCCTGGGGCGCGCAGGACAAGCTTGAGGCGCAGCGCCTGATGTCGCGTTATGCGCTGGTCGCGCTGGCGCTGATCCTGCCCGCAGCCACGGGTTTTGCCGTGCTGCTGGCGCCGCTCGCGGCGGTGCTGTTCGGCGCGGCGTATCGTGATCTGCCGGCCGGCTTGAGCGCCTGCCTGGTGCTGGCAGCGATCATCGGCGCGGCCAAGAGTTTCTACTTCGATATTCCGCTGCTGCTGGCCCAGCGCGTCTGGCGCCAGGCGCTGGGCATTGCCTTGTCGGCCCTGCTGGCCCTGCTGGTGATGTGGCTGGCGGTGCCGCTGCTGGGCATTAGCGGCGCGGCGCTGGGTTTGCTGTGCGGGCAGGGCGCCGGCGTGATCTACAGCCTCGTCGCCGGGCGCGGCGTGCTGCGCGGCCAGCTCGATCTGCGCGCCGCCGGTAAGCTGGTGTTGGCGACTTTGGTGATGCTGGCCGTTTTGCTCTGCTTGCCGCATGACACGCTGATCGCGCTCGCGCTGAGCATCGTGCTGGCGGGCGCCAGCTATGCGGTGATGCTGCTGGCGCTGGATGTAGACGGCTTGCGCAGCCAGTGGCTGCGAGGCTGGTTCGCTGCGTATCGGGAGCGCCGCCGATGAGGATCGTGCTGTTTGCCAATACCGACTGGTTCCTCTACAACTTCAAGCTGCCGCTGGCGCGTGCGCTGCGTGCGCGCGGCGATGAGCTGATCCTGCTCAGCCCGCCCGGCGAATATGGTCCGCGTCTGCGCGAACTGGGTTTTCGCTGGGAGGCCTTGCCGGTGTCGCGCAGCGGCATCAATCCGCTCGCCGAGCTGGCGACGATTGCGCGCGTGCGGCGTCTTTACGCCACGCTGCAGCCGGATCTGGTGCATCACTTCACCATCAAGTGCGTCATCTATGGCTCGCTGGCAGCGCGTCTGGCGGGCGTGCGGCGGGTGGTCAATTCGGTTACCGGCCTGGGCTTTGCGCTGCTCGCCAATACGCTCAAGGCGCGGCTGATCCGCCCGGTGGTGCTGTCGCTCTACCGCCTCGCGCTGCGCGGCACGGCGGTGATCTTCCAGAATGCCGACAACCGCGACACCCTGGCGCGCTATGGCGTGCTCGCCCGCAGCGAGGTCTTCGTGGTGCCCGGCGATGGCATCGATGCCGAGCAGTTTGCGCCGCAGGCTGCAGCTGACGATGCGCCGCGCGTGCTGATGATGGCGCGCCTGCTGCAATCGAAGGGCGTGGCGGAATTTGTCGCGGCGGCAGCGCAGGTGCGCGCAGCGTGGCCGCAGGCCGAGTTCCAGCTGGCGGGCTCGCCTGATCCGGGCAATCCGGAAAGCATTGACGAAGCCAGCCTGCAGCGCTGGGCGAACGAAGGCCATGTGCAGTTTCTCGGCCATCGCAGCGATGTGCTCGCGCTCAATCAGGCTTGCAGCATCGCCGTGCTGGCCAGCACGCAAGGCGAGGGCATCCCGCGCGCCTTGCTCGAAGCGGCCGCCTGCGCCAAGGCCCTGGTGGCGACGGATGTGCCGGGCTGTCGCGATCTGGTGATCGATGGTGAAACCGGCGTGCTGGTGCCGCCCGGCGATGCGGCTGCGTTGGCGGCGGCCATTGCGCGCCTGCTCGGCGATGCGAGCTTGCGCGCACGCCTCGGCGCGGCGGCACGTGCGCGGGTGCTCGCGCGCTATGCCGACGGCCCGATCATCGAACAGACGCTGGCGGTTTATGCAGGAGGCAGGCAGTGAGTGTGGCGGTTGCGGTTTCCTTCATCGTTTCGGCCCTGGCCTGTATCGGTCTGGCACGGCTGGCGCCTTATCTGCGCCTGATCGATCTGCCCGACGAGCGCAAGCAGCATGGCCACGCCGTGCCCCTGGTGGGCGGCATCGGCATCCTCATAGGCTGGCTGGCCGGTTGCCTGCTGGGCGGCACGCCCTTGCCGGCGGATCTGCTGCTGCCCAGCTTGCTGCTGTTCGCGCTGGGCCTCGTCGACGATATCCACGCGCTGCGCGCCTCGCTCAAGCTGGTGGTGCAGCTGGCGGCGGCGTTTTTGCTGATCCGCCTCACCGGCGCCGCGCTCTACGCCGTGCCGCTGCCGTTTGCCTACGGCCATTGGGTGCTGGGGCCGCTGGCGCTGCCGGTGACGGTGGTGATGGTGGTGGCGCTGATCAATGCCATCAACCTCATCGACGGACTCGATGGTCTGGCCGGTGGCTGTCTGGCGATTGCCTCGCTGGGCCTCGCTTACGCGGCGGCAGTAGTCGGCCGGAGCGAGCTGGTGGCAATAGCCATGAGCCTGTTCGCGGCCGTGCTCGGCTTCCTGCTGTGGAATGCGCGCCTGCCCTGGCAGGGGCGGGCGCGGCTGTTTCTCGGCGATGCCGGCGCGCTGGGCGTGGCGATGATTCTCTGCTGGCTGGTGTTCAAGCTGTCGATGAGTTTCAAGGTCGTGCGCGTGCCGGTCACGGTGGCGCTGGCGCCGCTGGCGGTGCCGGCCATCGACATGGCGGTGGTGGCGTTCTGGCGCATGGTTGAGGGGCGCAACCCGATGCAGGCGGACCGTGGTCATTCGCATCACCTGCTGCTCGAAAAGGGTTTGTCCTCGATTGCCGCCGTGCGCCTGATCTGGCTCGCCTCGGCAGCGGTGACCCTGGCGACCTGCGTGGCCTGGCGTCTGGGTGTCGCCGAAGGGCGCCTGCTGGGCGTGCTGCTGCTCGGCGCGCTGGCGCATCTGATCTGGTTCCGCCGCAGCTGGCGCGCTTTGCGGGCCAAAGCTGCAGCGCCGCAGGATGCGCAACCTAGGGTGCTGTTCCTCGTCACCGGCCTCGGTGTCGGTGGTGCCGAGACGGCGCTGGAGCGGCTGATTCCGCAGTTGCAGGCGCAAGGCCTGGTCTGCGCGGTGGCTTCCCTGCGCGAGCTCGGTCCGGTTGGCGAGCGCATGCGCGCTGCCGGCATCGCGGTGCACGCGCTGGGCATGCGGCCGCCGCGACCTTCGCTGGCCGGGCTGTGGCGTTTGCGGCGCCTGGTGCGCAGTTTCCGCCCGGACATCCTGCAGGGCTGGATGTACCACGGCAATATCGCCGCGCATTGCGCGCATCTCTTCGCGCCGCAGGCCAAGGTGCTCGGCGCGATTCACCAGAGTCTGGGTCGCCCGGAGCTGGACCCGTGGAGCACGCGCGTCATCATCGGCCTCGACGCGCTGCTCTCGCCACGCGCGGCAAGCATCATCTTCGTCGCGCGCAGCGCGGTGCCGCAGCACATTGCGCGCGGCTACTGCGCCAGCAATACGCGAGTGCTGCCCAATGGCTTTGATCTGCAGCGCTTTGCGCCGGATCGGGCGGCGCGGGCGACGACGCGCGCGCAGCTGGGGATTGGCGAGGATGAATTCCTCATCGGCAGCGTCGGGCGCTTTCATCCGGTCAAGGATCAGGCGGGTTTCCTGCGTGCGGCGGCCAGTGTTGCCGAGCGCTTCGAGCAGGCGCGCTTCGTGATGATCGGCGCCGGCCTCGAATCCGACAATGCAGCCTTGGCGCCGCTGGCCAGCGCGCCGGCCTTGCAAGGCCGCGTGCAGCTGCTCGGTGCGCGCAGCGATGTGGCCAGCCTGATGGCCAGCTTCGATCTGCTGGTACTGAGTTCGCTGGCCGAAGGCCTGCCCAATGTGGTCGCCGAGGCAATGAGCTGCGGCGTGCCCTGCGTGGTCACCGATGTCGGCGACGCGGCCTGGATGGTCGGTGAGACCGGCTGGGTCGTCGCGCCCGGCGATGCGGCGCGTCTGGCCGCTGGCATGATCGAGGCGATCAACACGCCCGCCGCAGCGCTGCAGCAGCGTGGCCGCGCAGCGCGCGAGCGGGTCGCGGCCGAGCTATCGATCGAGGTTGTGGCTGCCGCCTACGGCCAGCTCTACACGCAGCTGGGCAAGGCGGGCGCGTGAAAGAAGGGCTCTGAGCGGCGCTCAGGGCGCCATCAGCTTGTCGAAATCAGCAATGTGCTCGTCCATGTGGCCTTCGAGCATGCTGCGGAACTGATCGACGAGGATGTCGATTTCCTCTTGCCGATGCGTGCGCAAGCTCTCGCCCGACGGGTGATTGGCAGCCGTGCTCCAGGCGCTGAAGCGTGACAGGCCGTACATGAAGGAGCCGTTGACCAGGGCAACGGCGATCTTGCCGTCGCACTGCGCATTGGCCAGCTGGATGTAGGCGTTGGAGCGATTGAAGAACTCTTTATCGATAGGAATTTGCATCGCTTGTCTCGTGGTTTGTTGGTTTCGGCGGCCATTCTAGCGGCGCAGTCTGCGACAAGCCCGCCGCAATGCAGCGTCAAAGTTATAATCCGCTTTTGCTCAACTTCGTCATTCGCTCATGTCCGCACTGAACTCTCTTACCGCTCTCTCTCCTCTGGATGGCCGTTACGCAGGCAAACTTGATGCGCTGCGTCCGCATTTCTCCGAATTCGGCCTGATCCGCAATCGCGTGCGGGTCGAGGTGGAGTGGCTCAAGGCGCTGGCGGCATCGAGTCAGATCGCTGAAGTGAAGCCCTTCTCGGCGGCCACCATTGCCGAGCTGGATGCCGTGGTGGCGGGCTTCTCGACCGAGGATGCCGCCGCGATCAAGGCCATCGAGGCGGAGACCAATCACGACGTCAAGGCCATGGAATACTGGCTCAAGGCGCGCTTTGCGAACAATGCCGAAGTGGCGGCCGCGTCTGAATTCATCCATTTCGCCTGCACTTCGGAAGACATCAACAACACCTCGCACGCGCTGATGCTGCACGAGGCGCGCGAGGCAGGGCTGCTGCCGATGGTCGACAAGGTCATTGCGCGCTTTGTCGAGCTGGCGCACCAGCTGGCCGAAGTGCCGATGCTCTCGCGCACGCACGGCCAGCCGGCCAGCCCGACGACCGTGGGCAAGGAGATGGCCAATATCGCCTACCGCCTGCGCCGCGCACGCAAGGCGATTGCCGGCGTCGAGATGACCGCCAAGTTCAACGGCGCCGTCGGCAACTACAACGCCCACCTCTCGGCTTACCCGGAGATCGACTGGGCCGCGTTCAATCAGGCGTTCATTGAGTCCCTGGGCCTGACATTCAATCCCTACACCATCCAGATCGAACCGCACGACAGCATGGCCGAGCTGTTCGACGCCACGGCGCGCCTCGACACCATGCTGATCGACGCTTGCCGCGACATCTGGATGTACATCTCGCTGGGCTTTTTCAAGCAGAAGCTCAAGGCCGGCGAAGTCGGCAGCTCGACCATGCCGCACAAGGTCAATCCGATCGACTTCGAGAACGCCGAGGGCAATTTCGGCGTCGCCAACAGCGTGCTCAAGCACTTCAGCGAAAAGCTGCCGATCTCGCGCATGCAGCGCGACCTCACCGATTCGACCGTGCTGCGCAATATGGGCGTGGGCTTTGGCCATGCGCTGCTGGGCCTGGATTCCTGCTTGCGCGGCTTGAACAAGCTCGAATGCAATCCGGCTGCGCTGGCGGCTGATCTGGACGAAGCCTGGGAAGTGCTGGCCGAGCCGATCCAGACCGTGATGCGCCGTTACGGCATTCCCAAGCCTTACGAGCAGCTCAAGGAGCTGACGCGCGGCACCGGCATCACCAAGGAAGCGCTGCAAGCTTTCATCGGCAAGCTGGCGATTCCCGAGGCCGACAAGGCCCGCCTGCTGGCGATGACGCCGGCCAGCTACATTGGCGAAGCGGCGAGCCTGGCGAAGAAGATCTGACGCCCGCCGTTTGATGCATCCCGCAGCATGCAGCCCAGCATGACCGACACCCGGCCCATCGGTGTTTTCGATTCCGGTGTCGGCGGTCTGTCGGTGCTGCGTGAAATACGCGCGCGCCTGCCGCATGAAGAGCTGCTCTACGTGGCCGATTCGGGCTATGCCCCGTATGGCAATCGCTCGGCGGCGGAGATCATTGCGCGCTCGCAGTACATCAGCGAATTCCTGCTGGCGCAGGGCGCCAAGGCCCTGGTGATCGCCTGCAATACGGCGACCGCGGCGGCGGCGGCCGACTTGCGCGCCCGCTGGCCGGCGCTGCCGATCATCGGCATGGAGCCGGCCGTCAAGCCGGCGACCCTGGCCACGCGCAGCGGCGTGGTCGGCGTGCTGGCCACCAGTGGCACCCTGGCCAGTGCACGCTTTGCCGCCTTGCTCGATACCTTCGGCCAGGGCGTCGAAGTGGTAACCCAGGCCTGCGTGGGTCTGGTCGAACACATCGAACGTGGCGAGCTGGCCGCACCGGCAACGCGCGCCTTGCTGGCCCGTTACCTGCAACCGCTGCTCGATGCCGGGGCCGATGTGATCGTGCTCGGCTGCACCCACTATGTATTCCTGCGCGACGAGGTGCAGGCGCTCGCAGGGCCATCGGTGCGTCTCATCGACACCGGGGCGGCGGTGGCCGCCGAGCTGGCGCGCAAGCTGGCCCAGCATGGTGCCCTCCACACCGATGCGCGGGCAGCTGGCGTGCGCTTCTGGCTCAGCGGCGAGCCGGCCTTGAGCGCGTCCACCCTGCGCCAGCTGTGGCCCGCCGCCACATCGGCCGAGATCGCCGTGCTGCCTGACTGAGCAATCGCTCGTCCCGTCTGGCGCCGCCATTCGTCGCGCGCACCTCAAGCTCTCCACCCCGGAGTCGTAGATCTCCTGCCGCCAAGGCTGGCTGTCGACTTCCGTGTTTGCTATCTGCTATGCCGTTGATCGGGCGCATGGGCCGGGCGCCAGGTGCTGTGGTTTAAATCCGTATAATTTGTCAGGAACAGTAAAGAAGATCCGGCTCCATGAAAATCGCCATCGATAGCTGTGCAGCCATGCACATCGGAGACCGTTCCGAGCAGCAGGACCGTGTTGGCATTTACCCGCATCCGGAGCGGCCGGGCTGCATGATTGCCGTGCTGGCTGATGGCATGGGCGGGCATTCGGGCGGCGCGATCGCGGCCGAACAAGTGCTGCTCAAGGCGCGGCAGAACTTTGCCGCCTACGCGCCGTCGAGCGAATCGCCGACTGAGTTCCTGCGTGAGGTGATCAGCGATGCGCATGCCTCGATCAAACTCACCCGTTTCACCAGCGAAGCTGATCCGCACAGCACGGCGGTGGTGTTCATGCTGCGTCCCGGTCACGCCGACTGGGCGCATTGCGGTGATTCGCGCCTCTACCATTTCCGCCACGGCCAGCTGATTTCGCGCACGCCCGACCATTCCCTGGTCGAGGAACTGCAGCGGGCCGGGCGGATCACCCAGGCGCAGGCCGAGGTGCATCCGCAGCGCAATCTGCTGCTGTCCTGCCTGGGCGCCGAAAATCCGCCGCGCACCGAACTGGGCGGCACGCCTGCGCTGCAGGTGGGCGACGCCTTCATCCTCTGTTCTGACGGCCTGTGGGCGTATTGCTCGGATCAGGAACTGGGGCGTGTGCTGATGGAGCAGGATGCGCGCAGCGCGGCCCGCTCCCTGCTCAACCTGGCGCGTGAGCGTGCCCAGGGCGTGGGCGACAACCTGTCGATGGCGATCATCCGGGTGGTTCCCGCCAGCTGAGCTTTGCGTTTGGCGATTGCTAAATGGCCAGACGCGAACTAAGTTGAATTTCTTCTAAAGTTTGTCACAGGGATGACGTAAGTGTACTCGTGGGGTTTCTCCACGCATCGACTCTCTCCTTGTGGCCGCCTCGCATGAGGCGGCTCTTTTCTGGCTAGCTGCTGCAAACTCTGCCGGATCGACAAGCGGACTCGGTGTTCCATTGATTCAAGAGGTCGTCCCATGCGCCACCAATCCGCTCCTGCCAACGCCAGTTCAGCCATGCTTGCGCAGCTTCTCGCGCTCAATGCGCTGTTTGATGCGGCACGTGCCGGCGAGGCCGGGCGTGGTGCGGCCCTGGCGCTGCAATGCATGGATCTCGGTTTGCCGGGCAAAGAGCACGTCGACCTTGACAACGACCAGCACCTGCAGGCGCTCTACGCCCAGCTCTTCGCGCAATCGACGCCGCCCTCGCTGCGTAGCTGATCTCTACCCGGGCCGCGTTCGCAGGCCCGACGGCTTTTCATATCGCCAGACTTGTCTGCTCCGGGCTTTCTAGCCCGTCCTGCGCTGTTTAGCCTTGTTCCCATTCCTGAACTGTCATGCCGCTTGCGGCAGGCTCGTTTGCGGCTTTTGCGCGTCAATGTCGGTTTCTACGGAGCCGGCGCGCTAAAGTCTGCAAATGTCCCTGTCGTTATGCAGATGGGGTTGTATTAGTTTTTGGGCATATTTTGTTTTTCAAAATGCATGCCCGCTGCGCGTGGGCTGCGGGTAAACACATGGGAGAACGGCATGAAGCTCGGAATTCTGGTTGCAGGCGTATGTGTGGCAGTGGCGGGCGTTGCGATGGCTGCCGAAGAGTTTGCTTCGGCCAAGGAAGCGGAGGCCCTGGTGAATAAGGTTGTGGCCGCGCTCAAGGCCAATCGAGCGCAGACCTTCAAGGAAATTACCGACAAGGACGCCAAGTGGATTGACCGCGATCTCTATCCGACGGTCATGGATCTCAGTGGCAAGGTGCTGGCACATGGCCAGAATCCGAAAATGGTGGATAAGGATCTGATCGATTTCAAGGATCCCGATGGCAAGCTCTTCTACAAGGAGCGCATGGAGTTGGCCAAGAGCAAGGGCAAGTTCTGGCAGGACTACAAATTTACCGACCCGATCTCCAAGAAGGTTCTGCCCAAGCAGGCTTACTGCTACGCGCTGACCGATGCGGTGGTGTGCGCCGGGGTGTACAAGCGCTGAGCGTGCGTCGCATGTCCGCGCGCAAGGCCTGTGCCGGGCGTGCGGCTCTCTAGTGGCTTTGCCAGATTGAGCTGGAATCATGAAGATCCTCTACCGGATGCTGATCGCGCCATTGACCTGTGTGGTGCTGATCATTCTCGTCGGCCTTGCCAGCGGTTACTCGCTGGAAGTGGTCAGCAAAGCGATGGATGGCCTCTATAACGACAATTTCTCTCGCGTTGTGGCAGCCAAGACGGTTGAGTCTGACCTGTTGGCAGTCCATGCGGGCGCTTATGCGCTGTTCTCCAATCTGGAGGGTATGCCGACGGACAAGGTCGAGGCGCGGCTTAAGCAGTTCAAGCAGCGTCTGGACGAGCTGCTGAGCAGCATTGAGCGCCGCGAGAGGAACGATCCGGAGGCGCTAACGCGCATGAAGGTGCTCAGCGGCGATATCGTCGCCTACAAGAAAGCCATCGACACGGCCATCGACATGGCGTCGATGGATGTCAATATGGGGCGCTCCGGCATGCAGACGGCGGATGATGTGTTCACCCGTCTAGCGGCCAATGTGGCGGCCGAGGTCAAGCTTGAGAGCGATGAGGCGCAAAGTGGCTACCAGCAGGCGCTGGCGGCGCGGAACAAGGCCTATCTGATCTGCGGCGTCTTGCTGGTCGCCTCGGTGATGCTGGCGGTGGGCTTGAGTTGGTTGATGGCGCGCGCCGTGGTGCAACCGCTGCAGCGCGCCGTGCTGATCGCCGAGCGGGTGGCGCAGGGTGACTTGACGCAGCAGATCGAAGTGGCCGGGCGTGACGAGCTGGGCAAGTTGCAGGAGGCTTTGCGCATCATGCAAAACGGCTTGCGCGAAATGATTTCCAATACCGCCAGCACTGCGCATGAACTTGAAGGCGCGGCGCAGGCAATGGCCAGCGTCTCCGCCGATGTGACGCGCAGCGTCGGCGGGCAGTCGGACGCGCTGGCCAATGCGGCCTCGATTACCGAGGAACTGACGGTGAGCATTGCCCATGTCAGTAGCAATACCCAGGCGGTGACCCAGGTCGCCGGCACGACTGCGCAGACTGCTGTGCATGGTGCACGCTTGGTCGAGCAGGTGACCGAGGAAGTGCGCAGCATCGCGCATACCGTTGATGCTTCGGCCGAATCGATGGAGGCGCTGCGCCTGAGTTCGGAGCACATCAGCGGGATTGCCAACGTGATCCGCGAAATTGCCGACCAGACCAATCTGCTGGCGCTCAATGCGGCGATCGAGGCGGCGCGGGCAGGCGAGGCCGGGCGTGGCTTTGCCGTGGTGGCAGACGAGGTGCGCAAGCTGGCTGAGAAAACCAGCAGCGCGACTCAGGACATCAAGCGCGTCATCGAGACGATTCAGGGGCAGTCGGCGGTCGCGGTCGAGGAGATGGGCGTGGCGCGCAGCCGTGTGGATTCGGGCATCGGCCTGATGGAAAGCCTGCGCCAGCCCTTGCTGGAACTGGAGCGCGGTGCGGCGGAAGTGCTTGAAAACATGCATGATCTGAGCAATTCCGCACGCGAGCAGTCGCTGGCCAGCGAGAACATCGCGCGCAATGTAGAGGGTATCGCGCGCATGGGTGAGGTCAATGCTTCGTCAGCCCAGCACAGTCAGGAGACGGCGGCCAAGCTGCAGTCGCTGTCTCGCCAGCTTTGCGAAGGCGTCGGGCGTTTCCGTACCTGAGCCGGCTGGCGGTGTGCGCTGCGCTGTGCCCGCAGCGCAGGCCGGCGTGCTTGTCGTGCACAGTTTGTGGCCCGCATGATTTTGAATAGGCGGGCCTTTTCGCATTTTTTCCGTCCGGTCAAAGTTGCCATCCCGGCAAATAATGCCTTCCATCCGCGCGTGTCGCGAGAAGGCCCATGGCAGAAGATAGCGATCTCGAGAAAACAGAAGCCGCGTCAGACCGGCGAATCCAGCAAGCGCGTGAAGAGGGCAATGTCCCGCGCTCGCGTGAGCTGTCCTCGTTTCTCGTCATGCTGGTCGGCATCCTCACGCTGTGGTGGTCCTCGTCGTGGTTCTACACGCGCATGGGCGGCCTGATGCAGCGCGCCTTCCGCTTCGACCACGAAATGGCTTTCAATACCGACACCATGGGGCAGGCCCTGATGAGCCTGAGCGTCGATGCCATGCTCACTACGCTGCCCTTGCTGACCGTGGTCACCGTCAGCGCGGCGGCCTCGCACATGATGATCGGTGGCGTGGTGCTCAGCAGCAAGGTCTTCGAGCTGGACCTTACCCGCCTCAATCCGGTGAGTGGCTTTGCCCGCCTGTTCTCGATGAATGGCCTGGTCGAACTGCTCAAAGCGGTGCTCAAGTCGGCCTTCATCCTCGGTGTGGCCGGTTTGCTGATGTGGCGTTATCGCTACGACCTGCTGGGCCTGATGGCGATGCCGCTGGATACCGGCCTGTTCACTTTCTCGCGCATGCTGGCGCTGACCGCCCTGGCGCTGACGGCTTGTCTGGCCCTGGTGGCGGCCGCCGACGTGCCCTATCAGCTGTGGCATTACTTCCATGAACTGCGCATGACCAAGGAAGAGGTCAAGCGAGAGAGCAAGGAGTCGGAGGGCGATCCGCAGATGAAGGGCAAGATCCGCGCGCGGATGGCCCAGATGGCCCGCCGCCGCATGATGGATGCCGTGCCCAAGGCCAATGTGGTGGTCACCAACCCGACCCACTATGCCGTCGCCCTGCGTTACGAGGCTGGCAGCATGAGCGCGCCGACGGTGGTCGCCAAGGGCGCCGACCTGATGGCGCAAACGATTCGCGAGCTGGCCAAGCAGCATGGCGTGCCCTTGCTCGAATCGCCGCCGCTGGCGCGTGCGCTGTTCCACCACGCCGAACTCGACCAGCAGATTCCGGCCACGCTCTATACCGCCGTGGCCGAAGTGATGGCCTACATCTTCCAGCTCAACCAGTTCATCACCCAGGGTGGCTTGCCGCCGCAGGCTCCGGGTGTCATCGACGTGCCGCCCGGACTCGATCCGGCGGCTGAATAAAGGTCTGCAGAAACATGGCAGCGACCAATACCCTCGATCTGAAGCAACTCTTCTCGCCGTCCAACATCCGGCAACTGGCTGCGCCCATCCTGGTGCTGCTGGTGCTGTCGATGATGGTGCTGCCGCTGCCGGCCTTCATCCTCGACGTGTTTTTCACCTTCAACATCGCGATGTCGATGATCGTGCTGCTGGTGGCGATGTATACGAGAAAGCCTCTGGATTTCTCGATCTTTCCGACGGTGCTGCTGATCACCACCTTGCTGCGCCTCTCGCTCAACGTCGCGTCGACCCGTGTGGTGCTGATCGAAGGGCACACCGGGGGTGACGCAGCGGGTAAGGTCATCGAGGCCTTCGGCCACTTCCTGGTCGGTGGCAATACTGCTGTCGGCATCGTCGTCTTCGTCATTCTCACCGTCATCAACTTCGTCGTCATCACCAAGGGCGCGGGGCGGATCGCTGAAGTCGGCGCCCGCTTCACCCTGGACGCGATGCCCGGCAAGCAGATGGCCATCGACGCCGACCTCAACGCCGGCCTGATCGACGACAAGGAAGCCAAGCGCCGCCGTATCGAGATCGCCCAGGAAGCCGACTTCTACGGCGCCATGGACGGTGCCTCGAAATTCGTGCGCGGCGATGCGGTCGCCGGCATCCTGATCCTGCTGATTAACGTCATCGGCGGCCTGATCGTCGGGGTGATCCAGCACGACATGGAGATTGGCCGCGCAGCGCACATCTACACCCTGCTGACCATTGGTGACGGTCTGGTGGCGCAGATTCCGGCGCTGATCATCTCGGTGGCGGCTGGTCTGGTGGTCTCGCGCGTCGGCGACGATGGCGATATCGGCGGGCAATTCGTCAATCAGCTGTTCAGCAATCCGCAAGTGTTGATCATGACGGCGGTGATTCTCGGCCTGCTTGGCATCATCCCCGGCATGCCCAACCTGGTCTTCCTGACCCTGGCGGGTCTGCTCGGATTGATGGCCTGGAAGCAGGGCGCACGCGAGGGCGCCGAGGCCGAGGCTGCCGCCAAGCCGGCCGAACAGGTGGCCACCGCAGCGGCGGACATGGATGCCAGCTGGAACGATGTGACGCCGGTCGATGTGCTCGGGCTGGAAGTCGGCTACCGCCTGATTCCGATGGTGGACAAGAGCCAGAACGGCGAGCTGCTGACGCGGATTCGCGGGCTGCGCAAGAAGTTCGCCCAGGACATCGGCTTCCTCGCTGCGCCGGTGCACATCCGCGACAATCTGGAGCTGCGCCCGAACGCCTATCGGATCACCCTCAAGGGCGTCGATATCGGTCAGGGCGATGCCTATCCGGGCCAGTTCATGGCCATCAATCCGGGGCGTGTGTCCGGCCGCCTGCCTGGCAACGAGACCAAGGACCCGGCCTTCGGCCTGCCGGCGATCTGGATCGATGCCGCGCTGCGCGATCAGGCACATGCGCTGGGCTACACCGTGGTCGACGCCAGCACCGTGGTGGCGACGCACATCAATCACGTCATCCTCTCGCACGCGGCCGATCTGCTCGGTCGCCAGGAAACCCAGGCGCTGCTCGACCATATCGCCAAGGATTCGCCCAAGCTGGTCGAGGACCTGGTGCCCAAGACCTTGCCGCTGCATGCGGTGCAGCGCGTGCTGCAGCTTTTGCTCGAAGAAGGCGTCAATATCCGCGACATGCGCAGCATCGTCGAATGTCTGGCCGAGAACGGCGCCAAGAAGCAGGACCCGAACGAGCTGGCGGCGCTGGTCCGCACGGCGCTCGGGCGCAGCATCGTGCAATCGATTTTCCCCGGCAATTCCGAGATGCAGGTGGTGGCCCTCGATCCGGGGCTGGAGCGCATCCTGCAACAAGCCATGCAGTCGGGCAGCGCCGAGGGCGCCATCGAACCGGGTCTGGCCGACACGCTGCTGCGCGATACTGCGGCGGCCGCTCAGCACCAGGTCGACATGGGCCTCACGCCGGTCTTGCTGGTGCCCAACAATCTGCGCTGGTTGCTCTCGCGCTTCCTGCGCCGTTCGGTGCCGAGTCTCAAAGTCATTGCCCACTCTGAGGTGCCTGAATCGCGCACCATCCGGGTGACCAGCGTTATCGGAGGTTGATCATGGTGAGTGTCCGCAAGTTTTTCGGCAAAACCGCGCGCGAGGCGCTGACCGCGCTGAAGGCCGAACTCGGACCCGATGCAGTCGTGCTGTCCAATCGTGCCGTGCCGGGTGGGGTCGAGATCGTCGCCCTGCCGCCGGAATCGATGGGCGAGATCAATGCCTCGGTACGTCAAGCCCAGCAAACCCCGGTGCAACCGCCGGCAGCCCGTCAGGCACCGGCTGCGCCCGCGCCGGAGAACACCATTGGCCAGCAGATCGCCGCCCAGCTGGCGCGCCGCAGCCAGCAGCAGGCCGCGCCGAAGAGCGGATTCCGTTCCGGCATCGACGCGCCGCCGCACGATGCCGATACCGGCGGCCACCAGGCACGCGGCGTGCGCCCCTTCAATCCGCCGCGTGTCGGGCCGGACGGTCGTGAACTGCCGATGCCGACGCCGGCCGCAGCAAAGCCGGCGCGCCCGCTGCAGGAAGAGCGCCACAACGATCTCTCCCGCGAGTCGATACAGGAAGCGGCGCGGGTGCAAAGTCTAGAAGCCACCAATGCCGCGCTGATGCAGGAACTCTCCTCGATCAAGGGCATGCTCGAACGCCAGCTTGCCGGCTTTGCCTGGAGCGAGATTTCGCGCACCGCGCCGGCCCGCACGCAGATGATGAGCGAGCTGCTTGAAGCCGGCTTCTCGGCCCAGCTGACGCGCCAGCTCACTGAACCGATTCCGGCCGATTCCGAACTCAACGATGCGCGCGATCTGGTGCGCCAGCTGATCAATCGTGACCTGCGCCTGCAGGACTGCGACGCCGACATCATCGACCGTGGCGGCGTGTTCGCCCTGGTCGGCCCGACCGGCGTCGGCAAGACCACCACCACCGCCAAGCTGGCGGCGCGCTGCGTAGTGCGTCACGGCGCCGACCGCCTGGCGCTGATCACCACTGACGGCTACCGGATCGGCGCGCACGAACAGCTGCGCATCTATGGCCGCATTCTCGGTGTGCCGGTGCATGTGGTACGCGATGCCAGCGATCTGCGCCAGACCCTGCAGGAGCTGCGCAACAAGCACATGGTGCTGATCGATACGGTCGGCATGGGCCAGCGCGACAAGATGGTGCTGGAGCAGGCTGCCATGCTCAATTCCGCCGGCAAGGTGCGTCGCCTGCTGTGCCTCAATGCCACGGTGCGCGGCGACACCATGGACGACGTGGTGCGCGCCTACCGCACGGCCGATCTGGCCGGCTGCATCTTCACCAAACTCGACGAAGCCACTTCGGTGGCGCCCGCGCTCGATGTGGCGATGCGCAACGAGCTGAGCGTGCTCTATCTGGCCACCGGCCAGCGCGTGCCGGAAGACCTGCACCTGCCCAATCGCAACTATCTGGTACATCGCGCGCTGCGCGAGCTGCCGCCCGATTCACCCTGGAAGCTGGACCGCGCCGATGCCGGTTTGCTAATGAGCGAACCGCGTCCGCCGGGCAATTCGACAATGTAAATTGGTGTTACGGGGGCTCAAGTTCTGCGCGGCAGTTGCCGTAACAGAGTGTGTGCTCCTTTCTCGTTCTGTCCCGCGTATCGCTGAGGTTTTCAGCACGTGAATTGAGCAAGAACAAGGCCCTTTTTTCGAGCGGCGCGCAAGCGAGCCGCAGAGCAAAATGTTCCCATGCAGCAGTCAAACTGGTGTGTGACCACTCTTAAGAGAGAGCACGATGTATAACGCAGCGGGAACCCTGGATAAAGATCAGCTGGTCGCGCGCTACGCGCCGCTGGTCAAACGGATCGCCTACCACCTGATGGCCAAGCTGCCGGCCAGTGTGCAGGTCGAAGACATCATTCAGAACGGCATGCTGGGCCTGCTCGACGCCATGGGGCGTTATGAAGAGGGCCTCGGCGCGCAGTTCGAAACCTATGCCGTGCAGCGCATCCGTGGCGCCATGCTCGATGGCCTGCGCGAAAACGATTGGCTGCCGCGCAGCCTGCGCCGCGAAATGCGACGTATTGAAACGGCGATCCACAATCTTGAACAGCAACACGGCCGTCAGCCGACCGAGCGCGAACTGGCCGAGTCCCTGGGCATGACCCTGGCCGACTATCAGAAGATGCTGCAGGAAGCGCGCGGCTATCAGCTGGTGTACTTCGAAGACTTCGGCGACGAAGAGGAAGACGACTACCTCGAACGCCACATCGTTGGCGAAAACAACGATCCGCTCAAGCTGCTCGAAGAAGCGGGCATGCGCCACGTGCTGATCAAGGCCATCGAAGACCTGCCCGACCGTGAAAAGATGGTCATGGGCCTCTACTACGAAGAAGACCTCAACCTGCGTGAAATCGGCGAAGTGCTGGGTGTTTCCGAGTCCCGCGTCTGTCAGCTGCACAGCCAGGCCATTGCGCGTCTGCGTGCACGCATCGCCAGCGGCCGCGAGTCCTCGATGCCCAAATCCGCCAGCCGCCGCGCCAGCGCTGCCTAAGCCGCGGATCACGGGGAGCGCGTCGCGATGGATCTGATCAGCATCGCCGGTCTGCTGCTTGGCATCAGCGTGATCATCGCGGGCCAGCTGCTCGAAGGTGGCCACCTGCAATCGCTGGTGCAGCCGACGGCCCTGATGATTGTGCTCGGCGGCACGGTCGGCGCCGTCATGCTGCAAAGCCCTTTGCACGTTTTTCTGCGCGGTTTGCGCATGGCCGGCTGGGTGCTCAAACCGCCAGCTTCACCGATGCGCGAGCAGATCGAACAGATTGTCGCCTGGGCCGCGATTGCGCGCCGCGAGGGCCTGCTCTCGCTCGAAGACAAGATCCAGAACCTGCCCGATCCCTTCATGCGCAAGGCCGGTCAGCTGCTGGTCGACGGCGTTGAGCCGCAGCACATCCGCGAAGTCATGGAAATCGACATCGGCACCTGGGAGGCGCAGCAGAAGCAAGCCGCCAAGATCTGGGAAGCCGCTGGCGGCTATTCGCCCACCATCGGCATTCTCGGCGCGGTGATGGGCCTCATCCACGTGATGGAAAACCTCTCCGACCCCGGCAAGCTGGGCGCCGGCATCGCGGTGGCCTTTGTCGCCACGATCTATGGCGTCGGCTTGGCCAATCTGGTGTTCCTGCCGATGGCCAAGAAGCTGCAGGCGAATATCGCCCGCCTGGTCGCGGCGCGTGAAATGGCGCTCGACGGCGTCATCGCCATCGCTCACGGCGAGAATCCGCGCATCATCGAGAGCCGGCTACAGGCGTATTTGAGCTGAGCCGGCAGCCTGCGCTCATTCGTGGCGCAGCGCTTCGATGGGGTCCAGCTGCGCCGCCCGCCGCGCCGGCATATAACCAAACAGCACGCCAATCGCCGCCGAGAACAGGAAGGCCAGCAGATTGATCTGCGGGTCGAACTGGAAGGGCAGCTTCATCAGGTTCGACAAGCTGATCGAGGCAGCCAGCGCCAGCGCGATCCCGATCAGGCCACCGAGCGCGGATAGCGCAATCGCCTCGACCAGGAACTGCAGCAAGACCTCGCGTGCCAGCGCGCCAATCGCCAGGCGGGTGCCGATCTCGCGGGTGCGCTCGGTGACCGAGACGAGCATGATGTTCATGATGCCGATGCCGCCGACCAGCATGCTCACCGCCGCCACGGCGCCGAGCAGGGTGGTGAGGATGCGGGTGGTGCCGGAGAGCGTCTGCGCGATCTGCTTGGTATCGACGATCTGGAAGTTGTCGAGCTGCCCGCTCTGGATATTGCGCCGCTGGCGCATCAGCGCGGTGATGTCGGCACTCACTTCGTCGGTGTCGTAGCCGTCCTTGGCCGACAGGTAGATGGTCGGGATCTCCTGCGCGCTGGAGGCGCCCCAGATTCGCCGCAGCATGGTCTTCAGCGGCACCAGGATCACATCGTCCTGATCATTGCCGAAACCGCCCTGACCCTTGGACTTGAGCGTGCCGACCACCTCGCAGGTGACTGAGCGGAAACGCATTTTCTGGCCGATCGGATCATGGCCAGCGAACAGCTTGTTGCGGATGGTGTCGCCGATGATGCAGGCGGCGCGCCCGCTTTCCTGCTCCGACTCGCTGAACATGCGGCCTTCGGCGATCTCCCAGTTGGTCACCGAGAAGTAGTCATTGGTCACGCCGGTGGCCTGGGTCGACCAGTTTTGCTGCAGGAACACCGCGCTGCCAAAGCGTTGCGCGCTGGGCGCCACGGCGCGCACGCCGACGATTTCGCGCTCGATGGCCTCGGCATCGGTCAGCTTGAAATCCGGCGGATTACTGCCGCCGGTGCCCGCCGAAAAGCCGCGCCCGGGGCGCAGGATCAGCAGATTGCTGCCCAAGCTCTGCACCTGTGCCTGGATCGAACGCGTCGCGCCATGGCCCAGGGTGACCATGGTAATCACCGCCGCCACGCCGATCACGATGCCCAGGGTGGTCAGGAAGGCACGCATCAGGTTGCGGCGGATTTCGCGCAGTGCGAGGAGCAGGGCGTTCCAGATCATGGGTGTTGTGGCGACGTGATATTGCAGCGTTTTGAATGGCGGCTTTTTGACGCGAAGGGCGCGAAGGGCGCAGAGAACAGCGAAGGAATGCTTTGCTTGTGAAGAGCGCTATCCATAAAGCATGCGATGTGCGCTGTTCCGGACCTGAAAGATCTGTGTTTCCTTCGCGAGCCTTGACTTTTCTCCGCGCCCTCGGCGTCAAATGTACAGGCGCTCAAGTTTGTGCTCCCGCTTCAGTTGGCACATCCGACGCGACATGCCCATCGACAAAGCGCACCACACGCCGCGCGTAGGCGGCCATGTCCGGCTCGTGGGTGACCATCAGGATGGTGATGCCGCGCTCGCGATTGAGCGCGTCGAGCAGCGCCATGATCTCTGCGCTGCGTGCGGAATCGAGATTGCCGGTCGGCTCGTCGGCGAGCAGCACGGCGGGCTCGGTGGCGATGGCGCGGGCGATGGCCACGCGCTGCTGCTGTCCGCCGGATAGCTCGGCCGGGCTGTGCCGGGCCCAGTCGGCGAGGCCGACCGATTCGAGCGCGGCATGCGCCTTGCGGCGGCGCTCGGCCGGGCTGACGCCACGGTAGAGCAGGGGCAGTTCGACATTCTCCAGCGCACTGGTGCGCGAGAGCAGGTTGAAGCCCTGGAAAACGAAGCCCAGATAATGCCGGCGCAGCAGCGCGCGCTGGTCACGGCTGAGGCTTTGCACTTCCGCGTCCTGAAAGACATAGCGGCCGCTGCTGGGCGAATCGAGGCAGCCGAGGATGTTCATCGCCGTCGATTTTCCCGAGCCGCTGGGGCCCATCACGGCGACGAATTCGCCCGCCGCGATGCTCAGGCTGACGCCGCGCAAGGCCTGCACGGCAGCGCTGCCCTGGCCGTAGGTCTTGGTGACCTCGATGAACTGCAGCAGGCTCATGGCTTGGGTGCTTCGACGCGGGTGATCACGCTGAGGCCTTCGTGCACGCCAGCGCCGCTCACTTCGGTATTGCGCCCATCGGAGAGGCCGAGGGTGACGATCAGCGGTTCCGGGCGGCCATTCTTGAGCAGCCACACGCGGCCTTGCGCGCCATTGGCCTTGCGGCCGACCTGGGTCACTTCTTTCGGGCGATTGCCGCGCAGATTGGGCGGTGCCGGGAACAGGCTGGAGAGCACGCCACCGCCGCCGCCCGCCGGCGCCGGATCGCTCGGCGGTGTGAAGCGCAGCGCGGCATTCGGCACCATCAGCACGTTCTTGCGTTCAGCCACCTGAAGTTCGGCGGTGGCGGTCATGCCGGGGCGCAGGCTCAGATCGTCGTTCTTCACCTGCAGGATGGTTTCGTAGCTGACCACGTTGTCGACGGTTTTGGCGCCGTAACGGATCTGCCGCACGCGGGCATTGAATTTCTTGCCCGGCCAGGCATCGACGGTGAAGCTTGCCTGCATGCCTTCGCGCAGCTGGCCGACATCGGCCTCGGCGACGGCGATGTTGAGATCCATCTGCGCGAGATCCTGGGCAATGGTGAACAGCACCGGCGCCGACAGCGAGGCGGCCACGGTCTGCCCCGGGTCCACGCTGCGGATGAGTACCGTGCCATCGATCGGCGAGCGCAGGGTGGCCTTGGTCAGATCCGATTCATTGACCGCCAGGGCCGCGCGCAACTGCGCCACGGTGGCTTCGGCCGCGGCCAGGGCGGCCTGCAGGTTGCGCAGCTTGATGCGTGCATCGTCCAGCTCGCTGCCGGCAGGCAGCTGGCCGCCCGAGAGCTGGGCCAGCTTTTCGAGGCGGGCGAGGGCGACGCTGGTGGCCTCGACATCGGCCCGCGCCTGTTCCACCTTGGCCTGCGCCGATTGCATATTGGCGCGGGTTTGCGCGGCCTGGCCTTCGAGCTTGACGGTGTTCAGCACGGCCAGCGCTTGTCCCTGTTTGACGCGGCTGTTGAAGTCGACCAGCACTTGCGCCACGGTGCCCGAGAGTTCGGAGCTGACATCGACCTTGGTACGCGCCTGCAAGGTGCCGGTGGCGGTGACGGTCGAGGCCAGGTCGCCGCGGCTGATCTCGGCGCTGCGATAGCGCGAAGGCGGCGCAGCCGGGCGCTGCCACAGCAGCCAGGCTCCCAGTGCGCCGAGCAGCACCACGGCGATCAGCGCAGGGCGGCGCCAGCGGCGGCGGGGCGGCGTGCTGTGGAGGATGCTGTGGATGTCCGGGTTCTTGTTGCGCATGGTTTCGCTCATGGCTGGGCTGTTGCAGGTGTCGGGGGCGTGCCGGGCTCGCTTTGCCAGCCGCCGCCGAGCGCTTTGTAGAGTTGTACGACGTTGAGCAGCTGCTCGCCGCGCGCGCTGGCCAGCGCATCGTCCTGGCTCAGCTGGGTGCGCTGGGTGTCGAGCACGCTCAGCAGATCGATGCTGCCGGCCTGGTAGCGGATCAGCGCCAGCCGTGCCGCTTCGCCAGCACTGCCGGCGGCGCCCTGCAGATAGCGCAGGCGTTGCTGGCCCAGACGCCAGGCGCTGAGCGCTTTCTCGACATCGGCGAGGGCTTGCAGCACGCTGCTGCGGTAGGTTTGCAGGGCTTCATCACGCAGCGCCGTCTGGATGTCCACCGTGCGGCGGAGGCGGCCGGCGTCCAGCAGCGGCGCGCCGAGGCTGCCGAGCACGCTGTTGCTGAGCGTGTCGGCGCGCAGCAGGCCGGCCGGCGTCAGCGCCTCGATGCCGATCTGGCCAGACAGTTTGAAGGCCGGATAGCGCGCCGCTTCGGCCACGCCGATCTGCGCCGTCTGCGCGGCGAGGCGCCGTTCGGCGGCGCGCACATCGGGGCGCTGGCGCAAGGTATCGGCGGGAATGCCGGCTGCCAGCTGAGCCGGCGTGTCCGGCAGGGCGGCAGGCGTGTCCGGCAGGGCGGCAGGCGTTTCGGGCAGCAGGGCATCGAGCGCTTGCACGTCACGGCCGAGCAAGACGGCCAGCGCCAGGCGCAGCGCTTCGATGTTTTGCTGCAGCAGCGGGATGCTGGCGCGGACTTGTTCAAGACTGCTCTGCGCCTGATTGACTTCCAGCGGTGTGACCAGGCGTGCTTCGTGCCGCCAGCGGGTCAGCTGCAGGGTCTTTTCGCGGCTTTCCAGGCTGGCGCGGGCGACCGCCAGACGGGTTTGGTTGCTGCGCAGACTGAAGTAGTTGCTGGCGATCTCGGCGACCAGGCTGACCCGCGTGGCGTCCAGATCGGCCTGGCTGGCGGCCAGGTTGGCTTCCGCCGCTTCCAGCGCACGGCGCTGGCCGCCGAACAGATCAATCTCCCAGCTGGCGTCGAGGCTGGCGTTAAAACTATGCGTGCTGCCGCTGGAGAGTTCGCCATGGCTGCCCTGGCGCGCCGCGCTGAGTCCGCCGTCGAGCTGCGGCAGATCTTGCACCGCCTGCAGGCCGCGTCGCGCGCGGGCTTGGCGCAGGCGGGCCTGGGCGCTGAGCAGGCCGGGGTTGTCGGCCAGCGCGGTATCGATCAGGGTGTTCAGGCGGGCATCGCCAAACTGCTGCCACCAGCGGCCCAGCGCGGCCGGCGCCGCCGGGCGGCCGGCTTCACCAGCATTGCGCCAGTGGGCGGCAAGCGCCTGATCCGGCGCGCGGTAGTCCGGCCCGACACTGCTGCAGCCCGCCAGCAGCAGAGCCCAGGCGAGGGTGGAGGCAGATAGCGTATTGAAGGTCTGGGCCATGAGCCAGGGTTTCATATGCAATGGTCGCGAAGTATGCCGTTGTTCCATCGGCATTGTGTGCATTGCGGACGAGAAAATCGTCTGCTCTGCGCAGGCTTTGCGGCGGGGTCCGGATGTGTCCGGATTTGAGCGCGGGGCACGACCTGCGTTATCATTCGAATTTCCCGCAGCCGTAATCCAATGACCAAGTATGTCTTTGTCACCGGCGGCGTGGTGTCCTCACTAGGCAAGGGCATCGCAGCTGCTTCACTCGGGGCCATTCTGGAATCCCGTGGTATCCGCGTCACCCATCTCAAGCTTGACCCCTACATCAACGTCGACCCTGGCACGATGAGTCCGTTCCAGCACGGCGAAGTCTTCGTGACCGATGACGGCGCCGAGACCGACCTCGACCTGGGCCACTATGAGCGCTTTACCAGCGCCAAGATGTCCAAGCGCAATAACTTCACGACCGGCCAGATCTACGACACGGTGATCCGCAAGGAACGCCGTGGCGAATACCTCGGCAAGACCGTGCAGGTGATCCCGCACATCACTGACGAGATCAAGGCTTCGATCAAGCGCGGTGGCGAAGGCGCCGACGTGGCGATTGTCGAAGTCGGCGGTACGGTCGGCGACATCGAGTCGCTGCCCTTCCTCGAAGCGATCCGCCAGATGCGCATCGAAGAAGGCATCAACAACACCTGTTACATCCACCTCACCCTGTTGCCCTACATCGCGACCGCCGGCGAGCTGAAGACCAAGCCGACCCAGCACTCGGTCAAGGATCTGCGCGAGATCGGCATCCAGCCCGATGTGCTGCTGTGCCGTTGCGACCGCCCGATTCCGGTCGAAGAGCGCCGCAAGATCGCGCTGTTCTGCAATGTGATGCCCGAAGCGGTGATCGAGGTGCAGGACGCTGACACCATCTACAAGATCCCGGCCATGCTGCACGAGCAGATGCTCGACGAGATCGTCTGTCACAAGCTGGCGATCCTCGCCAAGGCCGCTGATCTGGAGATCTGGGACAAGCTGGTGTTCGCCCTCGAAAACCCGCAGCACCAGCTCGACATCGCCTTCGTCGGCAAGTACGTCGACCTCACCGAGTCCTACAAGTCGCTGATCGAGGCGATCAAGCACGCCGGCCTGCACACGCAGAGCGAGGTGAAGATCCACTACCTCGATTCGGAAGACATCGAAAAGAGCGGCTGTGCAGCGCTCAAGAACATGGATGCGATCCTCGTGCCGGGCGGCTTCGGCAAGCGCGGCACCGAGGGCAAGATCGCGGCGATCCGCTATGCACGCGAGAACAAGGTGCCGTATCTGGGCATCTGTCTGGGCATGCAGCTGGCGACCATCGAGTTCGCGCGTCACGTCGCCGGCCTCGAAGGCGCCAACAGCACCGAGTTCGAGCCGGATTCGCCGCATCCCGTGGTGGCGCTGATCACCGAATGGCTGGACCGCGAAGGCCGCGTCGAAAAGCGTTCTGAGGACTCCAATCTCGGCGGCACCATGCGCCTGGGCGCACAAACCTGTCCGATCAAGCCGGGCACCCTGGCGGCGAGCATCTACGGCGCACGCGTCAGCGAGCGCCATCGTCACCGCTACGAGGTGAACAACGTCTATGTGCCGCGTCTTGAAGAAGCAGGCTTGATCATCTCGGCCCGCACGCCGACCGAGAACCTGCCCGAGATGATGGAATTGCCGCAGGAAGGGCCGAACGCCCACCCCTGGTTCGTGGGCGTGCAGTTCCACCCGGAGTTCACCTCCAATCCGCGCCAAGGCCATCCGCTGTTCATCGCCTACGTCAAGGCCGCACTGGCACAGCGCCAGCTGCTCCAGAAATAAGGAAAGCTCGCATGAAACTATGTGGATTCGATGTCGGCCTCGACCAGCCGTTTTTCCTGATCGCCGGCCCCTGCGTGATCGAGTCGCGCGAGATGGCGCTGGAAACTTCGCAGGAGCTCAAGGAGATGACCGCTGCACTGGGCATCCCTTTTATTTATAAATCCTCGTTTGACAAGGCCAATCGCAGCTCGGTTAAGAGCTATCGCGGTCCAGGGCGCGATAACGGTTTGGCAATCTTGCAAGAAGTGCGTGAGAAGATCGGCGTGCCGGTACTCACCGACGTGCACAGCGAAGAAGACATTGCTGACGCAGCCTCAGTTGTTGATGTGATTCAGACGCCGGCTTTTCTGTGTCGTCAGACCGATTTCATTCATGCCGCGGCGTCTTGCGGCAAGCCGGTGAATATCAAGAAGGGCCAGTTCCTGGCACCGGGCGACATGAAGCAGGTGGTGCTCAAGGCCAAGGAAGCCAATGGCGGCGCTGACACCATCATGGTCTGCGAACGCGGCGTGTCTTTCGGCTACAACAACCTGGTGTCGGACATGCGCAGCCTCGCCATCATGCGCGAGACGGGCTGTCCGGTGGTCTTCGATGCTACCCACTCCGTGCAGTTACCGGGCGGGCAGGGTGAGACAAGCGGTGGATTGCGTGAGTTCGTTCCTGTTTTGGCACGCGCAGCTGTTGCCGCCGGTGTGGCGGGAGTGTTCATGGAGACTCATCCGAATCCCGCTGTTGCATTGTGTGATGGCCCGAACGCCTGGCCGCTGCCGAAGATGCGCGAGCTGCTGGTGACCCTCAAGGCCATCGATGCCGCCGTCAAGGCCCACGGCTTTGCCGAGACCGGTCTGGCTGGCTGAGCATGATTGCGCATCTGGTCTTGTTCCGCTTCAAGCCGGGCATTGCGCCGGACAGCGAAGCGGCGCACGCCCTGCATGCGCAAATGCTGGCCTTGCCGGCGCAGATCAGCGAGATCCGCGACTGGCGTTGTGGCTTCAACACCACGCCCGACGCGGATGCCGAGGATTACGCGCTGTACGCTACCTTCGAGACACGCGATGCCCTGCATCGCTATTTCGAACACCCGGCGCACCTGCGCCTGGTCGAGTCGATCAGCCCCTTGGTCGACTTGAAGTTTGTGGATATAGGGTCTGTTGATTAATTGTCAGCAGACCTTAGGGCTTGACCAGCGTCACCCGCGGGTCATCAAGTACGCATTAGAATACTGGGGTTTGTGCTTAGGCGAGTGCCTGAGCGACAACGTTGAACAGCTAATTCAGAAGAGGAAAACAGATGAGTGCAATTGTTGATGTGATCGCCCGCGAGATCCTGGACTCCCGTGGTAACCCGACCGTCGAGGCCGATGTGCTGCTGGAATCCGGCGTCATGGGCCGCGCTGCAGTGCCGTCCGGTGCCTCGACCGGCACGCGTGAGGCGATCGAACTGCGCGATGGCGATGCCAAGCGCTACCTCGGCAAGGGCGTGCTCAAGGCCGTCGAAAACGTCAACACCGAAATCTGTGAATCGCTGATCGGTCTGGACGCTGAAGAACAAGCCTTCATCGACAAGACCATGATCGAGCTGGACGGCACCGAGAACAAGGGCCGCCTGGGCGCCAATGCGCTGCTGGCCGTGTCGATGGCGACCGCCCGCGCAGCCGCTGAAGAAGCCGGCCTGCCGCTGTATCGCTACTTCGGTGGTTCGGGCCAGATGACGCTGCCGGTGCCGATGATGAACGTCATCAACGGTGGCGCACACGCCAACAACAGCCTGGACTTCCAGGAATGCATGATTCTGCCGGTGGGCGTGAAGAGCTTCCGCGAAGCCCTGCGCTGCGGCGCCGAGATCTTCCACAACCTCAAGAAGATCGTCGACAAGAAGGGTTACCCGACGACCGTCGGTGACGAAGGCGGCTTCGCACCTAACGTCTCCGGCGCGACCGAAGCGCTGGACCTGATCATGGAAGCCATTGCCAAGGCTGGCTACGAAGCCGGCAAGGATGTCGTGCTCGGTCTGGACTGCGCTGCGTCCGAATACTTCAAGGACGGCAAGTACGAAATGCACGGCGAAAAGCTGTCGCTGACGCCGGAACAGAAGGTCGACTTCCTGGCCACGCTGGCTGACAAGTACCCGATCATCTCGATCGAAGACGGCATGGCCGAACAAGACTGGGACGGCTGGAAGCTCCTGACCGACCGCCTGGGCAAGAAGATCCAGCTGGTCGGTGACGATCTCTTCGTGACCAACACCAAGATCCTGCAAGAAGGCATCGACAAGGGCATCTGCAACTCGATCCTGATCAAGGTGAATCAGATCGGCACGCTGACCGAAACCTTTGCCGCCGTCGAAATGGCCAAGCGCGCTGGTTACACCGCTGTCATCTCGCACCGTTCGGGCGAAACCGAAGACAGCACCATCGCCGACATCGCCGTCGGTCTGTCGGCCGGTCAGATCAAGACTGGTTCGCTGTCGCGTTCGGACCGTGTGGCCAAGTACAACCAGATCCTGCGTATCGAAGAAGACCTCGGCGATACCGCGATCTACCCGGGCCGCGCTGCGTTCTACAATCTGCGCCTGAAGTAAGCTGCAAGAAGAAGCCGCATGCCCTGCAGGGCATGCGCGGCCTGGATGTGCGGGTGAATGTGCGAGCATTCCCCGCATTTTTATTGGGAGAGCGCATTGCGAGTGCGTTTTTTGCAGCGTGCCTGGCTCGGGCGCGCTGTCCTGCATGGTCTGTTTGCGCTGTTGCTCAGCGCCTGTGTCAGCGAACCGATCTCGGTACAGCCTGCCGATGATCCATCCAGTGCCCTGATCCGCGAAAAATGGTTGCCGCGCACGCAGGATGCCTTGCAGCGCTTTGATCAGCGCATGCGCGAAGCGCTGTCCGTGACGCCGCCACACAGGCTGCGCGTGGTGCTGGTGGCATCCGAGAAGCAATACAGCGAACTGCGCAAGGATCTGCCACAGGCTTACGTGGCCGATATGGATACCGATGTCGAGTCGGATCTGTATGAGCGCAGCGTGGTCAACGCGGTGCATGCCGCCGCCTGGCAGTTCTTCAGCAGCTATGCCGTCGATCCCGAGGTGCCGGCCTGGCTCAAGGATGGCCTGGCCTGGCAGCAAGCCTATGCGGTGATGGATGCATTGCAGAGCGATGCGCTCAGCAGTCACGATCTGCTGGGTATTGATCGCTACGCCATCCGCAATAATCGCTACACCCTGACGTACGCCGATGTGCTGGCAGACGGCCGCTTCGTTCGCCAGGAAAAAGGCTTCGAGTACTTCTCGACCTTGCTGGTCAGGCTGCTGCAGGAACAGCTTGGCAGTCGTTTCGATCAAGCCTGGCCTGTGTATATGCGCGCTTCGAAGCAGCCGGGCTTCAAGCATGAGCAGGCTTTCGAGCAGGCGTTTGGTCTGCGCAGCGCACAGTTTGCAGCGCTGGCGCGTGATCATTTCGCCACCTTGAGGACGATGAAGTTCGAGCATGCAGCACCCTTGCCGCCGCTCAGTACCACCCGCAGTGCCGACGCGGTCGAATTCCTGCCCGAGCGCACATCCACACGTGAGGCCTACGCGCGCTACCTCAAGTTGCCGACGCCGCGCGCCTTTGCCCTGTCGCGGCGCGGCGCCTGGGTGTATTTCGCCGACAACCCCGATGCCGTGCGCCGTGCGATGCAGGACTGCATCAGCATCGACAAGGTGAGCTGCCGCCTGTTTTCAGTCGACGACTACATGGTGGCCGACGAGCAGCGCAGCTATGAACCCGAGTTCGTGCTTGAAACCGGCGCGGAGGAGGCCTGGCAGGCGCAGCTCGCTACGCGCTGGATGCCGGCCATCAAGAGTAGTGTTGGCAGCCTGCGCGAAGTTTTGCGGGCGCGCATGGGGGTCGATTTCCAGGCGCCGATGCGTATCCACGTGGCCGGCACCCGTGATGCCTACGCCCGCGTCCTGCGTGAGAACATCCGCCAGGAGGCAGCGCAGGCCAACAGCACTGCCGAGCATTCAGCCGGGCTGTCCAACCAGAATGGCCAGATGGTCTTGTCGATGTTGCAGACCGATCACGAGGAATACCTCTGGGAACGCGCCGTGACGGTCACCACGCATGAACTGGTGCATGAGATCCAGGGGCAGCAGAAGGGAGTGGCTGAAGGCTTCCGTACCCGCCGCTGGCTTGATGAAGGAACGGCCGACCAGATCTCCAATCTGGCCACGCGGGCCATGCCGCTGGGCGATGCGGCGCGCTATGAAATCGAAGATTGGCGCGAGTCCTGCATCGTCTGGTATCGCCTGCACGGCGTGCGCACTACACGGCCCGAAGATGTCTGGAACGTCAGTTACGAGCAGTGGCTCAAGCTCATCGCCGACAACAAGGGGCCGTACGAGATGTCCGGCTTGTTGGTCATGCATCTGGAGTCCTTGCTGGGAGACAAGTACTATCCGTCACTGCTGAAATACTGGCGACTGTCGGGCAAGAAAGGACAGGTCGAGACGAACGCTTTCAAGGAGAGCTTCGGCCTCTCTCCCGACGAGTTCCTCGCCAGCAGCAAACGCTGGCTCGCCAGTCTGAACTGATCCCTGTACGCGGAGAAACAATGCGCTGGCCCATCATCATCCTGACCGCCCTGTTATTGCTGCTGCAGTACCCGCTGTGGTTCGGCAAGGGGGGCTGGTGGCATGTGCAGGACGAGAAGGCGCAGCTCGATTCCCTGCGCGAAGCCAACCAGAAGCTCGAACAGCGCAATGCCAATGCCGCCGCCGAGGTGAAAGACCTCAAGGCCGGCTTTGATGCCATCGAGGAACGCGCGCGTTTCGAGCTTGGCTTCATCAAGCCCGGCGAAGTGTTTGTGCAGACGGCGGACAGCCCGCCGATCAATCCGCCGGCCCCACCTTCGAAGAAGAAATACACCCCACCATGATCCTGCGCCCCGCCAGTCTTGAAGATGCCGCCGTGCTGCTCGCCTGGCGCAATGATGCGGAGACCCGCGCAGCCTCGTTCAGTCCCGATCCGGTCAGCCACACCGCGCACCTCGCCTGGCTCAAGGCCAGCCTCGGCAATCCGCAGCGCCGTCTGTGGCTGGCCGTGGAGGAGGGCGAGGTTGGGGGCGAGGTAGTGGGCACCGTGCGCGCCGACCGCGCCGGCGAAGGCTGGCTGCTCTCCTGGACCATTGCGCCGGAGCATCGCGGCAAGGGCTGCGGCAAGCGCATGCTCGCGGCGGCCCTGGCCGATCTGCAAGGGCCGTTTCTGGCGCGCATCAAGCCGGGCAATGTGGCTTCGATCCGCATCGCCGAGTCTCTCGGCTTCATGCGTGTCGGGGAAGTCAGCGATGAGGCTTTGAGCTTCCTGCGCGCCTGAGCACAGGAGCAGGGGCCGCATCTTTGACGCAGAGGGCGCGAAGAGAGGCGGAGGTTCGCAGAGGTTTCTCTTCTGGAGCGGATTTCTTTATGAACTCCTTTGTGAACCTTGTTTTGCTTCGCGTCCTTCGCGTCAAAAATCAGCTTCTGAGAGCTTGTCGATGCGCGTGAGTTGCGTGGGTGCGTGTATTTTCGCTCGTGGATGAATTCAGGCGCGGTCTCCTTGACGCAGAGGGCGCGAAGAAAGGCGGAGGTTCGCAGAGGTTTCTCTTCTTGAGCGGATTCCTTTATGAATTCCTTTGTGAACCTTGTTTTGCTTCGCGTCCTTCGCGTCAAAAATCAGCCTTCGCCATCTTGGCAATGGCTGAGATGCAGCACGTGAATTACCCTTCAAAAGCCTTGCAACTCCTCGCTCCGCAAGCGGCATTGCCGGCTTAGTCTTGCAGCATGCCGCCCGTGTGCGGTGCTTTTGCGAGACTCAAGATGATCGAGATCGGAGGCCGCGCTGTCGGCCTGGACGCGACGCCGTTTTTCATCGCCGAGATGAGCGGCAACCACAATGCCTCGCTGGACCGCGCGCTGGCCATCGTCGATGCGATTGCCGACACCGGCGCACACGCGCTCAAGCTGCAGACCTACACCGCCGACACCATGACCCTGGACATCCGTGAGGGCGACTTCCTCATCGACGATGCCAAGAGTCTGTGGAACGGCCGCACGCTCTACGACCTCTACGAAGAGGCGCACACGCCCTGGGAATGGCACGCGCCGATCTTCGAGCGCGCAAAACAACGCGGCATGCTCGCCTTCTCGACGCCTTTCGACGCCAGCGCTGTCGACTTCCTCGCTGATCTGGACGTGCCTTGCTACAAGATCGCCAGCTTCGAGAACACCGACCTGCCGCTGATCCGCAAAGCCGCCTCCAAGGGCAAGCCGCTGATCATCTCCACCGGCATGGCCTCGCTCGCTGAAATCGGCGAGACGGTGGCCGCCGCACGCGAGGCCGGCTGCGAGCAGATCGTGCTGCTCAAATGCACCAGCGCTTATCCGGCTTCACCCGCCGAGATCAACCTCAAGAGCATTCCCCATCTGCGCGAAGCCTTCGGTGTCGAAGTCGGCCTCTCTGACCACACCCTGGGCATCGGCGTGTCTGTCGCAGCGGTGGCGCTGGGTGCGACGGTGATCGAAAAACATGTCACCCTGCGCCGCGCCGATGGCGGCGTGGACAGCGCTTTCTCGCTGGAGCCCGACGAAGTGCGCATGCTGATCCGCGAGACCGCAGTCGCGCGCCAGGCCATCGGTGGCGTCAGCTACGGCAAGGGCCTCACCGAAGAAGGCTCGGCGCGCTTCCGCCGCTCGCTCTACGTGGTCAAGGACATCGCTGCGGGCGAGGTTTTCAGCGCCGACAACATCCGCGCCATCCGCCCCGGCTTCGGCCTTTCGCCCAAACACATCGAGCAGATCAGCGGCCGCCGCGCCGCCCGCGCTATCAAGCGCGGCACGCCGGTGAGCTGGGATTTGCTGGTGTGAGGGGGGAGGAGAAACGTCGCCGGGAGGCAGCGCAGCGGAGTCCGGGAGAGTTGTTAAGCCTCAAAAGCCCCGGATTCCGGCCTCGCCGGTATCCGGGCGAGCTGCGACAAGTTTGACGCCGCAGGGAAACATCAGACGAAGACCGCGGTCATACCCGTTCAAACCCATTCGTCAGAGCATGCAAAAATTCTTCCGTCGCTACCTGCCCGACCCCCACGCACTGCGCGAGCACCGTCTGCTGCGCTTCCTTGGTTCCAGCGTCCTGGCCGATCCCTTGTGGCACATCAACCGTCGCTCGGTGGCGACGGGCGTTGCCATCGGCATGTTCTGCGGCCTCATTCCCGGCCCGCTGCAGATGTTCGGTTCCGCGCTGGCCTGCGTGCTGCTGCGCGGCAACCTGCCGCTGGCCCTCGTCGCCACCTTCTACACCAATCCCCTCACCATCGTGCCGCTCTACCTCCTGGCATTCGGCATCGGGCGTTTCATCACTGGCAGCGACGCTGCCTTCCTCATGCCACCCGAGCGTGGCGAGAGCGCCTGGGTGGATTGGGGCCAAGCCCTGTTCGACTGGTTCGCCCATCTCGGCCAACCCCTGCTGGTCGGCCTGCCCGTCCTCGCCCTCAGCCTGGCCCTGATCAGCTGGCTGCTCATTACAGCGCTCTGGCGCTGGCACATCTGGCACAAATGGCGGGCGCGACGGCGGTGCAGAAGTTAGCTTGTCGCATTGCAGCGCGTGTAGCGTTGGTAAGCGTCCGGCGCCCTACAATATTTCTGAGTGGATCCCAGTTAGGCCAAAGCCTCAAGCTGAGCTGCGATTTTGGCTCCAGACTCTTTCCAACTCCTAAATTTCTGAAGAAGAGATGAGCTTGCTTGGAGTTGCGAGTCGATGCCGCTGACAGTTTGCTGGAGTGCTTTAAAGTTGCTGCAGCAGTTCTCTATGAACTCACCGCTGTTCAGCGCATTAAGCATTTCCAGGCGCTGTTCCTCGAAGTTTCTGATGAGCTGTGCGATGCCCCTCCGGAATTCTTCCTCGCGTTTTGCTTGTTGGTAGCTATCCCATATTTCCAGTGCTACGCCTAGAACTGCCAGTGCACTTGTGAGTCCTTGGGCTAGATTCATTGCGCCATATGGCTTGAACTTTAAATACTTTGCCAAATCCAAACCGATCATTTTGGTCGCAGCCACCACTCCATCCCGTGCAGCTAGAACAGAGTTATTGGTGATGATATTGTTTTTGACGACGAAATCGAGCCCTTGTTTCCCAAGGGCCCCAATAGCGGTATTGAACATACTTACGTCGGCGTTGATGCTTGTGATTGATCTGCTTGCCTCAAGCTCTATAGGCCCCAAGCGCTTTTCAAATGCGGCTTGTAGGTTGGTCTGGAGAACTACGCCGTCTTGACCGATTTCACTCTCAAAGAATGAATCGAAGGTTTTCAGACCGCATGATTTTGCTTGCAGGATGATGTCGGCAAAGTGGTTGGCGACAAACTCGGCAAGGGAAGAGCGTGAAGATATTATGCGTTGCTTCATCTCCTCCAGCTTCTCGTGGTTGCGTTTGTTTAGTTCCCGGAGGCGCAACTCTTAGTCTCAAGTTTCAAGTGCAACACTTGGAGTGAGCTAAGGTGTTGCGATGGGCAAACGTTACAGTCATCTGAGT
>NZ_JBDIVE010000017.1:0-40739 GCF_039631295.1 Uliginosibacterium sediminicola | reverse complement strand
CTGATCGCGCCGATCGCCATGGAAGAAGGTCTGCGTTTCGCCATCCGTGAAGGCGGTCGTACCGTCGGCGCAGGTGTCGTCGCGAAGATTATCGAGTAATATGTCGTCCCTGCGACGGATCGCGTGATCCGTCGCCTTTTGTTTGCAGTCGTTTGTCGTGACACTCGGCTGCGCTTTTGCTCTTTCGCTCTTTAGGAAAAATCATGGCAAACCAGAAAATCCGTATCCGCCTCAAGGCCTTCGACTATCGCCTGATCGACCAGTCTGCACTGGAAATCGTGGATACGGCCAAGCGCACTGGCGCTGTCGTGCGTGGCCCGGTGCCCCTGCCGACCCGCATCGAACGTTTCAACATCCTGCGTTCGCCGCACGTGAACAAGACTTCGCGTGACCAGTTCGAAATCCGCACCCACCAACGCCTGATGGACATCATCGACCCGACCGACAAGACGGTTGACGCGCTGATGAAGCTGGACCTGCCGGCTGGCGTGGATGTCGAAATCAAGCTGCAATAAACATCGCTTGCATTTGCTCGTGGAAACCCGCTAGAATTGCGGGCTTCGCGCATTCTGTCTTTTTGGGTGCGTCATTTGTAGTTGTTTTAATGGCGATCCGGTCAATCGAAACCGGGTCATAGGAGAAAAAAATGAGTCTAGGCCTTGTCGGTCGCAAGGTCGGCATGACTCGCATTTTTGCCGAGGACGGCGTGTCCGTTCCGGTGACAGTGCTTGACGTGTCGAACAATCGCGTGACCCAGATCAAGACGCCTGATGTGGACGGTTATTCCGCCATTCAGGTTGCATACGGCACTCGCCGCGCATCTCGCGTGAACAAGTCGCTGGCCGGACATCTCGCCAAGGCGGGTGTCGAGGCAGGCAGCATTCTGCGCGAATTCCCCCTGACTGCTGAGCAAGTCAGTGCCTACAAGGCAGGGGATGTCATCAGTATCGAAATCTTCGCAGTCGGTCAGAAGGTTGATGTGACGGGTACGACCCTTGGTAAGGGTTATGCCGGCGTTATCAAGCGTCACCACTTCTCGTCGAACCGTGCTTCGCACGGTAACTCGCGTAGCCACAACGTGCCGGGTTCTATCGGTATGGCGCAGGATCCGGGTCGTGTTTTCCCGGGTAAGCGCATGACGGGCCACCTGGGTGATGTGAAGCGTACGGTGCAAAATCTGGAAGTGGTGCGCGTCGATAGCGAGCGCGGCCTGCTTCTCGTCAAGGGCGCAGTGCCCGGTCATGACGGCGGCGACGTGATCGTTCGTCCGGCTGTTAAAGGTTGATCGGAGACGCCATGGAACTCAAGCTGATCAATGATCAAGGCCAGGCTGCTTCGACGCTGCAAGCGTCGGACGCGCTGTTCGGTCGTGAATACAATGAAGCGCTGATTCACCAGCTCGTGGTGGCTTATCAAGCCAATGCGCGTTCGGGTAATCGTGCGCAAAAGGATCGTGGCGAAGTGTCGCACACGACCAAGAAGCCTTTCCGCCAGAAGGGTACGGGTAATGCGCGTGCTGGTATGAGCTCCTCGCCGCTGTGGCGTGGGGGTGGTCGCATTTTCCCGAATCGTCCGGACGAAAACTTCAGCCAGAAGGTCAATCGCAAGATGTACCGTGCTGGTATGGCTTCGATCCTGTCGCAGCTGGTGCGTGAAGATCGCATCGCTGTCGTCGAAAACCTGTCGCCTGAAGCACCGAAGACCAAGCTCTTCGCGCAAAAGCTCAAGGGTTACGGTGTTGAGTCGGTGCTCGTGATCACCGACGAGATCGACGAAAACCTGTTTCTGTCGTCCCGCAATCTGCCCAATGTGCTGGTGCTTGCCGCCCACGAAGCTGACCCGGTTTCCCTGGTTCGCTTCCCGCGTGTGCTGATCACCCGTGCTGCGGTCGCAAAAATGGAAGAGGTGTGGCAATGAGCTTCAGCCAGGAGCGACTGCTGCAGGTGCTGCTCGCACCGCAGGTCTCGGAAAAGGCTACGTATGTGGCCGACAAGAATGAGCAAGTGATCTTCCGTGTTGCATCGGATGCGACCAAGCCTGAAATCAAGGCGGCTGTTGAGCTGCTGTTCAAGGTTGAAGTCAAGTCTGTGCAGACCCTGAACGTCAAGGGTAAGGTCAAGCGTTTCGGCAAGAGCACGGGTCAGCGCAAGGGCTGGAAGAAAGCCTTCGTCTGCCTCAAGCCGGGTCAGGAAATGAATTTCGTTGAAGGGGGGGCAGCATAATGCTGGTCAAAGTCAAGCCGACATCCCCGGGTCGTCGTGGTCTGGTCAAGGTCGTTACCCCGAATCTGTACAAGGGTCGCCCTGTGGCTTCGCTGGTCGAAAGCCAGTCCAAGACTGCCGGCCGCAACAACAACGGCCGCATCACCACGCGTCATATCGGTGGCGGTCACAAGCAACACTATCGCCTAGTTGATTTCAAGCGCAACAAGGACGGCATCCCGGGCAAGATCGAGCGTATTGAATACGATCCGAACCGTACCGCCCACATCGCGCTGGTCCTGTACAAGGATGGTGAGCGCCGTTACATCATCGCCCCGCGTGGCGCTGTGGTGGGTCAGGAAATCCTGAGCGGCTCGCAAGCACCGATCAAGTCGGGTAACGCTCTGCCGATCCGCAATATCCCGGTCGGTAGCACGATCCACTGCGTTGAAATGATGCCCGGCAAGGGTGCTCAGATTGCGCGTTCGGCAGGCACCTCGGTGCAGCTGCTGGCACGCGACGGCACTTACGCTCAGCTGCGTCTGCGCTCGGGTGAAATTCGCCGTGTCCACGTCGATTGCCGCGCCACCATCGGTGAAGTCGGTAACGAAGAGAACAACCTGCGCAAGATCGGTAAGGCCGGTGCGCAACGTTGGCGTGGTATCCGTCCGACGGTTCGTGGTGTTGCCATGAACCCGGTGGATCACCCGCATGGTGGTGGTGAAGGTCGTACGGGTGAAGGCCGTGTTCCGGTGAGCCCGTGGGGTACGCCGGCCAAGGGTTATCGTACGCGTAGCAACAAGCGCACGGATACGATGATCGTGCAGCGTCGTCACAAGCGTTAAGGGGTAGTCATGGCTCGTTCTATTAAAAAAGGACCTTTTGTAGACGCCCACTTGATCAAGAAAGTGGATGCTGCAGTAAGTTCCAACGACAAGCGCCCGATCAAGACCTGGTCGCGCCGTTCGACCGTTCTTCCGGAATTCGTGGGTTTGACGATTGCCGTGCATAACGGTCGTCAACACATCCCCGTCTATGTTTCTGAAAACATGGTCGGTCACAAGCTCGGCGAATTCGCGCTGACGCGGACCTTCAAGGGTCACGCCGCCAGCAAGAAGGCCAAGAAGTAAGAGGTGATCATGGAAACTAATGCCATTCTGCGCGGCGTACGCCTGTCGGCCCAAAAGGGTCGTCTGGTGGCCGATCTCGTGCGCGGCAAGCCTGTAGATCAGGCCCTGAACATTCTGGCGTTCTCCCCGAAAAAGGGTGCAACGATTATCAAGAAGGTTCTGGAGTCCGCGATTGCCAACGCCGAGCACAACGACGGCGCCGATATCGACGCCCTGAAGATCAAGACGATCTATGTCGAAAAGGGTGCTTCCCTGAAGCGTTTCACTGCCCGTGCAAAGGGTCGTGGCAATCGCATCGAGAAGCAAACCTGCCACATTTTCGTGACTGTCGGGGAATAAGGGGAAATCATGGGACAGAAGATTCATCCGACCGGTTTCCGCCTCGCGGTCACGCGTAACTGGAGCTCGCGCTGGTACGCCAACAGCCAGAACTTCGGCCGCATGCTGCAAGAGGACATCAAGGTCCGCGAACATCTTTCGAAGAAGCTCTCGCACGCTTCAGTGGGTCGTGTGCTCATCGAGCGTCCGGCCAAGAACGCCCGTATCACGGTGTTCAGCGCGCGTCCGGGTGTGGTGATCGGCAAGAAGGGCGAGGATATCGAGCAGCTCAAGAGCGATCTGCAAAAGATCATGGGTGTGCCGGTTCACGTCAACATCGAAGAAATCCGCAAGCCGGAAATCGACGCACAGTTGATCGCTGATTCGATTGCCCAGCAGCTTGAAAAGCGCATCATGTTCCGCCGCGCCATGAAGCGTGCGATGCAGAACGCCATGCGTCTGGGTGCCCAGGGCATCAAGATCATGAGCTCGGGTCGTCTGAACGGCGCCGAGATTGCACGTACCGAGTGGTATCGCGAAGGCCGTGTGCCGCTGCACACGCTGCGCGCCGATATCGACTATGGCACGGCAGAAGCACGTACGACCTATGGCCTGATCGGCATCAAGGTCTGGGTGTACAAGGGTGAGTACGTCGGCCGCGGTGAAGCCGCAGCTGCACCGGAAGCAAATGATAACGAGGCCCGTCGTGGTCGCCGCCCCTCGCGTAACGAGGGTGACGGCAAGCCCGCCGCGCGCCGCACTGTGCGCAAGGGCGCAGGTGTGAAGACAGCAGGAGCGAGCGATGCTGCAGCCGAATAGAAGGAAGTACCGCAAGGAGCAAAAGGGCCGTAACAAGGGTGTCGCAACCCGTGGTGCAGCCGTGAGCTTCGGTGAGTTCGGTCTGAAGGCAATTGGCCGTGGCCGTCTGACCGCCCGCCAGATCGAGTCCGCTCGTCGTGCGATGTCGCGTCACATCAAGCGTGGTGGTCGTATCTGGATCCGCATCTTCCCGGACAAACCCATCTCCAAGAAGCCTGCCGAAGTCCGTATGGGTAACGGTAAGGGTAATCCGGAGTACTGGGTTGCTGAAATCCAGCCGGGCAAGGTGCTGTACGAGATGGACGGCGTTGATGAAGTGCTGGCGCGCGAGGCGTTCCGTCTGGCCGCAGCCAAGCTGCCGATCGAGACCGCGTTTGTCACGCGGCATGTGGGAGTTTGATCATGAATGCAAGTGATCTGCGTTCGAAGAGCGCCGAAGAGCTGCAGACCGAATTGCTCGGTCTGCTCAAGGAACAGTTTTCCCTGCGCATGCAACACGCCACGCAGCAGTTGGCGAATCACGCACAGCTGGGCCGTGTCCGTCGTGACATCGCTCGTGTGCGCACCATCCAGCGTGAAAAGGCGGTGAAGCAATGAGTGAAGAAATCCAAACGACGGTGCGCCGCACCCTGGTTGGTCGTGTCGTCAGCGACAAGATGAACAAGACGGTGACGGTGCTGATCGAGCGCCGCGTCAAGCATCCGCTCTACGGCAAGGTGATCATTCGTTCGAACAAGTACCATGCTCACGTTGAAGGCGGCGTTGCTGCTGAAGGTGACCTGGTCGAGATCGAGGAATGCCGCCCGATTTCCAAGACCAAGAGCTGGCGCGTGACCAAGGTCGTCGAGAAAGCTCAAGGCCTGTAAGAAAAGTGGGCTGTTTTTTAACAGCCCACTTGCAACAGATTTAAAAGTCGGCTTATAATAGTCTGCTCATCTCCTCACGAATTTGTGGGGGCAATTTCCCGAACGGGATCCAAGACTGGGTGCTTCTTCGTAGGCGCGCCAAGTTGGATGGAGTTTAAAAAATGATCCAAATGCAGTCGATTCTCGACGTCGCCGATAACACCGGCGCGCGTTCGGTGATGTGCATCAAGGTGCTGGGTGGTTCCAAGCGTCGCTATGCGGGCGTGGGTGACATCATCAAGGTCAGCATCAAGGATGCAGCGCCCCGTGGGCGTGTCAAGAAGGGTGATGTGTACAGCGCTGTGGTCGTGCGTACTGCCAAGGGCGTGCGTCGCCCGGACGGTTCCTTGATCAAGTTCGACAAGAACGCCGCTGTGCTGCTCAACAACAAGCTGGAGCCTATTGGCACTCGTATCTTCGGGCCGGTTACGCGTGAATTGCGTACCGAGCGCTTCATGAAGATCGTGTCGCTGGCGCCGGAAGTTCTCTGAGGAGCTCAGGATGGACAAGATCCGTAAAGGGGACGAAGTAATCGTCCTGGTTGGCAAGGACAAGGGCAAGCGCGGCACGATCACGCTGCGCGTGTCGGCTGAGTATGTTGTTGTCGAAGGCGTCAATCGCGTCAAGAAGCACGTCAAGCCGAATCCGGTCAAAGGTCAGGTGGGTGGCATTGTCGAGAAAGAAATGCCGATCCATGTTTCGAATGTTGCGCTGTTCAATGCGGCCACCCAAAAGGCGGATCGCGTTGGCTTCAAGACGCTGGAGGATGGCCGCAAGGTGCGTTTCTTCAAGTCTAACGGCGAACTGGTCAGCGCATAAGGAATTGTCATGGCCCGTCTTCAAGACTATTACAAGGCAACTGTAGCGCCCGAGCTGCTCAAGCAGTTTGGCTACAAGTCCATCATGGAAGTGCCGCGCATCACCAAGGTCACCCTCAATATGGGTGTGGGTGAAGCGATTGGCGACAAGAAGGTGCTGGAGCATGCGCTGGGTGATCTGACCAAGATCGCTGGCCAAAAGCCGGTGACCACCAAGGCCAAGAAGTCCATCGCAGGTTTCAAGATCCGCGAAGGTTACCCGATTGGTTGCATGGTCACGCTGCGTGGTCCGCGCATGTTTGAGTTCCTCGATCGCCTGATCACCATTGCCATGCCGCGTATCCGCGATTTCCGCGGTATCCAGAGCAAGGGTTTTGATGGTCGTGGCAACTACAATCTCGGTGTGAAAGAGCAGATCATTTTCCCCGAGATCGAGTACGACAAGATCGATGCACTGCGTGGGCTGAACATCAGCATCACGACGACCGCGAAGAATGATGCTGAAGCGCGTGCGCTGCTGGCGTTGTTCAAGTTCCCGTTCAAGAACTGAGGCTCACATGGCAAAACTGTCTCTGATCAATCGTGATGAAAAGCGTCGCAAGCTGGCTGAAAAGTATGCGCCCAAGCGCAAGCAGCTGACCGATGTCATCAACGATGCCTCGTTGTCTGACGAAGAGCGACAAGCTGCACGTTTGAAGTTGCAACAACTGCCGCGTAACGCCGCGCCGACCCGTCAGCGTAGCCGCTGTGCAATTACGGGCCGTCCGCGTGGTGTGTTCCGCAAGTTCGGCCTGTGCCGTCTGAAGATTCGTGAAGCCGCATTCCGGGGTGAAATCCCTGGCATGACCAAGGCGAGCTGGTAAGGAGATCGAAGAATGAGTATGTCCGATCCGATCGCCGATATGCTGACGCGCATTCGCAATGCGCAGCTGGCGGAGAAGGCCTCTGTTTCGATGCCTTCATCCAAGCTGAAGATTGCAATCGCCAAAGTGTTGAAGGACGAAGGTTATATCGATGATTTCGCCGTGCGTGGCGAGGCTGCCAAGAGCGAACTGCACCTGGCACTCAAGTACTACGCAGGTCGTCCTGTTATCGAACGCATTGAACGCGTGAGCCGTCCCGGCCTGCGTGTTTATAAGGGTAGCGACGAGCTGCCGCGCGTCATGAACGGTCTGGGTGTGGCGATTGTGTCCACGCCGTCCGGCGTGATGACGGACCGTCGTGCGCGCGCCAGCAATGTCGGCGGCGAAGTTCTCTGCATCGTCGCGTAAGGGGAAGAACATGTCGCGTGTTGCTAAGAATCCGGTTGCTCTGCCTGCGGGCGTTGAAGCAACCATCGCTGGAAGCGAGATTGTGGTGAAGGGTGCGCTCGGTACGCTGCAGCGCTCCATCCACCCGTCGGTGACGGTTGTTCGCGAAGGCGCAAGCCTGGTCGTCAAGCCCATCGATGGCGCAGATAATGCCAACGCACTGTCGGGTACGACGCGTGCGGTGATCAACAACATGGTGACCGGCGTCAGCAAGGGTTTCGAGCGCAAGCTCAACCTGGTTGGTGTGGGTTACCGTGCGCAAGCTCAGGGTGACAAGCTGAATCTGTCGCTGGGCTTCTCGCATCCGGTGGTGCATCAAATGCCTGCCGGTGTGAAGGTTGAAACGCCGACGCAAACCGAGATCATCATCAAGGGTGTCGACAAGCAACAAGTTGGTCAGGTTGCTGCAGAAGTGCGCGCCTACCGTGCTCCTGAGCCGTATAAGGGCAAGGGTGTGCGTTATTCCGACGAAGTTGTGGTCATCAAAGAGACCAAGAAGAAGTAAGGGCGGACTTTATGAACAAAAAAGAAGCACGTTTGCGCCGGGCCCGCAAAACTCGCGCCCGTATCGCCGAGCTGAAGGTTGCCCGTCTGACGGTCTACCGTTCAAACCTGCATATCTACGCACAGGTCATTTCCGACTGCGGCTCCAAGGTGCTGGCTTCGGCCTCGACGGTCGAGCCGGCAGTGCGCGGTCAGGTCGCCAATGGCGGCAATGTGGCTGCAGCTACGGTGGTTGGCAAGTTGATTGCCGAGCGCGCGGTGGCAGCAGGTGTCCAGTCGGTCGCATTCGACCGTGCCGGTTTCCAGTATCACGGTCGCGTCAAGGCTCTTGCCGAAGCGGCTCGTGAAGGCGGCCTCCAGTTCTAAGCGAGAGAATAATGGCTAAGCAACAATCAAAGAAACCCCAGGCATCCGAAGAGCGTGATGATGGTCTTCGCGAAAAGATGGTCTCCATCAATCGCGTTACCAAGGTGGTGAAGGGCGGCCGGATTCTCGGTTTCGCAGCACTGACCGTGGTGGGCGATGGTGATGGTGCCGTCGGCATGGGTAAGGGCAAGTCGCGTGAAGTGCCGGTTGCGGTGCAAAAGGCGATGGACGAAGCACGCCGCAAGATGGGCAAGGTGCCCCTCAAGAGCGGTACGCTGCATCACACGGTGATCGGTCGTCACGGCGCTTCGGTGGTCCTGATGCAACCGGCTCCGAGCGGTACCGGCATCATCGCAGGCGGCGCCATGCGCGCAGTCTTCGAAGTGATGGGCGTGACCGACGTGATCGCCAAGTGTCTGGGCTCGACCAATCCTTACAACGTCGTTCGTGCCACGCTGGACGGCCTGTTCAAGATCAACACGCCTGCCCAGATTGCTGCCAAGCGCGGCAAGACGGTGGAAGAGATCCGGGGTTAAGAAATGGCCGACAAGAAGATTCGTGTGACGCTCGTCAAGAGCATCATCGGCACCAAGGAATCGCACCGTGCAACGGTGCGTGGCCTCGGGCTGCGTCGTATGAACCATACGGTGGAACTTGCTGATACGCCCGAAGTGCGCGGCATGATCAACAAGATCGCCTACCTGCTGAAGTGGAGTGTGTGATGGAACTGAACAAGCTGAAGCCCGCTGACGGCGCGACGCATGCCAAACGGCGTGTGGGTCGTGGTATCGGCAGCGGCCTGGGCAAGACTTGTGGCCGCGGCCACAAGGGTCAGAAGTCGCGCGCTGGCGGTTTCCACAAGGTTGGCTTCGAAGGCGGTCAAATGCCGATGCAGCGTCGTCTGCCCAAGCGCGGCTTTGTGTCGCTGACGGCTGGCCGCAATGTCGAAGTTCGTCTGTCTGAAATCAACGACCTGCCGATCGATGAAATCGATCTGCTCGCCCTCAAGCAAGCGGGTGTCGTGCCTGCTGATGTGCTGTCGGCCAAGGTGATCCTGTCCGGCGAAATCAGCCGTGCAGTCAAGCTGCTGGGCGTGGGTGCAACCAAGGGTGCGCGTGCTGCAATCGAAGCAGCGGGTGGCTCGGTTGCTGATATCGCCGCTGCGGCTTAAGTTGGCGAATCGGGACAGCTTACGTGGCTAACCAGACTGCATTGCAGGCTAAAGGCGGTAAATTTGCGGACCTCAAGAAGCGCCTGCTGTTTTTGCTGGGCGCGCTTGTGGTGTATCGGATTGGTGCGCACATCCCTGTGCCGGGTATCGACCCGGATCAGCTGACGCGCCTTTTCGATTCGCAAAAGGGCGGCATTCTCGGCGTGCTCAACCTGTTCTCGGGTGGTGCACTGTCGCGATTCACGATTTTTGCGCTGGGCATCATGCCGTACATCTCGGCCTCGATCATCATGCAATTGCTGACGATCGCATCGCCGACGCTGGAAGCCCTCAAGAAAGAGGGTGAGGCAGGGCGCCGCAAGATGACGCAGTACACGCGCTACGGAACCGTGGCTTTGGCGCTGTTCCAGGCGATCAGCATTTCGGTGATGCTGGAGCAACAAGCAGGTTTGGTTCTGAATCCTGGTTTGATGTTCACCATCACCACGGTGACGACGCTGGTGACGGGTACGCTGTTTCTGATGTGGCTGGGTGAGCAGATCACCGAGCGCGGTGTCGGTAACGGTATCTCGATCATCATCTTCAGTGGTATCGCGGCGAATCTGCCGAGCTCTGTCGCCGGCTTGTTTGAACTGGTTCATACCGGTGCGATGAATCCGCTGATTGCGATTCTCATCGTGGCAGCCATTGGTGCAGTGACGGCGGGTGTGGTGTTCGTGGAACGCGGCCAGCGCAAGATCCTGGTCAACTACGCCAAGCGTCAGGTGGGTAACAAGGTTTACGGCGGTCAAAGTTCGCATTTGCCGCTGAAGCTGAATATGTCGGGTGTGATTCCGCCGATCTTTGCATCGTCGATCATTCTGTTCCCGGCTACGGCAGCACAATGGTTTGGTAGCTCCGAAAGCATGCGTTGGCTGAAGGACATTGCAGGAGGCCTGTCGCCGGGACAACCGGTGTACATCCTGCTGTATTCGGCAGCAATCGTGTTCTTCTGTTTCTTCTATACGGCCCTGGTCTTCAACTCGAAGGAAACGGCTGACAATCTGAAGAAATCAGGTGCCTTCGTGCCCGGGATTCGTCCCGGTGATCAGACGGCTCGTTACATCGACCGCATCCTCATGCGTCTGACTTTGATTGGTGCAATCTACGTCACGCTGGTGTGCTTGTTGCCCGAGTTGCTGATTCTGAAGTTCAACGTACCGTTCTATTTCGGCGGCACTTCACTACTGATTATCGTGGTGGTGACCATGGACTTCATGGCTCAGGTGCAGGCTTACGTGATGTCTCATCAGTACGAGAGCTTGCTCAAGAAGGCGAATTTCAAGGGTGGTACGGCGCTGCCAGCGAAGTGAGCTATGTCGAAGGAAGATATGATCGAGATGCAGGGGGAAGTGACAGAAACCCTGCCTAACGCGACCTTCAAGGTCAAGCTGGAAAATGGCCACATGGTGTTGGGCCACATCTCCGGCAAGATGCGCATGCATTACATCCGGATTCTACCGGGCGACAAGGTGACAGTTCAGCTGACACCCTATGACCTCACCAAGGGGCGGATTACCTTCCGCGCCAAGTGAGAAAGATTGTTGAGGAGTTGGAAAATGCGAGTACAAGCTTCGGTCAAGCAGATTTGCCGCAAGTGCAAAATCATCCGCCGCAAGGGCGTGGTCCGTGTGATCTGTGAAGATCCGCGCCACAAGCAGCGTCAAGGTTGATTGACGAACACAAGTCTGTTATAATTTTGTGTTTCGCTTCTTGCGCCTTTAGTTTTAGGCGAAAAGACGCGGTGGCTGCAAGGCCAACACAGGTCACAAGAAAAGGTTAAAAGTCATGGCCCGGATTGCTGGTGTAAACATTCCGAACCACAAGCACGCAGAAATTGCGCTGACCGCCATCTACGGCGTTGGTCGCACGCGTGCTCAGAAGGTGTGCGATGCCGCGGGTGTGCCGCGCAGCGCCAAAGTCAAGGATCTCACAGAAGAGCAGATGGAACGTCTGCGTGATGAAGTGGGTAAGTTCACGGTTGAGGGTGACCTGCGCCGTGAAGTGACCATGAACATCAAGCGTCTGATGGATCTGGGCTGCTACCGTGGTGTGCGTCATCGTCGCGGCTTGCCGTGCCGTGGGCAACGCACCCGCACGAATGCGCGTACCCGCAAAGGTCCGCGCAAGACGATCGCTGGCAAGAAGTAATCAGGAATAAACATGGCTAAGACTGCTGCGAAGGTTCGCAAGAAGGTCAAGAAGAACGTTGCCGAGGGTATCGCCCACGTTCACGCTTCCTTCAACAATACGATCATTACGATTACCGACCGTCAGGGCAATGCCCTGTCGTGGGCTACCTCGGGTGGGGCCGGCTTCAAGGGCTCCCGCAAGAGCACGCCGTTTGCTGCGCAGGTGGCTGCTGAAGCCGCCGGCAAGGCTGCCCAGGAGTGCGGTGTCAAGAATCTGGAAGTGCGTATCAAGGGCCCTGGTCCTGGTCGTGAATCCGCTGTCCGTGCGCTCAACGCGCTGGGCCTGAAGATTACGTCGATCACCGACATCACCCCGATCCCGCACAACGGCTGCCGTCCGCCGAAGCGCCGCCGCATCTAAGAAGGAGTAAATAGTGGCCCGCAATCTCGACCCCAAGTGCCGTCAGTGCCGTCGCGAAGGTGAAAAGCTCTTCCTCAAGGGCGAAAAGTGTTTCACCGACAAGTGCGCAATCGAGCGTCGTGCATACGCTCCTGGACAGCATGGTCAAAAATCTGGTCAGCGTCTGTCCGGTTACGGTCAGCAGCTGCGTGAAAAGCAAAAGATCCGTCGTATCTACGGCGTGCTCGAGCGTCAATTCCGCAAGACCTACTTCGAAGCTGACCGCAAGAAGGGTCAGACCGGTGAAAACCTGCTGCAACTGCTGGAAGGCCGTCTGGACGCTGTGGCGTTCCGCATGGGCTTCGGTGCTTCGCGTGCAGAAGCGCGTCAAGTGGTTCGCCACAACGGCGTGCTGGTCAACGGCAAGCGCGTGAATATTCCTTCCTACACGCTGCGCCCGGGTGATGTGGTTCAGCTGGCAGAGTCGACCAAGGGTCATCTGCGTGTGAAGGCTGCGCTGGAAGCGGCTGAAGGCCGTGGCTTCCCGGAATGGCTGGAAGTGGATGCCAAGGCTGGCAAGGGTGTGTTCAAGGCTTACCCGCAACGTGCGGAACTGCCCTCGACCATCAACGAGAGCCTTGTGGTCGAACTGTACTCGCGCTAATACAGCGCGAGTTGTTTGATCCCGTTCTCCTTGTCCTCAAAGATTCCTTCAAGAAGGATAAGCAATGCAGAGTAACAGCCTGTTGAAGCCACGCATCATTGACGTCCAGAACGTTTCTCCGGTGCATGCCCAGGTGGTGATGGAACCGTTTGAACGTGGCTATGGCCACACGCTGGGCAATGCGCTGCGTCGCATCCTGCTGTCGTCGCTGCCCGGCCATGCGGCTACGGAAGTGTCGATTGATGGCGTGTTGCACGAGTACTCGACCATTGACGGTGTGCGTGAAGATGTCGTCGACATCCTCCTCAACCTCAAGGGTGTGGTGTTCAAGCTGCACAGCCGTACCGATACCGTGGTGCGCCTGTCCAAGTCTGGCGAAGGTGTTGTCAAGGCCTCGGATATCGAGCTGTCGCATGATGTCGAGATCGTCAATCCGGACCACGTGATCGCTCACCTGGCACCGGGTGGCAAGCTGGACATGCAGATCCGTATCGAGCAAGGCCGTGGCTATGTGCCCGGCAATGCCCGTCCGGTGTCGGCTGAAAGCAAGACCATCGGTCGCGTGATGCTGGACGCTTCGTTCAGCCCCGTGCGCCGTGTCAGCTACCAAGTCGAGAGCGCTCGTGTTGAGCAGCGTACCGACCTGGATCGTCTGGTGATCGATATCGAAACCAACGGTGCAGTCGAGCCGGAAGAAGCGATTCGCTACGCCGCTCGCGTGCTGATGGATCAGCTGTCGGTGTTCGCTGACCTCGAAGGTACGCCGGTTGCTGCAGAAGCGCCGCGTGCGCCGAGCATTGACCCGATCCTGCTGCGTCCGGTCGATGATCTGGAGCTGACGGTGCGTTCGGCCAACTGCTTGAAGGCTGAAAACATTTACTACATCGGTGATCTGATCCAGCGCACCGAGACCGAGCTGCTCAAGACGCCGAATCTGGGTCGCAAGTCGCTCAACGAGATCAAGGATGTGCTTGCTTCGCGTGGTCTCACGCTGGGCATGAAACTGGAAAACTGGCCGCCCGCAGGGCTGGAAAAACTCAGCTGAAGCTCGGTTGGCACTGAGCTGACACAGGGCATAAGGAAAATAAAATGCGTCACGGTAACGGACTCCGCAAACTCAATCGCACCAGCAGCCATCGCCTCGCGATGCTGCGCAACATGACCAACTCCTTGCTGCGTCACGAGGTCATCAAGACCACGCTGCCGAAGGCAAAGGAACTGCGTCGCGTTGTTGAACCCATCATCACCCTCGGCAAGAAGCCCAGCCTGGCAAATCGCCGTCTGGCTTTCGATCGCCTGCGTGACCGTGACATGGTCGTCAAGGTCTTCAACGAACTGGGCCCGCGTTTCTCGGCACGCAATGGTGGTTACCTGCGTATCCTGAAGTGTGGTTTCCGCGTTGGCGACAAGGCTCCGATGGCTTACGTCGAACTGCTGGACCGTCCTGAAGGCGGCGAAGTGGTGAGCGGTGAAGTGGTGGCTGAGTAAGCACTGCTGCAAGCTTCAAGAAAAAGCCCGCTGCGTGCGGGCTTTTTTTCGTCTGTCGCAAGTGATTGCCGACTATCTGCTGCGTCGCCAAAGCGCTGTTGTTCAGGCTTTGGCGAGGATGCGCTTGAGGTAGCGGCCGGTGTGGCTGAGCGGATGCTCGGCGACGGTTTCCGGCGTGCCGGAGACGAGGATCTCGCCGCCGCCGTTGCCGCCTTCCGGGCCCAGATCGATCAGCCAGTCGGCGGTCTTGATCACATCGAGATTGTGTTCGATCACCACGATGGTATTGCCGGCGTCGCGCAGGCGCTGCAGCACCTTGAGCAGCAGCTCGATGTCCTGGAAGTGCAAACCCGTCGTTGGCTCGTCGAGGATGAACAGGGTGCGGCCGGTGTCGCGCTTGGAGAGTTCGAGCGCCAGCTTGACGCGTTGCGCCTCGCCGCCCGACAGTGTGGTCGCGCTCTGGCCGAGGCGGATGTAGCCGAGGCCGACTTCGATCAGGGTGTCGAGCTTGCGCGCGATGCCGGGCACGGCTTCGAAGAAGCGCTGTGCGTCTTCGACCGTCATCTCCAGAATCTCGGCAATATTGCGGCCCTTGTAACGTACTTCCAGGGTTTCGCGGTTGTAGCGCTTGCCGTGGCAGACATCGCAGGGCACGAAGACGTCCGGCAAGAAGTGCATCTCCACGCGCAGCATGCCGTCGCCCTGACAGGCTTCACAGCGCCCGCCCTTGACGTTGAAGGAGAAGCGCCCCGGCTCGTAGCCGCGCGTGCGTGCTTCCGGCGTGCCGGCAAACAGTTCGCGGATCGGCGTCAGCAGGCCGGTGTAGGTGGCCGGATTGGAGCGCGGCGTGCGGCCAATCGGGGACTGATCGACGCTGATGATCTTGTCGAAGAACTCCAGTCCCTCGACTTGCGCGTAAGGCGCCGGCTCGATGGACGAGCCATTGATGGCACGCGCTGCGACGGCATACAGGGTGTCGTTGATCAAGGTGGATTTGCCCGAGCCGGAAACGCCGGTGACGCAGGTCATCAGGCCAACCGGCAAGGCCATGCTGACATCTTTGAGATTATTGCCGCGCGCACCACTGAGGCGCAGCATGCGCTCAGCGTCTGGCGCTCGGCGCTGGGCCGGCACTTCGATGCTGCGGCGGCCGGACAGATAAGCGCCTGTCGCCGATTGCGGATTCGCGGCGACTTCGGCGGGCAGGCCCATGGCGACGATTTCGCCGCCGTGTTCGCCGGCGCCCGGACCCATATCGATGACGTAATCAGCCATGCGGATCGCGTCTTCATCATGTTCGACGACGATCACCGTATTGCCGATGTCGCGCAGGCGCTGCAGGGTGCCCAGCAGGCGATCATTGTCACGTTGGTGCAGGCCGATTGAAGGCTCGTCGAGCACGTACATGACGCCGGTGAGGCCCGAACCGATTTGCGAAGCCAGGCGGATGCGCTGTGCTTCGCCGCCCGACAAGGTGTCAGCGCTGCGGTTGAGGCTCAGATAATTGAGCCCGACATCGATCAGGAACTGCAGCCGGGTGACGATTTCCTTCATCACCTTGTCCGCCACCTGCGCTTTGTTGCCTGTGAGCTGGGTATTCTGGAAATAGTCGCGGCACTGGCCGATCGGCAGGTTGCCCAGTTCGGGCAAGGTACGCGTACCGATGCGCACGAAGCGCGCTTCACGGCGCAGGCGGCTGCCGCCACAGGCCGGGCAGGCCTGCACGCTGCGGTACTTGGCCAGCTCTTCGCGCACGACCACAGAATCGGTTTCCTTGTAGCGACGCTCCAGATTCGGCACGATGCCTTCGAAGCTGTGCTCCTTGGTGACCATGCGGCCGGATTCGGAGAGGTACTTGAAGGGCAGTTTGCGCGTGCCCGAACCGAACAGCACGACCTGGCGCACTTCCTCGCTGAGCGACTCGAAAGGCGCTTCGACATCGAAGTCATAGGCGCTGGCCAGCCCCAGCAGCATCTGGAAGTAGAACTGGTTGCGCTTGTCCCAGCCGCGGATCGCGCCGGAGGCGAGCGACAGCTCGGGGTGGGCGACCACGCGCTGTGGATCGAAGAATTCCAGGCTGCCCAAGCCGTCGCATTCCGGGCAGGCGCCGACCGGGTTGTTGAAGGAGAACAGGCGCGGTTCGAGTTCCTGCACCACGAAGCCGCACTGCGGGCAGGCGTAGCGTGCCGAGAACAGATGCTCGGTGCCGCTCTCCATCTCCAGCGCAATGGCGCGCCCCTCGGCGTGCGCCAGGGCGGTTTCGAAGCTCTCGGCCAGGCGCTGGCGTGAATCGGGGCGCACACGCAGGCGGTCCACCACCACGTCGATGCTGTGCTTGCTGGTCTTGGCCAGGGCCGGCACGGCGTCGATCTCGCAGATCTCGCCATTGACGCGCAGACGGATGAAGCCTTGCGCGCGCAGCTCGGCGATCAGCTCTTCGTGCTGGCCTTTGCGCTCGCTGACCACCGGCGCGAGGATCATCACGCCAGTGCCTTCGGGCAGCGCAAGCACATGATCGACCATCTGCGAGACGGTTTGTGATTCCAGCGGCAGCTGGTGATCCGGGCAGTGCGGCGTGCCGGCGCGTGCGAACAGCAGGCGCATGTAGTCGTGGATCTCGGTGACCGTGCCGACGGTGGAACGCGGATTGTGGCTGGTCGCCTTCTGCTCGATGGAAATCGCCGGCGACAGGCCCTCGATCAGATCGACATCGGGCTTTTCCATCAGCTGCAGGAATTGCCGCGCGTAGGCCGACAGCGACTCGACGTAGCGGCGCTGCCCTTCGGCGTACAGCGTATCGAAAGCCAGCGAACTCTTGCCCGAACCGGAGAGACCGGTGATGACCGTCAGCTGGTTACGCGGAATGTCGGCATTGACGTTCTTGAGATTGTGCGTCCGGGCGCCGCGAATCCTGATCCATTCCATGAGGGGGTCTGCACGTGAGTAACCCGCAACTATAACTTTGCGCAGGGCTGAGGGCCAAGCGCAATCTTCCGTCCAGCGCGCGGGCGCCCGAATGCCGGCCCGCAGTCGGGGCAGTCTGCTAAAATCGCAAGCTATTCCATCCCTGTCCGGCTTCGGCGGCACTTTGCGTGCGGGTCGATGTTCGCCCCTTGTCAATGAGTCATGAATCCGTCGTAACGCCTGATCGCATGTCCGCCAAGGAATGGCGAGTCGGCATCTCGCTCGCAGCGATCTTCGGTTTGCGCATGCTGGGCCTGTTCCTCGTGCTGCCGGTATTTACCGTTTTTGCGTCCGCGCTGCCGGGGGGCGATAACTTCCAGCTGGTGTCCTGGGCCTTCGGCATCTTCATGCTGGTGCAGGCCTTCCTCTACCTGCCGCTCGGCTACGCCTCGGATCGTTTTGGCCGCAAGCCGGTGATTACCTTCGGTTTGCTGCTGTTTGCGCTGGGCGCCTTGATGGCAGCCTGGGCGCCCGATATCTACTGGATGATTGCGGCGCGTAGCCTGCAAGGCGCCGGTGCCATCTCGGCTGCGGTGATGGCGCTGGCTGCCGACCTCACGCGCGAACAGCATCGCACCAAGGTGATGGCGATGATTGGCTCAACCATCGGCCTGGTGTTCTCGGTCTCGCTGGTGGCGGCGCCGGGGCTCTATGGCTGGATCGGCATGCGCGGCATGTTCCTGCTGATTGCAGCGCTGGCGCTGGCGGCTATTCCACTGCTGCACAGCGTGGTGCCGGATGTGCCGGAGCAGGCTCACACGCCGCAGCCCTTGCCGCTGAGTCAGGCCTTGCATGACACGGGTCTGCTGCGCCTGAACTTTGGCATCTTCTCGCTGCATGTGATGCAGACCGCGCTGTTCCTCGTCGTGCCGCGCGAGCTGGTCAGTCTGCAGCACATCGAGCTGGGCGCGCACTGGCACATCTACCTGCCGGTGGTGCTGGGCAGCTTCGTGCTGGCGATTCCGGCGATCATGCAGTCCGAGCGCCACGGCCGCACCCGCGCGGTGTTCCTCGGTTCGATCCTGCTCTTGCTGATTGCCCAATTGGGCCTGTTGCTGGGCATGCATAGTTTTGTCAGCATCATCGTCATGTTGTTGCTGTTTTTTGCCGCCTTCAATGTCCTGGAGGCTTCTTTGCCTTCACTGGTGTCGCGTGCGGCGCCAGCGCAGCTGCGTGGCGCGGCGATGGGCGTCTTCAATACCACCCAGGCGCTGGGGGTTGCGGGCGGCAGTGTTGTAGGTGGGTGGATTGCGGTACATTGGGGCGCCAATGGCGTTCATGGCATGACGGTCGTGCTGGCTTTTGCCTGGGCGCTGATTGCCCTGGGCATGAAGTTCCCGCGCCGCCCTGGCTATCGAAGCGACGCCGCCGTCGCCTGAGTGGCACGGCCGGCGCAATCTTTAAAATCTTGAGGAGAGCCAGATGGCATCTGTAAACAAAGTGATTCTGGTTGGCAATCTCGGGCGCGATCCTGAAACGCGCTATGCACCGAGCGGGGACGCAATCTGCAACGTCACCCTGGCAACCACGGACACCTGGAAGGACAAGGCGTCCGGTGACAAGAAAGAGCAGACCGAATGGCATCGCGTCGTCTTTTTCGGCCGTCTGGCGGAAATAGCCGGCCAATACTTGCGCAAGGGCTCGCAAGTCTATATTGAAGGCAGTCTGCGCACACGAAAGTGGCAGGACAAGGACGGTCAGGAGCGCTACACCACCGAGATCCGCGCAGACGCCATGCAGATGCTGGGCAGCCGCGAAGGTCGTGGCGATGCGCCGGCGCGGCAGGATAACAATGAATACGGTAGCAGCACGCGCCCGAGCGCCCGCGACAACCGGTCGAGCGCGCCGGCTGCCAGTCAGGCGCCCAGCGCGGCTTCAGGCGGCGGCTTCGCGGGTGACTTCGATGACGACATTCCGTTCTGAACAATTTGAAAAGGCATGAGGCATGAGTGAAGTTTCGCAGGGCAGCAGCAAAGCAGTAGATCGCGAATATTGCAGCACCAGTGAAGCAGCACAGATGCTGAGCGTATCGCTGGGGACGGTGCAGCAGATGGTCGAAACAGGCTTGCTGGATGCCTGGAAGACCGCCGGCGGCCACCGTCGTATCCGCATCACCTCGGTCGAGTCCTTCCTGCGCAAGCGCCAGAGCGGCCCGGCTGCACCGCACTCGGGCAATTTGCGCATCCTCGTGGCCGAGGACGATGTGGTGATGCAGACGCTCTACCAGCGCACGCTTGCGCTGTGGAACATGCCGATTGAAGTGAAAATTGTCAGCAGTGGTTTTGAAGGCTTGCTGGAAATCGGGCGCCAGGTGCCAGACCTCCTGGTGTCCGATCTGGTGATGCAGGGACTGGACGGCTTTTCGATGATCCGTCGCCTGCGCAGCGAACCGCAGCTGGCGCAGATGGACATCATCGCCGTCACCGGTTTGAGTCAGGAAGATATCGACAAGGAGGGCGGTCTGCCGGACGACGTCATCATCTACACCAAGCCGATTCCTTTCCGCGAGCTCAAGGGCTATATCCAGGCCAAGCTCGTGCAAAGTCAGAAACGCGGCTTGCGCGCCTGAGCCCCTGCATATGCTACGGCCCCGTTCCCTGATCGCGCTGCTGCTGGTTTTGGCCAGCTTCGGCGCGCTGGCTGTGGCGCCGGAAATGCCGCGCCTGCCCAATCAACCGATCAATGAGTTTCCCAGTGTGCTCGACGCGCTCAAGGGTTTGCTCGGGCGGCGCAATGCCAAGATCGAGCTGCATGCCGGCTGGACTATCATCACCGAGCATTCAGGCCTGATCTGGACCTTCGTACCGATTGATCATCCGGGTTACCCCAGCGTGATGCGTCAGCGCGTCAGCTATCAACCCGATGGCGGCGTGGTGGTCGACATGGCGGTGCTGTGCCAGACGCGCAAAGTGCCGTGCACGCAGATCATCGACGAGTACCGCACGCGCAATCAGCAGACGGCGCAGCAGCTCGCGCAGCTCGTCGTGCAGCAAACGATGGCGGCTGAAGAGAATCAGCTTCAGGCGCGTCGCTGAGCGAGCGCCTGGCGCATGCGCGCCAGCGCTTCATCAAGCAGGCTGCGACTGCAGCCAAAATTCAGACGCAGGAAGCCGGGCGCGCCAAAGTCGCGACCGTCCGACATCAACACGCCTTGCGCTTCAAAGAAGCGCGCCGGGTGCTCCAGTGCCAGCTCCCGGCAATCGAGCCAGGCCAGATAGGTCGCCTCCACCGGTGTGCTGCTAACGCCAGGCATTTCGGCCACTGCCGCGGCGACGCGGGCGGCATTGCCGCGCAGGTAGTCGAGCAAGGCTTGCCGCCAGTCCTCGCCATGGCGATAGGCCGCCTCGGTTGCGACCAGACCCAGCAGATTGGTATGCGGCAGGATGCCCTCGGCGGCACGCTTGAAGCGCGCACGCAGGCGGGCGTCGCTGATCACCGCGAACGCGCTGGAGAGGCCGGGAATGTTCCAGGTTTTGCTGGGCGCCATCAGGGTGATGCAGCGCTTGGCGGTGTCCGCATCAAGCGAGGCCAGCGGGATGTGCGGCGCGCTGTCGTCGAGTACCAGGCCGCAATGGATTTCGTCGGAACAGATCAGTAGATCGTTCTTCTCGGCATACGCCGCGAACTGCTGCAGTTCTGCGCGGCTGTAGCTGCGCCCGACCGGGTTGTGCGGATTGCACAACATCAGCAGGCGGCTGTGCGCCGGCGTTTGCGCCTGCAGGGCGTCGACGTCGCAGACCCAGCGCTCACCCTGGCGTTGCAGATCGCTGCGGATCAGCTCGCGTGCGCTGTTGCCAGGCGCGCTGAGGAAGGGCGGATAGACTGGCGTCAGGGTCACCACGGCATCGCCAGGCTCGCCCGCCAGTTCGCAGGCCAGGTTGAAACCGCTGACCACGCCGGGGATGAGCACGATCCACTCGGGCTGGATCTGCCAGCCATGATCGCGCGCCAGGGCCTCGACGATGGATTCGAGCAGCGAGGGCCAGGGCATGCTGTAGCCCATGACGCCGTGCGCGAGCGATTCCTGCAGCGCGGCGAGCACCGGCGGCGGCGCGGCAAAGTCCATGTCGGCCACCCACATCGGCAGCACGTCGCGCCCGGCGACGCGCCCCCATTTCATGCTGTGCGAGGCGCGCCGCTCGGGCGGGTTGTCGAAGTCGTAGCAGTTGTTCAAGGCGTGCTCAGCGGCTCTTGATCATGGTGCCCACGCCGTGGTGGGTGAGGATTTCGAGCAGCAGACAGTGTTCGACACGGCCATCGATGATGTGCACCGAGCGCACGCCGTTACGGGCCGCGTCGAGTGCCGAGCTGATCTTGGGCAGCATGCCGCCGGACAGGGTGCCGTCTTCAACTAGCTCATCGATCTGCTTGGGCGTGAGGCCGGTGAGCAGCTTGCCGGATTTGTCGAGCACGCCGGGCGTGTTGGTGAGCAGCACCAGCTTTTCGGCCTTGAGCACTTCGGCCAGCTTGCCGGCGACCACGTCGGCATTGATGTTGAAAGTTTCACCGTCTTCACCGACGCCAATCGGCGCGATTACCGGGATGAAGTCGCCGCCGTCGAGGAAGCTGATGATCGACGGGTCGATCGAGGAAATCTCGCCAACCTGGCCGATGTCGATCATCTCGTCAGGCTTGTCCTTGTTGGGCATCAGCAGCTTGTGGGCGCGGATGAAGGCACCGTCCTGGCCGGTCAGGCCCACGGCCTTGCCGCCATGGCGGTTGATGAGGTTGACGATGTCCTTGTTGACCTGGCCACCGAGCACCATTTCGACGACGTCCATGGTTTCGTCGTCAGTGACGCGCATGCCCTGGATGAACTCGCCTTTTTTGCCCAGGCGATCGAGCAGGTCATTGATTTGCGGGCCGCCGCCGTGCACCACCACCGGGTTCATGCCGACCAGCTTGAGCAGCACGACGTCGCGCGCGAAGCAGTCCTTGAGCTTGTCGTCGGTCATGGCGTTGCCGCCGTATTTGATGACGATGGTTTTGTCGTAAAAGCGCTTGATGTAGGGCAGTGCTTCGGCGAGCACGCCAGCTTTGACGACGGGGCTGAGATCGGGAGTGTCAGACATGGCGGGGGAGTCGTAGGAAAGAAGCGAGCCCCGATTCTATCGGCTGTGGCGGCAAACCAAAAGCGTGCTGAACGCGCGCTGGCAAAGCCTGGTGGCTTTCGCCAGCGCGCTTGGGGTTTGTCACTTACTGCACGGTCAGGCGGCGGGCTTGCGCGACGGCCTTTTTGGGCAGCAGCAGGGTCAGCACACCATCGTTGTAACGTGCTTGTGCCTGGGCCTCGTCGATCTCCTGGCTGAGCTGGAAGCTGCGGCTGAGCTTGCCGTAGCCGAACTCGCTACGCAGCAGGCGCTCGCCTTCGCGCAAGGGGCTGGCCTTGCGTTCGGCACTGATGCTCAGCACCTTGCCGTCGATCTGGACTTCGATGTCTTCCTTGCGTACCCCGGTGAGCTCGGCGCTCAGTTCGAAAGCTTCGGTGCTCTCGCGGATCTCGACCGGCAAGTCACGCTTGTCGGTGTTCTGCTGCAGGCCGACAGGCTGCACGAAAAAGCCACGCAGCAATTCGTCGAAGGGGTCACGGCGGACGATGTTGATCATGATGCGCTCCTGTTTGTGGTGATGGGGATTGCACCCCGATGTCACCTATCTAGGAGCGCCCACGCACTGTTTCAAGAGGCGACGCGATGCGGCAGCATGAGGATGGCGTCGCGGTTACTCCACGAGAAGCACAGCTCGGCCGCTTCGCGCCAGCTGCGCCATTGCCAGGCGCTGTGTTCATCCGCTGCGATGCGGATCGGGTAATCCGCGGCGACCTCCACGCTGAACACATGTTCAAGATTGTGGGTGATGCCGGGCGCATAGCGCTGGCGCCACTGCGGGAAGATCTCGAAGCGATTGCTCAGTCGCCAGTCGCAGAAGGCGCTGGCCGGCAGATCGATGCCGGTTTCCTCGCGCGTCTCGCGGCGTGCAACTTCGAGCAGCGCTTCCTCGTCTTCACGGCTGCCGGTCACTGATTGCCAGAAACCGGGCTGGCGCGCGCGTTCGAGCAGCAACACATCGAGTGCTGCGGTGTGGATGAGGACCAGCACCGAAATCGGCTGTTTATAGCGCGTATCCATTGCGGGCGCCTCAGTGCCTCAACACTTGGGCGGCCAGGGCGCCAGATGCTGTGCGGGCGCTTCGACCAAGACCCAGAACGGCACATTGTCGGCCTTCCAGAGCTGGCTGGCGCCGCCGAGTATGTCGACCAGCTGCGTCCAGCCGGCTTGCAAGCGCAGCAGGTCGCGGCTGCTGCCGTGAATGCTGAGCAGATATCCGCTGGCAGGGTTCCACGACAGATCGTTGAGGCAGTCCGCGGCAGCATCCCAGTTGCCGCCGAACCACGCGGGGAATTCGGCGACACGGGCGAGCGCCTGGAGCAGCTCGGCATCGTCGTTGAGCGTCGCCAGATCCAGCGCCCAGACGCGGAAGCCGAGTGCCTGCGCAACGCTGACGATGTCAGCTGCATGCTGCATGGGAACCTGGAAAATGCCGCTGGCCTGCGCATCGGCCAGCAGGGCGCGGGGCGTGCTGTGCTGCTTCATCGTGTAATCCTGCGGAAGCTGCGGTAGTGGTCCGCAGTGTAATAGGCCTCGTCAGGCTGGCCGGTGACGATGCGCCGCGCGCCGCGGTCGGCGGAGCCTGGCGTCGGCACCGTGTATTCGCGGTAGTAACCGCGTTCGCGGCGCGGCAAGCGCTTTTCTCGGTTCTGGAATTCAATGCCGTCGCGCCGGTACGGGAAGGGCCCGCCGTTGCGGATCAGCTGCAGCGTTTGCTGCGCTTCGGGCGGCAATTCGCTGACGCTGATGGTGGCGAGTGCAGATGCTGCGTCGCGCAGATCGCGCGCGCCGGCCGGAAGACAACACAGCAGCACGGCAAACAGTGCGGCTGACAGAATGCGTCGAATCATGATCAGGGAGAGAGCAGCAGAACGTGACAGAGCGGCAATGTAACAGCTTGCCGCATCTGGCTTAACAAATCTTATCAGTGCTTGCCTGTACTGCCGAATCCACCCGCGCCGCGCTCGCTGCTGGCGAACTCATCAACGATATTGAAGGCTACTTGCAGCACCGGCACGATGACCAGCTGGGCGATGCGATCGAGCGGCTGAATCGTGAAGCTCTCCTTGCCGCGATTCCAGGTCGAGACGAAGAGCTGGCCCTGGTAATCGGAATCGATCAGGCCGACCAGATTGCCCAGCACGATGCCATGTTTATGACCCAGGCCTGAGCGCGGCAGAATGATCGCTGCGTAGCCCGGATCGGCCAGATGGATCGCCATGCCGGTCGGAATCAGCTGGGTGTCACCGGGCTGCAGGGTCAGCGGTGCGTCGAGCGCAGCGCGCAGGTCGAGGCCCGCGGCGCCGGGTGTGGCGTACTGGGGCAGGGCATCCTTGATGCGCGGGTCGAGAATCTTGATGTCGATACTGTTCATGTCGGGGCTGGGGGCGAATGCGCCGCGGAGCGGCGCTGGGTGTTTACTTCAAAAGACCGGCCAGATGGCTGACGATGCGCTGCGCGACATCATCTTTGCTGGCCGGCGGTAGAGGATGGCGGCCGGCGGCATCGTAGAGCACAACCGCGTTGCTGTCGCGGCCGATGCTGTCCTGCACCAGGTTGCCGACCACCAGTTGCAGCTTCTTGGCCTGCAGCTTGCCCTGCGCGTAGCCATCCAGATTGCGGCTCTCGGCGGCGAAGCCGACGCACAGTGGCGCATCGGGCTGGGCTGCGACGGCGGCGAGGATATCAGGATTGCGCAGCAGTTCCAGCGTCAGCGTGTCGGCGCTCTTCTTGATCTTGTCGGCAGCGGCCTGGCTGGGGCGGTAGTCCGCCACGGCGGCAACGCCGATGAACACATCCTGGCCGGGCAGGGCGCCGAACACCGCATCGTGCATCTGGCTGGCCGATTGCACGTCGATGCGTGTGACGCCCTGCGGCGTCGGCAAGCTCACCGGCCCGCTGACCAGGGTCACGTGGGCGCCCGCTTGCACGCAGGCGCGTGCCAGCGCAAAACCCATCTTGCCCGAGCTCAGATTGGTCAGGCCGCGCACCGGATCGAGCGCTTCGAAGGTCGGCCCGGCGGTCATCAGCACGCGGCGGCCTGCCAGCAGCTTGGGCTGGAAGTGCGCCAGCAGGTGTTCGAACAATTCCTCGGCTTCCAGCATGCGCCCTTCGCCCACTTCGCCGCAGGCCTGTGAGCCGCTGGCCGGGCCGAGCAGGCCGATGCCGTCGGCCGCCAGCTGGGCGACATTGCGCTGCGTGGCCGGATTGCCCCACATCTGCAGATTCATCGCCGGGGCAACCAGCAGCGGGCAGTCGCGCGCCAGGCACAGCGTGCTCAGCAGATCATTGGCATGGCCCTGGGCCAGGCGGGCGATGAAGTTGGCGGAGGCGGGGGCGATCAGGGCCAGGTCGGCGGTACGGCTCAGATTGATATGCGCCATACCGTTGGCCGACTGCGGATTCCACAGCTCGGTCCACACCGGATTGCCGCTCAGCGCCTGGAAGGTCAGTGGCGTGACAAAACGCGTTGCCGCGTCGGTCATCACCACCTGCACCTGGGCGCCCGCCTTGACCAGCAGGCGCACCAGTTCAGCCGATTTGTAGGCTGCGATGCCGCCGGTAATGCCGAGCATGATGGTCTTGCCCGTCAGTGCAGTCATGAAATGCTCACAAATCACAGAGAATTTGCGAATTCTATCCTCTGGAGGCGCTCGCCGTGTCCATTGCCGATTGGCCCGCCCAGGAACGCCCGCGCGAGCGCCTGCTGGCGCAAGGGGCGGAAGTGCTGTCCGATGCGGAGTTGCTGGCCATCTTCCTGCGTGTCGGCATCCGCGGCAAAAGCGCGGTCGATCTGGCGCGCGAGCTGCTCAGCCATTTCGGCAGCCTGACGCGTCTGTTTGCGGCCAGCGCCGATGCGCTGCAGGCGGTGCCCGGCATGGGGCAGGCCAAGTACGCGCAGCTGCAGGCGGTGCTGGAGATGTCGCGCCGCGCCCTGGCCGAGGAGCTGCGCAGTCGCGACCTGCTCGGTGCGCCGCAGGCGGTGCGTGACTGGCTGCGCTTGCGCATGGCCAGTCTGCCGCATGAAGTCTTCATGATCCTCTTGCTGGATGCGCAAAATCGCCTGATCGACGCTGTCGAGCTGTTTCGCGGCACGCTCACCCAGACTTCGGTCTATCCGCGCGAAGTGGTCAAGCTGGCCTTGGCGCATAATGCGGCGGCGGTGATCCTCGCGCACAATCACCCCTCCGGGCTGGCCGAGCCGAGCCAGGCCGATGAGCTGCTGACCCGTTCGTTGCGGCAGGCGCTCGCCTTGGTGGATGTGCGCGTGCTCGATCACTTTGTCGTAGCGGGTAGCGCTGCGCCCTTGTCGTTCGCCGAGCGTGGCCTGCTCTAGGGCCTTGCGGCAGCTAGCGCTGGTGAGGCTTGAACGGGTTTGGCGAAATAGGGCTTGAAAAGTCTTTAAGCTGCCTTGTATAATCGGCGGCTTTCCCGCAATTGGCGCGAACGGATGAGCTTGTCCTCTAGGGTGGCTTGAGCATTCGTGTGGCGTGTTGTGCGGGGCCGGAACAAGCGTGGCGCCTGCATTGCAGGGGGTCAAGTGGTTGTGAAGCGGGTTGTACAAGGGGTTGCGAAGCGGGAGAGTCGGTAACGATTCGGCCAGCGGAGCGCCAGACGCGGAAACGGCCGAAGATATTAAGGCTTAGGAGCGAGAGATGTCTCGAGTTTGCATCGTGACGGGCAAGGGCCCGATGGTGGGTAACAATGTTTCCCACGCCAATAACAAGACCAAGCGCCGTTTTCTGCCCAACCTGCAGAATCGTCGTTTCTGGGTTGAATCTGAAAACCGTTTCGTGAGCCTGCGCGTTTCCAACGCTGGCTTGCGCACTATCGACAAGCGCGGCATCGATGTCGTTCTGGCCGAGCTGCGCGAGCGCGGCGAGCGCGTTTGAGCCACCAAGCTCAAGACTAAGGAGTACTGAAAATGGCAAAAGGCGGACGTGAAAAGATCAAGCTGGAGTCCTCTGCGGGCACCGGCCACTTCTATACCACCAACAAGAACAAGCGCACCACGCCGGAAAAGCTTGAGTTCATCAAGTATGACCCGGTTGTTCGCAAGCACGTGGCGTACAAGGAAACCAAGCTCAAGTAAGCTTGACCCCGCCTGACCCAGGCGTGGTTCCGGTTCCAGCACAAACCCGCCACATGGCGGGTTTTTGTTTTGCGTTTTCACTTCATCTCACTCCTTACTGTCATGAGCCACGCTTCCACCGAGAATCTCAATGTCGCCGCTTTTGATCCGATGCCCTCGCCGGGCGAGATCAAGGCGCGCGTGCGACTGACCGATACGGCAGCGCAGACGGTCACCGAAGGGCGCCGCACCCTGCAGCGCATCCTCGATCGCCAGGATCCGCGCTTCCTCGTCATCGTCGGTCCCTGTTCGATCCACGATCCTTCGGCGGGTATCGAATACGCCCGCCGCCTGCGTCAGCTGGCTGAGGAATTGTCCGAGACCCTGTACGTCGTGATGCGCGTGTATTTCGAGAAGCCGCGTACTTCGACGGGCTGGAAGGGCTTCATCAATGACCCGCGCATGGATGACTCCTTCCACATCGAGGAAGGCATGGAGCGCGGTCGTCGCTTCCTGCTCGATGTGGCCGAATTCGGCTTGCCGGCGGCGACCGAAGCGCTGGACCCGATCTCGCCGCAGTACTACGGTGATCTAGTCAGCTGGACGGCAATCGGTGCGCGCACCGCTGAATCGCAAACGCACCGCGAGATGGCTTCGGGTTTGTCGACGCCGGTAGGCTTCAAGAACGGTACCGATGGTTCGCTCGATGCGGCCACCAACGGCATCCTCTCGGCCTCGGCCGCGCACAGCTTCCTCGGCATCAATGACAAGGGCGAGGCGGCGATCATCCGCACGCGTGGCAATCGTTACAGCCACCTCGTGCTGCGCGGTGGTGGCGGACGCCCGAACTACGATACGGTGTCGGTCTCGCTGGCCGAGCAGGCGCTGGCCAAGGCCAAGCTGCCGCAGAACATCATCGTCGATTGCTCGCACGCCAATTCCTGGAAGAAGCCCGAGCTGCAGCCGCTGGTGATGCGTGACGTGGTCTCGCAAGTGGTGGCCGGCAATCAGTCGATCATCGGCGTGATGATCGAGAGCTTCCTGGAGGCGGGCAATCAGCCGATTCCCGCCAATCTGGCTGAACTCAAGCGCGGCTGCTCCGTCACCGATGCTTGCATCGGCTGGGACACCACCGAAACCCTGCTGCGCGCCAGTGCAGAATCCTTGCGCAGCCTGGTGGCCGCGCGTGCCGAAAAACTCTGAACCGAAGCGAACAAGCATGCACCTGATCCAAGCTTTCAAGGGGCTGCGCCCCGCCAGTGGCCGCGCCCCCGAGATCGTCGCCCCGCCTTATGACGTGCTCTCCAGCAGCGAGGCGCGCGAGCGCGCGGCCGGCAAGCCGTTTAGCTTCCTGCACATCTCCAAGCCGGAAATCGATCTGCCGCTCGATACCGACATCTACTCGCCGCAGGTCTATGCCAAGGCGGCCGAGAACCTGCACAAGATGATCGAGGCTGGCGTGCTGGTGCGCGATGCGGCAGCGAGCTATTACGTCTATCGCATCATCATGGGCAGCCATGTGCAGACGGGTCTGGTGGCGTCCGCTTCGGTGGCGGACTACGACAAGAACCGCATCCGTCGCCACGAGCTGACGCGTCCGGACAAAGAGGACGACCGTGTGCGCCAGATCGAAGCGCTGTCCGCGCAGACCGGTCCGGTGCTGCTCGCCTACCCGAAAGCGCCGGTCGTCGATGCGATCCTGCAGGCGGCCACCGCTGCCGAGCCGATTGCCGATGCCGTCGCCGATGATGGCATTCGCCACACGGTGTGGGCGATCAGCGATGTCGCCACGCTGGAACAGCTGACGGCGCAGTTCGACGCCATGCATGCGCTCTACATTGCTGACGGCCACCATCGTTCGGCCGCCGCCTCGCGCGTCTGCGCGGCACGCAAGGCCGCCAATGCCGCTCACAGCGGCAGCGAGTCCTACAACTACTTCCTGTCGGTGATCTTCCCCGATCATGAGCTGAAGATTCTCGACTACAACCGCGTGGTCACCGATCTCAACGGCCTCACGGCCGAACAGTTCCTGGCAAGCATTGCAGGCGCGTTCAGCGTCACGCCGAGCGCGGCTGCGGTCAAGCCGGCGCAGCATGGCGAAGTCGGCATGTTCCTCGGCACGCAGTGGTATCGCCTGCAGATCAAGCCCGAACTGGTGCCGCAAGATCCGGTGGCGCGTCTCGATGTGAGCCTGCTCTCCGAACACCTGCTGGGGCCGGTGCTGGGCATTGCCGATCTGCGTCGCGACAAGCGCATCGATTTCGTCGGCGGTATCCGTGGTTTGCCGGAACTGGAAAAGCGTGTCGCCAGCGGTGAAATGGCTGTGGCATTCGCGATGTATCCGACCACCATGGCCGACCTGATGGCGGTAGCCGATGCAGATCAGATCATGCCGCCCAAGTCGACCTGGTTCGAGCCCAAGCTGGCCGACGGCCTGCTCTCGCACGTGCTCGACTGACGCAGCGGGTTTGCCCGGCTTGAATTCCGCTGCCGGCTGCGGCACCGTGAGGGCTGAGGTTCCCTGAGTTTTCACAGAGGCTGGCGACATGTCAGGTACTGCATTCATTTCGCATCCGGATTGCAGCTTGCACAATATGGGCAAGACGCATCCGGAATCGCCTGACCGGCTGGCCGCGATCCAGGATCGCCTCATCGCCTGCGGGCTGGAGATGTACCTGGAGCATTTCGAGGCGCCCGCTGCGAGCATCGAGCAATTGCAGCTGGCGCACTCGCCACCGTATATCCGCCACCTCTTCGAGAGTTCGCCGGAGAGCGGCATCGTCCATCTGGACCCCGACACCGCGATGTGCTCGCGCACCCTGGCCGCAGCGCAACGTGCGGCGGGTGCGGGCATCCTGGCCACCGATCTGGTGCTGCGCGGCGAGGTCGATACCGCCTTCTGCGCCGTGCGCCCGCCCGGTCACCATGCCGAGCGCGACCGCGCCATGGGCTTCTGCTTCTTCAACAATGTGGCGATTGCCGCCCGCCATGCCCTGCAGGTGCACGGCCTGGAACGTGTTGCCATCGTCGATTTCGATGTCCATCACGGCAATGGCACCGAGGACATCTTTGCTGACGATCCGCGCGTGCTGATGGTCGGTTTTTTCCAGCATCCGCTCTATCCCTACAGCGGTGCCACGCCGCGCGGCCCGAACATGCGCAACGCGCCGCTGCCGGTGCACAGCAAGGGCGATGTGGTGCGCGAACTGGTCAGCAATACCTGGCTGCCCGCGCTGGCCGAACACCGGCCGCAGATGCTCTTCGTCTCGGCCGGCTTTGACGCCCACTACGAGGACGATATGGCCTCGATGGGCCTGTTCGAGCACGACTATGCCTGGATCACCGAGCAGCTCTGCGACTTTGCCCGCCAGCATTGCGCGGGGCGCATCGTGTCGATGCTGGAGGGCGGTTACGACCTGTCGGCGCTCGGTCGCAGCGTCGCGGTGCACATCAAGGCGCTGGCAGGCATTTGAGCCCTTGCTCGGGTACAATGCCGGATTCGATTTTCAGCCGAAGAGTGTCATGTTGACAGGTTCTCTCGTTGCGCTGGTGACGCCGATGCTGGCGGACGGCCAGCTTGATCTGGTGCGTTTCCGCGCGCTCATTGATTTTCATGTGCGTGAAGGTTCTGATGGTCTGGTGATCGTCGGCACGACCGGCGAATCGCCGACGGTCAATGTCGAGGAGCATTGCAGCCTGATCCGCGTGGCGGTTGAGCACGCCGCAGGGCGCATTCCCATCATCGCCGGCACGGGCGCCAATTCCACCTCCGAAGCCATCGAGCTGACCCGCTTTGCCAAGGAAGTCGGTGCGCAGGCCGGTTTGTCGGTGGTGCCCTACTACAACCGCCCGACGCAAGAGGGCATGTACCAGCACTTCAAGGCGATTGCCGAAGCGGTCGAGCTGCCGGTCATCCTCTACAACGTGCCCGGTCGCACGGTGGCGGATCTGCAGAACGACACGGTGCTGCGCCTGGCCCAGCTGCCCGGCATCATCGGCATCAAGGACGCCACCGGCAGCGTCGAGCGCATCACCGATCTGGCGATGCGCGCACCCAAGGATTTCCTGCTTTACAGCGGCGACGACATGACGGTGCTGCCCTTCATTGCCCTGGGCGGCCACGGCGTCATTTCCGTGTCGGCCAATGTGGCACCGCGCCTGATGCACGAGCTGTGCGTCGCGGCGCTGGCCGGTGATATCGCCACGGCGCGCGAAATCAACCGGAAACTTTATCTGCTCAATCGCGATCTGTTCGTCGAGGCCAACCCGATTCCGGTCAAGTGGGCTTGTGCCCAGATGGACCTGATCGGCGACAGCATCCGCTTGCCGCTGACCCGCCTCTCCGAGACTTACCACGAACGTGTCCGTGCTGCACTGCTTGCAGCCGGTGTTCTGAACTGAAAGGATTGACTTGATGATGTCCCGCCTTGTTTCCCGCTCGCCTGCTTTGCTGGCGAGTGCGCTCGTGCTGGTCCTGCTGGCCGGATGTGCGTCGACCGAAAAGAAGGAGTATCTGAGCGACGCCTCGCGCGACACCGCCCGCAAGACGCTGGAAGTGCCGCCGGACCTCGTCAGCCCGGGGCGTGATGATCGCTTCCAGACGCCGACCGATCCGCGCAAGAGCTCCACCGCGCTGTCGACCTATAGCCGCGCACCTGAAGCCCAGTCGGCCGCCGCTGCGACCCTCGCCACGACGCCGGACGTGCTCGGCAAAGCCCGCGTGGTGCGTTCCGGCAACCAGCGCTGGCTGGTGCTGCCCGGCACGCCGGCAGTGCTTTACCCGCAACTGCGCAAGTTCTGGGAAGACCTGGGTTTCACGATTGCCGTCGATGCGCCGCAGCTGAACATCATGGAAACCGACTGGGCCGAAAAGCGCTCCAAGGCGCTGACCGGCTGGATGGCCAATCTCAACATGCTGCAGTCGCTTACCAGCACTGGTCAGCGTGACAAGTTCCGTACGCGTATCGAAGCGGGTCAGGATGCGGGTACGGTTGAGATCTACGTCAGCCATCGCGGTCTCGAAGAGGCGACTCTGAGCAGCAGCTATACCGGTCCGGGCTGGATCTTGCGTCCTGCCGATCCCGATCAGGAACTCGAAATGCTGCGCCGGATGATGATCACCTTCGGCAGCGATGCCGGTGCCGCCGCGCTGGCCACCAAGAGCGAACAGGTGATTGCCGACAAGTCGCGTCTGGCCACGGCGACCGATGGCAGCCAGCAACTGCTCGTCGATGAAATCTTCGACCGCGCCTGGCGCCAGATCGGTCTGAGCTTGGACCGCATCGGCATGGTGGTGGAAGATCGTGACCGCACCAAGGGTCTCTATTTCGTCCGCTACATCACCGACGAAGACCTGGGCCGCAAGAAGGACAGCAGCTGGTTCAGCTGGATGGCTTTCTGGCGCAGCGAGGACAAGAAGTCCGATGTCGACCAGTACCGCATCGTCGTGCAGTCCGAGGGCAACAAGACCACGGTGCGCGTGCAGAACAAGGCCGGTGCCGCCGCTTCGCCGGCAGCGACCAAGCAGATTCTCTCCTTGCTCAACAACGAGCTGAAGTAAGCCGCAGCGCGACACCTCAGATCCGAATGGCCCGCCTTGTGCGGGCCATTTTTTTTGGGTTGGGAGTTGGGAGTTGGGAGTTGGGAGTCGGGAGTCGGGAGGCGGGAGGCGGGAGTCGGGAGGCGGGAGGCGGGAGGCGGGAGGCGGGAGGCGGGAGGCGGGAGGCGGGAGGCGCCAGATATGACGAGGGCCGCACAACACGCGTTTGGCGTGCGGTGCGGCCCTGGGGGGCGTCCGTGCCTGCGCTGGTCGCAGGCAGTCGCGTGATCAGGCTGGCTTGAGTGCGCTCTTGCGGAGTCCGCCAACTTGCAGGCCGAGGCCGATGACAAAGCCCAGCAAACACAGCGCCAGCACGTAGTACGAGGGGGCCAGCGGTGTCCAGCGTTGCAGCAGGGTGATCAGCACCGGCGTCAGGCCGCCGAAGATGGCGTAGGAGACGTTGTAGGAAAACGAGATCCCGGAAAAGCGCACGGCCGGTGGGAAGGACTGCACCATGATGTAGGGCACCGTACCGATCACGCCCACCGCCAGACCGGCGAGGCCGTAGAGCGGGAACAGCAGCTCGGGCGCCGCACCCAGTGACTGATAGAAGGCACTGCTGAACACCGCCAGCAGGACGCTGCCGATGAGCAGCACGCGGCCCGGCCCGAAGCGGTCAACCAGGATGCCGTTGAGCACGCAGCCGATGCTCAGCATCAGGGTGGCGATGCAGCTGGCCAGCAGGGCGCGTGCCGGAGCGATGCCGAACTGCTTCTGCAGCAGGGTGGGCGCCATCAGGATGACGACGACGATGGCGGCCGAAAGCATCCAGGTCAGGGCCATCGACAGCGCGACACCGCCCTTGTGCTCGGCCAGCACGGTCTTGAGCGGCAGCTTGGCCGACAGCGCGCGGCGCGCTTTGAGCTCGGTGAACACCGGCGTTTCCTCCAGCCAGCGGCGCAGATACATGGCGATCAGGCCGAAGCCGCCGCCGAGCAGGAAGGGCAGGCGCCAGATGCCTTCGCGCACTTCGGCACTGCTCCAGATGGCATTCACGGCGGTGGCGATCAGCGAACCGAGCAGGATGCCGCCGGTGAGGCCCGCAGTGAGGGTGCCGCAGGCATAGCCGATCTTGCGTGCCGGCACATGCTCGGCTACGAAGACCCAGGCGCCCGGCACCTCGCCACCAATCGCCGCGCCCTGGGCGATGCGCAGCACCAGCAGCAGGATCGGCGCCCAGGGGCCGATGCTGGCATAGGTCGGCAACAGGCCCATCAGCAGGGTGGGCAGGGCCATCAGCAGGATGCTCAGGGCGAACATGCGCTTGCGGCCGAACTTGTCGCCAAAGTGCGCCATGATGATGCCGCCGAGCGGGCGCGCCAGATAACCGGCAGCGAAGATGCCGTAGGTTTGCAGCTGGCGCAGCCAGTCCTCGCTGTGGGCGGGGAAGAACAGGTCGCCGATCACGGCGGCGAAGAACACGAAGATGATGAAGTCGTAGAACTCCAGCGCGCCGCCGAGGGAGGCGAGGGCGAGCGTCTTGTAGTCCCGGGTGTTGAGGGGACGGTGCATGGGTTGATCGTTGGTGTGCATGAAGCGGGTCCTGCGGGTGTTGGCTGAAAGGGTCTGAGCAGCGAGCCTAGCAGCATTGGCTGCGGGCGCTCTGTCTGAAGTCAGAAGGCCGCCATCATACGGACCTTGCGGCCGCAAGAGGGCGTGCTGTGCCGCGACCGATAGACTTTATCCACCGCCTCCCGCAGCTGGCGCGCTAGCTGAAGCCACGCAGCGTCAGCTGGGGCAGCTGTTCAGCCCAGCGCGCCAGGGCGTCCGCGCTGTAGTGGGCATTGCTGCGCGTGGCGCCCGGCGCGCGTGCCGCCTGGATCGCCACCTGCTGCGCGCCGAGTGCTGCCAGCTCGGCGATCAAGGCGTCCAGGCGCGCTTCAGGCAGCCAGTTGGGATGCGCGGTGATGCGCAGCTCGTGATCGCAGCCGGATTCCAGCACCAGCTTCAGGCTGGCCCAGGCTTTGGCACCGCTGCCCGGACAGCCGGTGAGGGCGTCGTACTCAGCGGGCAGGGTCTTGATGTCGAGGCCGATCCAGTCGAGCTTGTCGAGCAGCGCGGCAAGCTTGTGCGGATGACTGCCGGCGCTGTGCAGCGCGACCTTCAGGCCCAGCGCACGCACGGCGTCGATGGCGGCCGGCAGGGCCGCATCGATCGTCGGTTCGCCACCCGAGAAGACCACGCCGTCGAGCAGCGCACGGCGCGTGGCGAGCAAGGGCAGCAGATCGTCCCAGTGCAGATCGGAGAGCGCCTGACGCGACTGCAGATGCGGGTTGTGGCAGTAGTGGCAACGCCAGGCGCAGCCGGCGAGGAACACCACCGCCGCCAGCTGGTCCGGCCAGTCCTGCGTGCTGCAAGGGACGAAGCCGCCGATACGCAGATCGGCGGCGGGACGCTCAGCGCGGCTCGTTGAAAAAACTGCGCTCGGCATGTTCGCCTTGTTTGCCGATGTTGAACGAGGCAACCGGGCGGTGATAGCCCATCACGCGCGTCCACACTTCACAAGGCGTGCGTTCTTCGTCCTTGAGTTCGATCTGGATTTCGGCAACGACGGGCAGGGCGAGTTGATTCATCGGTAAGACTCCTGATGGTAAATGTTGGGGTTCAGTCGCAGCAAGCGAGCTTCTTGGCGATCAGCGCTTCGTCGCACTTCGGGCAGAACTTGTGTTCGCCCTTGAGGTAACCGTGCTTGGGGCAGATCGAGAAGGTCGGCGTGACGGTGATGTAGGGCAGGCGGAAGTTTTCCAGCGAGCGCCGCACCAGCTTCTTGCAGGCATTCACGCTCGATATGCTTTCGTTCATGTACAGATGCAGCACGGTGCCGCCGGTGTAGCGCGTCTGCAGCGGCTCCTGGCGCGTGAGGGCCTCGAAGGGGTCGTCGGTGAAGCCGACCGGCAGCTGCGAGGAATTGGTGTAGTACGGCTGATCCTTGCTGCCCGCTTGCAGGATGTCGGGCCAGCGCTTGCGGTCCTCGCGGGCGAAGCGGTAGGTGGTGCCCTCGGCCGGCGTCGCTTCGAGATTGAAGAGGTGGCCGGTCTGTTCCTGGAACTCGCTCATGCGTGCGCGGATGTGGTTGAGCAGGCGCAGCGCGAAGTCGTGACCCCATTCGCTGGTGATGTCATGCGCATCACCAGTGAAGTTGCGGATCATCTCGTTGATGCCATTCACGCCCAGGGTGCTGAAGTGATTGCGCAGCGTGCCCAGATAGCGCTTGGTGTAGGGGAACAGCCCGGCGTCGATGAGTTGCTGGATCACCTGGCGCTTCACTTCGAGGCTGTCGCGGCCCAGTTCGAGCAGGCGGTCGACGCGGGCGAACAAGCCCGCTTCATCGCCCTTGTGCTGGTAACCGATGCGCGCGCAATTGATCGTCACCACGCCCAGCGAGCCGGTCTGCTCGGCGGAGCCGAACAGGCCGTTGCCGCGCTTCAAGAGCTCGCGCAGATCGAGCTGCAGGCGGCAGCACATGCTGCGCACCATGTTCGGCGTCAGCTCCGAGTTGAGGAAGTTCTGGAAATAGGGCAGGCCGTACTTGGCCGTCATTTCGAACAGGCGGTTGGCGTTCTCGCTGTCCCAATCGAAATCCGGCGTGATGTTGTAGGTTGGAATCGGGAAGGTGAACACGCGGCCGAACTTGTCACCGGCCGTCATCACGTCGATGTAGGCGCGGTTGATCATGTCCATCTCGGCCTGCAGCTCGCCGTAGGCAAATGGCATCTCTTCGCCGCCGATGTAGGGAATCTGCTCGCGCAGGTCTTCCGGGCAGACCCAGTCAAAGGTCAGATTGGTGAACGGCGTCTGCGTGCCCCAGCGGCTCGGCACATTGAGGTTGTAGATCAACTCCTGGATGCACTGACGCACTTGCGCGTAGGACAGATTGTCCTTGCGGATGAAGGGCGCGAGATAAGTGTCGAAAGAGCTGAAAGCCTGCGCGCCGGCCCATTCGTTTTGCAGGGTGCCGAGGAAGTTCACGATCTGCCCGACCGCCGAACCCAGGTGCTTGGGCGGCGCCGATTCGACCTTGCCCGGCACGCCGTTGAAACCTTCGGTCAGCAGGGTGCGCAGTGACCAGCCGGCGCAGTAGCCGGACAGCATATCGAGGTCGTGGATGTGCACATCGCCGTTGCGGTGCGCTTCGCCAATCTCTTTGGCATACACGTGGTTGAGCCAGTAATTGGCGATCACCTTGCCCGACACATTGAGGATCAGGCCGCCCAGCGAATAGCCCTGGTTGGCATTGGCGTTGACGCGCCAGTCGCGGCGGTCCAGATACTCGTTGATGGCGTTTTCGACATCGACCACGGTCTTGTGATCGGTGCGCAGACGCGAGCGCTGTTCGCGATAGACGATGTAGGCGCGCGAGGTGCGATACCAGCCGGCGGCCATCAAGGACACTTCGACGGTGTCCTGCACGCGTTCGATGCTCGGCACCAGCTCGCCTTGTGCGCTCAGCCGGTCGACGACCAGGCGCGTGATGCGCGCCGCCTCCGAAGGCTGGAATTCGCCGCTGGCCTGCCCCGCCTTGGCGATGGCCGCTTCAATCTTGCTGGCATCGAATGGCAGCAGCCTGCCATCGCGCTTGATGACCCCCGTCAGTTCCTGCATCAACCCCTCCTGATACTAGATGTAGTTGTTTGTTGCTCATTAATCCCTATATATAGTTACCCATGCGCCGGCTTTTTGACTTTTGATCCGCATCAATTGCGCGCTCCAGATGATTGTCAGAAGCCCGGCGAAGTGGATGCGGCAGACGCCTCCAGGCTATCGTTCCGCTCGGCGCTACGCTGCCGCATCGGCGGCCGATGGCTTAAGATGAAGACCCTGAGCCAGCCCGGAGGATGCCGTGATGTGGGACCAGCGCTACAGCAGCGAAGACTATGCCTATGGCAAGGACGCGAACGATTTTCTGGTCGCCCACTGTGCGGCCTTGCCCAAGGGGCGCGTGCTCAGCCTGGCCGAGGGCGAGGGGCGCAATGCCGTGTTTCTGGCCGCGCAGGGCTACGCCGTCAGCGCGGTGGATGCTTCGGCCGTCGGCCTCGCCAAGGCGCGCAAACTGGCGGAGGAACGTGGCGTCAGCCTGGAACTGATCCACGCCGATCTGAGCCAGTTCGAGCTCGGCGAGAACTGCTGGGACGCCATCATCTCGATCTTCTGCCCCTTGCCCAGCGCGGCACGCAGCCTGCTGCATGCCAAAGTCGTACGCGCGCTCAAGCCCGGCGGCGTGTTCCTGCTTGAGGCCTACCGCCCCGAGCAGCTCCATTACGGCACCGGGGGCGGCCCCTCGGTCGATACCAAGACCACGCCGGAATCGCTGCATCTCGAACTGGGCGCGCTGCATTTCGAGCACTTTGCCGCGCTGGAGCGGGACGTCATCGAAGGGCATTACCACACCGGCCGTGGCGCCGTGGTCCAGCTCATCGCGCGCAAGCCTTAGCGGCGTTGTGCAGCACAGCAAATACCCTGCTGTAAAGCCTTGGACGACGCATGGTGTTTGTGGAAAACCCGCATCGTTCGCCTGCGCCGGCTGTACTACCTTGATCGTTCACCGGAGCGATCAGGAGCAGCAATGTCTTGTTTTAAATGGATTATCCTCGCCGCGCTGAGTCTGGCGCTGCCGGCTCGTGCCGACATCCTCATCGGCCAGACCACGGGCTTGACCGGTCCGGTAGCGGCCGGCGTCAAGGAGACCCAGCTGGGCGCCCAGCTCTATCTCGACGCCATCAATGCCCAGGGCGGCGTGCATGGCCAGAAGGTCCGCTTGCTCACCCTGGACGACCAGTTCGAAGCGGCCAAGGCCGCCAACAATGCCGAGACCCTGATCACCCAGAACAAGGTGCTGGCGCTGTTCCTCTCGCGTGGCACGGCCACCACGGAAGCGATGTTGCCCCTGGTCGAGCGCTACGGCGTACCGCTCATCGCCCCATCGAGCGGCGCGCAAAGCCTTTACGAGCCGGTGAAGAAGCAGGTCTTCATCGTGCGCACGCCCTACCGCCTCGAAGCCGCGCAAACCATCGTGATGATGAGCAAGATGGGCGCCAGCCGCATCGGCGTGGTGTATCAGGACGATGCCTTTGGTGCCGACGGTCTCGCCGGGGCGAAAGAGGGCTTCAAGGAACTGGGCTTCGACCCCGCCTTTGTCGACAAGATCGACCGCAGCGCGCCGAACTTCGCGCCGATCAGCAAGCGCCTGGCGCGCACCGATGTGCAGAGCGTGCTGATCATCGCCTCGGCCAAGTGGGCTGCGCAGGGCATCGTGCAGATGCGCGACGAAGGCATCACGACGCAGTTCGCCAGCTTGTCCAACAACGCCTCGGAAGGCTTCATCAAACTGCTGGGCAAGCATGCCAAGGGCGTCATCGTGGCCCAGGTCTTCCCCTATGAGCGCTCGGTGGTCTATCCCATGGTCAAGGAGGCCGCCAAGCTCCTCAAAGGCCAGAAGGATGAGGCGGTAACGCCCTCCATCCTCGAAGGACTGGCCGCCGCCAAGGTGCTGGTCGGCGCCCTGCGCGCCGCCGGCCCCAACCCCAGCCGCAGCAGTCTGCAGACCGCGCTCGAAGGCCTGCACAAATTCGATGTCGGCGGTCTGGACCTCAGCTACGGGCCGAATGACCATCGCGGCCTCAGCTTCGTCGAGCTGTCGATCATCTCCGGCAACGGCACCTTCCTGCGCTAACGCCGGATTTGCAGGACTTAACCCGTGGCGCCGCAGGCTTAACCGGAGCTTGCAGCGCCGCTTGCTAGCATCGGCCACAACTCATGTGTGGAGCTTCACGATGCGTGCGACAAAACTCCTGCTCAGCCTGTGCGGCCTGCTGTGCTCAGTCTCCTGGGCCGCCAGCAGCTCATCTGCCAGCAACCCCGGCCCCGGCGGCCAGCCACCGCTGAGCGCCGAACTCAAAGCCGCGTTTGACGCCTGCAAACCGCAAGGCAAGCCCGGCGACGCCGCCTTCGAAGCCTGCATGAGCAGCAAGGGCTTCAAGAAACCCGAAGGCGCCCCCAAACCGCCCGAACGATAAGCCTTGCCCGCGCCTCCCCGGCGGCTGATTTCAGCGAGCTGAGAAAGGCATTCACCGCAAAGGTGCAAAGGCAACGCAAAGGGCCGCGAAGGAAGGTCAGGCTTTCCCCTCGCCCGCTTGCGGGAGAGGGGGGGCGCGTAGCGCCGGGAGAGGACTTGGCGGCGACGTGAGAAGGGCGTGACTGCGCAGGCTGCGCAGGCTGTGAATAGGGGGGGCGGCGTTCTAACTCCGCCCAAAGCCTTATTCAATTCATCGGAAAAAGCTTCATCGCCGCCATGGTTTCCCGGTCGAGTTCGCCTGTCACCGGAATGCCTTTTTCCTCTTGAAACCGCTTGAGCGCCGCGTTTGTTTGCGGCCCCATGAAACCATCGGCAAACACCGCATAACCCGCTGCGGACAGAACCGCTTGCGCGTTCCGCACGTCAATCGAGCGCTTGAGATTCGTGACCGACTTCGCGACTTCAAGCGCCACGCTCTCTGTCTTCTCGATTTTCTCAATCGCCGCGCCGGTTTCCGCTTTGACCTCGGCCGCAAACTGTTCGAACTTCGCCGTAATGCCCTTCTCATCGATGGAAAGATCAATATTCCGCCAGACGGACAGGCTGATCAAAATGAGTCCGAACAAGGCGAGGGCGATACCTGTGAATCGCCCCGGGTTTTCTAGACACCCTGAAGCCTTAAACTTTCAGGCTGATGGAGGTGTTTATGAGCAACAAGCG
>NZ_JBDIVE010000016.1:48550-49467 GCF_039631295.1 Uliginosibacterium sediminicola | reverse complement strand
CCTTCGAGCGCCTTCAGCGCCGAACCCTTGACCATGGGGATGTCATCGCCCGGGAAGTCGTACTTGGAGAGCAGCTCGCGCACTTCCATTTCGACCAGCTCCAGCAGCTCGGCATCATCCACCATGTCGCACTTGTTCAGGAACACGATGATGTAAGGCACGCCGACCTGACGGGCCAGCAAGATGTGCTCGCGCGTTTGCGGCATGGGGCCGTCAGCGGCCGAACAGACCAGGATTGCGCCGTCCATCTGGGCCGCACCGGTAATCATGTTCTTGACGTAGTCAGCGTGACCCGGGCAATCCACGTGGGCGTAGTGACGATTCGCGGTTTCGTATTCAACGTGTGCGGTGTTGATCGTGATACCACGCGCCTTTTCTTCCGGCGCTGCGTCGATCTGGTCGTACGCCTTGGCGGCGCCACCGAACTTCGATGCCAGCACCGTCGTGATCGCTGCCGTCAGCGTCGTCTTACCATGGTCAACGTGACCAATCGTGCCCACGTTCACGTGCGGCTTCGTCCGCTCAAACTTTTCCTTGGCCATGCCTTACTCCAATCAATTCCAACTGAGAATATGGATTGAAAACAAAAAATAAAACGTGGTGCCCATGGCGTGGATTGAACACGCGACCTCTCCCTTACCAAGGGAGTGCTCTGCCACTGAGCTACATGGGCCGATTAACTCTTCGCTCACAACACTCTGACGCCAGACACTAGCCCAGCGACAAACCGCAAAAACCACCTGGAGCGGGTGAAGGGAATCGAACCCTCGTCTTAAGCTTGGAAGGCTTCAGCTCTACCATTGAGCTACACCCGCACAAAACGATCCACCCGCTTCGATTACCAACCAACCGCAACGGTAAAACCAAAATCTTTGCGTTCAAATCTTGAATTTCGCTCATAAACCAAGCCGCAAGGC
>NZ_JBDIVE010000016.1:0-48464 GCF_039631295.1 Uliginosibacterium sediminicola | reverse complement strand
AGCGCGAAACCGAAAACTATAGAGAACAGTCCCTCCTCTGTCAAGGACTATTTACAGATTAATCACAGGAGAAGGCGTTTCTGTTTGCCGGATCAAGACTCCGAGCGCAGCGATACGATCAGCACATCAAGCACGTTCACTTCTATCGAGAGGCCCGCATGCCCGCACTCAAGGCATTGATCTCCCAGCTGGGCAGCCTGGCATTGCTCTACGTCATTGGCCACAGTGGCGCACTCCCGGCACTCAGTCCGCTTGGCCTGGCCGCCCTGCAGGCCGTACTGGCCGCGTTCTTCGCCTACAGTCTGCGCAGCGCCGGCTGGTGGATCGCCATCCATCTGCTGTTCATGCCTTGCGTGGTGATCACCTTCCAGGGCGACATTCCCGCCTGGCTCTACCTGCTGGCCTTTGTCGGCCTCAGTCTGGTGTACTGGTCGAGCTTCCGTACCCAGGTGCCGCTGTTCCTGTCGAGCAAGATTGCGGTGCATCGCCTGGCGGCCTGGCTGCCCGACACTACCGCGATTCGCGTTCTCGATATCGGCAGCGGCACGGGCTCGATGGTGCGTCGCCTGGCGCGTCTGCGGCCTGACTGGTCGGTCCAGGGCATCGAGACAGCGCCAGCACCGTACTGGCTGTCGCGCTACCTGTCCCGCCATCTGAATAACGCGGCGCTATTACGCGGCGACTTCTGGCAGCGCTCATTGCGCGACTTCGATGTGGTCTACGCTTTTCTCTCTCCAGTCCCGATGAGCGCTTTGTGGTCGAAGGCCGTGCGCGAGATGCGCCCGGGCAGCCTGCTAATCAGCAATACCTTTGCGATCGGACAGGTCAAGCCCGAGCATGTCATCGCAGTCGATGACCACCGGCAATCACAGCTTTACTGCTACCGCATTCCGGGCGCCAAGCAGCTGAATACACACGTTTAAGCTGCTTTATCGGTGCATCTCCGACTTATGCGGCAGGAATCCACGCGGCATGATGGCAGGCAATTGCGCTGACAGAGGAAGCATTCATGGCTGAAATCATCTGCATCATCGGCACCAAAGGCGGCACCGGCAAGACAACCCTCTCCCACATGCTGTGCTATGGCCTGTCGCTGCTCGGCCGGCGTTCGGCCTGCATCATGACTGACGAATTCCGCGACCCGCTTGATCCGGCGGGCCGCAATTACGTCGTGGCCGACGCCCGCTCGCCCAAGGCCAGAGAGAAGATGCTCGATACCCTGCGCAAGCTGCCAGGCTGGGTCGGCGTACTCGATGGTGGCGCCAACCGCACCGATACCGACCAGTCGCTGTATCAGTATTCCAGCCTGGTGCTGCTGCCATTTCGCGACTCTGCCGAGGATCTGCGCGCCGTTTGCCAAGATCTGGAACGCTATCCGCGCGCCTGGGCCCTGCCCTCACAATGGCCAACCAATGCCTGGCAGCAGGACGCCTCGCTACGTCTGCTGGACACTTTGCCGGCACATCTGCGCGGGCGCGTGCTGGACCCGGTGTTCGCCGTCTCGTCCTCCAAATTGCTGCTGCAGCATCAATTGCCGGAAAGCCTGCCCACCGTGCTCAACAATGCAGCACGCGCACTCGCTGATCGTGCGCTGGATCTGGCTGCGGAACATGAGAAGCCCGGCGCACAGCCGGTGAATGATTTGATGCCGCTGAGCGGAGCACACACACGACCAAGCATCACCGCAGACTGGAGCGGCGGTCTGCGCCACTGAGCGGATCGTTCAGCCGCGCAAGCCCTGACGAGCGAGTACGACAAGGGCTTGCGCGCGATTGGCAACATCCAGCGCGCGCAAGATGGCGGAACAATGAACCTTGACGGTTCCTTCGGCCAGACCGAGCAGTTCGGCAATCTCGCGATTGGTACGCCCCTCAACCATCAGCTCCATGACACGGGTCTGGGCCGTGGTCAGGCCATATTGCTCGGCGATTGATTCGACGCTGCGCTTTTTCGAACCACGCTGAACCCCCATCTCGGCCAGGCCCGGCGTCACGATACCGCCACCCAGCACGGTTTTGACCGCATCGATCAGCTGCTCGGTCGACAAGGTCTTGGGCAAGAAGCCCGAGGCCCCCGCCTTCAGCGCCCGCTTGACCGAAGCCTCGTCGGTCAGGGCCGACACCACGATGACAGGAATGGAAGGGAAACGATGCGCCAGCACGGAGAGGAGCGAGAAACCGCTCATATCGGGCAGCATCAGGTCGACCAGTACGAGATCGAAGTCACGCTGCGCCTCAACCAAAGCCAGCGCCTCCTGCCCGCAGGAAGCCTGCGAAAAGATGCACTGCAAGTCGAGGCGGTCAAGCGCACGCACCATGGCTTCACGCACCAAGGCGTGGTCTTCGATAACCAGAATCCGGCATTCCTTCATTGCGGACAACCCTGAGAGCGCATGCATGACATAACACTAAGAATATCACAGCAGCAAGTCTGCACCGCAGCAATCGCTAGGCAAGACGCGGTTTATCTGCCATCAGGACTGCTTCGCACAGATGCACCAATACATTTGTTCTGCCTGTCGCTACACTGTGTGATCGCTCTACGGCACTGTAGCCCGAGAACTTGATCCTGCCATGATCAATGATCAACAAATCCAACTAAATAAACAAAACCCCTCTTAAACAGACCTTCCCTTTCAGGCACAAATCGACAACATCGCACAACAGTCCATTAAGATCGTCCGTTCAGGTCAGGCCCGACGCATGCCGTCGACCTTATTACGCAGCTGCTTTCGAGAATCGTCCTATTTTCATGCGCTGCCTGCGCCTCGCACTGATCCTGCTGTTTGTTGCATGCACATGCTGGCCTCAGGCACAGGCAGCTACGGTGCTGGTTGTGCTCAGCGAACCTCGCGGCGCATATACCGAATTTGCTGAAGCGTTTCGCCTGGAACTCAAACGCGACGTCGCGCCTGGTACTGAACTGCAATTCATCGACTGTGATCAGCTGGCCGTGCAAGGTTTGCCAGAAAGCCAGATGATCGTTGGTGTCGGCAGCCGTGCCGCCGAGATGCTCAGTATCCGCGAAGGCAAGACGCCACTCCTGCTGAGCTTGCTGACGCGCAACAACTACGAGCGCCTGCCCCAACCACGGCGCGATGAGCGCAAGCAGGTGGGGCTCTTCATCGACCAACCGCCAGCGCGCTATCTGGATTTGCTGCGCATCGCGCTGCCGCAGGTCAAGCGTATCGGCGTCATGAGCAGCCGTGAGAGCCACGACACGGCATTGCGTTTGTCCCAGCTGGCCGGTGCGCGCAGGCTGCAAGCGCAGATCGAACACATCGCCAATGACTCGGACATCGTACCGGCCATCCAGCGCCTGCTGCAGGACGGTGGTGTCCTGCTGGCCACGCCGGATGCCAGCATCTACAACGCGCAAACCTTGCCAAACATCATCCTGGGCGCCTACCGTTTGCGTGCGCCGGTGATGGGCTTCTCGCCGGTTTATGTAAAATCCGGAGCTGTGCTCGCGCTGTACTCGACGCCGGGCCAGCTTGGCACGCAATCGGCCGATATCGTCCGCAGCATGTTGAGTGGGGCCACGGTCCCCGCCCTGCAATATCCTCGTTTCTTCTCGGTAGGCATCAATATGGCAGCGGCGCGCTCGCTGGGCATCGAAATCGAAAGCGAGACGCTCATCCACGACAAGCTTGAACGTATGGAGCGCAACGTTCCATGATCTGGCGTAATCAGGACATCCGTGCCCGCGTCCTGCTGGTGGCGATCGTGCCAACGATCGTGCTGGGCTTCCTGCTGACTGCAATCCTGACTTTCTCGCGTCTGCACGACCTCGAAGAAGCCTTGCAGCAGCGCGGCCAGGCGCTGGCCCGCCAGCTGGCCGCCGCCTCGGAGTTCGGGCTGTTTGCCGGCAACCGCGAGATGCTCTCTCAGCTGGCTAATTCTGCCCTGTCGCGCTCCGATCTGCAGGGCGTGTCGATTTTTGACAGCAATCACAACCTCCTGGCCGTCGCCGGCTTGCAGGCGCACGCCTCGGATCCGCGCCTGCCATACCAGTCGATCACCCAGCTGGGCAACAATCTGCTGCGCATCGCCGAGCCGGTGGCCGCGACAACTGCCGCGGACGAATCGCCTTACGCACTCTCCGACGGCGAGCCGCTTCCGGACAAACCTGCTGCCCTGGGCGAGATCGTGTTGCTGATCTCGCTGGACCGGCTCGACAATCGCAAGCAATCCCAGGTGCTGGCGGCGGCGGGAACGCTGCTGCTGGTGCTGGCGATCACCGCCGCCCTGGCGGCATGGATGAGCCAATCGGTCAGTCGCCCCATCCACAAGATTGCCAAGAGCGTGGCGGACATTGGTCGCGGCAGACTGGATACACAAGTTCCCATCGAGGGCGGCGGCTCATTGCGTCAGCTGGCCGAGGGTCTCAACGAGATGACGCAGCGCCTCCAGCGCTCACGCGAGAGCCTGGAGCAGCAAGTGGCGATTGCCACGGCCGAATTGCGCGAGCGCAAGGAGGAGGCGGAACACGCCAATCTCGCCAAATCGCGTTTCCTGGCCGCCGCCAGTCACGATTTGCGGCAGCCGATGCACGCCTTGGGCCTGTTCATCGCCGACCTGGCCAACAAGGACCACAACTGCGAAACGCGCCAGCTCATCGAACGCATCTCGGCCTCAGCCGAGGCGATGGAAAACCTGCTCGACAGCCTGCTGGACATCTCCAAGCTCGACGCTGGCGTGGTGACCGCCAATCCTCACCCCTTCGCGCTGGGTCCCTTGTTCGAACGCATCGCCGAGGAATACCAGCATGACGCGGCAGACAAAGGCCTCACGCTGCGCGTGGTACCGACACGCTACTGGATCGACAGTGATCCGATGCTGTTCGAACGCATCCTCATGAATCTGGTCACCAATGCGCTGCGCTACACCACGCGCGGAGCGGTCATGGTGACGGCGCGCAAGCGTGGCAGCCAGATCCATATCGAGGTACGCGACAGTGGCATCGGCATTCCCAGCGAAGCGCAGGACAGCGTGTTCCAGGAATTTGTCCAGCTGCACAATCCGGCACGTGATCGCAGCAAGGGCCTCGGCCTGGGACTGGCCATCGTCCGACGCCTGGTGGCCCTGCTCGGTCACAGCATCGATCTGCGTTCGCAGACCGGCCGTGGCGCGGTCTTCAGTATTGCGGTCGAAGCGGCACGTCCGCAGGAAAACCAGATCAGCGAACACCGCGCCATCAGCAATCTGGTCGGTCTGGTGGTCGCCATCGTCGATGACGATACCCTGGCCATGGAGAGTCTCGCGGGCCTGCTGCGTGCCTGGGGCTGCTACGTGGTGTCGGGTGAGAGCATGGCGGCGCTGATCGAGGCACTCAACGACAACGAAGTGGTGCCGCAAGTGCTGATCAGCGACTTCCGCCTGCCCGGCCCGCACAATGGCCTCGAAGTGATCGCCAACCTGCGCCAGCGCTACGGCCCCGCCCTGCCCGGCCTGCTGCTCTCCGGCGACACCGGCCCCGAAGTCATTCGCCGCGCCACCGAGCTAGGCATTCCGCTACTGCACAAGCCGGTGCGCCCGGCCAAATTACGTGCCGCTGTCGTCCATGTCTTCAACCCCGAGCATGAACTCGTTCAGGGCAGCGGGACAGGCTGACATCGCGGTACTATTGAACACTGCGATACCCCCTCGCCCCCACACCGCCGTCCATGCCGCTGGAGCCCAAGATGAGCAGTCCGCCCGAAAACAATCACTTCGATTTCATGCGCCAGATGTGGAGCAATATGGGCTTCGGCCTGCCTGGCATGACGGCTCCGACCATGGATGCCGATGAAATCGAACGCCGCATCAATGATCTCAAGGCGGTCGAAGGCTGGCTGAAGATCAATCTGTCGATGCTGCAGATGACCATCCAGGGGCTGGAGGTCCAACGCGCAGCGCTGTCGGCGGTGCGCGCCATGAGTCAGAGCGGTAGTGCGGAAGCGGGCAATCCCTTTGCCAACCCGGCCCTGTGGGCCTGGCCGTTCATGCCTGCAGCCGATGCCGCCAAGACCGAGACCAGCCCACCGCCACCCGCCGCCACGGCGGACGAAACACCGAAAAACAGCCGGAAGAAATGAGTGCCTGTCTTGCCAGCAGCGCCTACGCCCTTGCCAATGACTGGCACCTGGCGCTGGAACACGCGATCCACCGTTTGCAGCGCATCGACGGCGCCAATCTCGGACTGATCTACTTCTCCGACCGCTTCAATGGCGTCAGCGCTGCGCTGATCGAGCGCCTGCGTGCCGCCACCGGCGTGAACGACTGGGTCGGCGCCAGTGGTATCGGCGTGCTCGGTGCCGGCGAAGCCGAGCTGGATGCGCCCGCCATCTCCTTGATGCTGTTCCGGCTGCCGGCAGACAGCTTTCGCGTGTTTTCCGGCCGCAACCCCCTGCCGCGCGACTTCGCTGCATATGGCGCGCTGATTCACGGCGATCCGGCGACACCGGACATGAGCGACCTGATCCTCGACATGGCCAGCAAGGTGCGCTCGGACAATGTCTGCGGCGGTCTGGCCAGCGGCCACTCGAAGACCCTGCAGATTGCCAATGCGCCGCTCAATGGCGGCGTCTCCGGCGTGGCTTTCGATGAGCGCATCCGCCTGGTGACCGGCCTCAGCCAGGGCTGCGTGGCCCTGCCCGGCAGCTGGCGCGTCACCGGTGTCGAAGAAGCGGTGATCACGGAGCTGGACGGACGCCCGGCACTGAAGGTTTTCCGCGAAGCCATCGGCCCTGCACTGGGGGCCGATCTGCGCCGTGCCACGCGCAATCTGCAAGTCGGTCTGTGCGCCGAGCCCGGCGTGCAGCGCGCATTCGCAGTGCGCCATATCACCGATTTCAACCTGCGCCAGGGCAGCTTCGCGATCAATGACCAGGTCAGCGAGGGCCAGCACCTGCTGTTCGTCAAGCAGGATGCCGAATCCGCCGCCAGCGATTTTCGCCAGATGCTGCTGGGTCTGCGCCAGGCCTGCCCGGAGCCGCCGGTCGCCGGCATCTACATCAGCGCGGCCGGCCGCGGTGCGGCCTTGTTCGAGCGTGACGACAGCGAAGTCGCGATGATCGGCGAAGTCTTCGACCAGCTGCCGCTCTGCGGATTCTTTGCATCCGGCGAGATCGCCAACTGCCGCCTGCAAGGCCTGACCGGTGCGCTGACCCTGATTTTCTAAAAAAGCAGTCCCCCTTTCATCTTTCAAACGGAGTGTTTTGCACATGACGCAACCCGCAGCAGAAATCTTCAAGGCCTATGACATCCGTGGCATCGTCGACAAGAGCCTGACCGTTGAAACCGTGCGCGGCATTGGCCAGGCGCTGGGCAGCGAAGCCCTGGCGCGTGGTCAGAAGGCCATCGTCATCGGCCGTGACGGTCGCCTCTCCGGCCCCGCCTTTGCCGCCGCGCTGGCCGAGGGCATCACCGCCGCCGGCATCGATGTCATCGACATCGGCTGCGTCGCCACGCCGATCACCTATTTCGCCGCCTACCATCTGGACACCCACAGCTGCGTGTCGATCACCGGCAGCCACAACCCGCCCGACTACAACGGCCTGAAGATGGTGCTCGGCGGTCAGACGCTGTACGGCAACATGATTCAGGACCTGCGCCGCCGCATCATCGAAAACGACTTCGCCCACGGCGCCGGCAAGATCTCGCACACCGATGTGCGCCAAGCCTACATCGAGCGCATCCTCGCCGATGTGAAGCTGGCCCGCCCGCTGAAGATCGTGCTCGACAGCGGTAACGGCGTCGCCGGCAACACCGCGCCCGAGCTCTACAAGAGGCTCGGCTGCGAACTGGTCGAGCTGTTCTCCGAAGTCGACGGCAACTTCCCCAACCATCACCCGGATCCTTCCAAGCCGGAAAACCTCGAAGACGTGATCGCCGCGCTCAAGAGCAGCGATGCCGAACTCGGCCTGGCGTTCGACGGTGACGGCGACCGCCTCGGCGTGGTCACCAAGGATGGCGAGATCATCTACCCGGACCGCCAGCTGATGCTGTTTGCCGCCGACGTGCTGAGCCGCGTGCCCGGCGGCCAGATCATTTACGACGTCAAATGCACGCGCAACCTCGCACCGTGGATCCGCCAGCATGGCGGCGAGCCGGTGATGTGGAACACCGGCCACGCCCTGGTCAAGGCCAAGCTCAAGGAAACCGGCGCACCGCTGGCCGGCGAGATGAGCGGCCACATGTTCTTCAAGGAACGCTGGTACGGCTTTGACGACGGTCTCTACACCGGTGTGCGCCTGCTCGAGATCCTCTCGCGCAGCCCGGACGCCAACGCCATCCTCAAGGCGCTGCCGAACGCCGTCAGCACGCCCGAGCTGAACATCAAGATGCAGGAAGGCGAACCGGCCCAGCTGGTGGCCAAGTTGCAAGCGCTGAAATTCGACGGCGAAGCCGAGCGCATCACCATCGACGGTCTGCGCGTCGAGTTTGCCGACGGCTTTGGCCTGGCGCGCTCCTCGAACACCACGCCGGTTGTCGTGCTGCGCTTCGAGGCAGACAATGCCGCTGCGCTCGAACGCATCCAGGCGGTGTTCCGCGAGGCCATCAGCGCTGCCTGGCCCGGCCTGACGCTGCCGTTCTAAGTCCTCATGGAAGCGGCCGGCCGAAACCCGGTTGGCCGCTTCGATCACCACGCAACACACGGAGGTCCGAGATGCCTGAACTGAAGAAACCTGACTGGGAAGAGCTGGGTGGCGGCGTCAAACGCCGCATCGTCGCCGACGGCACGCAATTGATGCAGGTGGAAGTGCACTTCCAGCCTGGCGCCGAAGGCTATATGCACAGCCATCCGCACGAACAGACGACCCTGGTGGTCTATGGCGGCGGCACCTACACCATCGTCGACCAGCAGTACGAAATGCGCCAGGGTGACGTGATCTTTGTCCCCAGCGGCCTGCCACATGGTTTTCTCGCCAAACAAGGCGAGGAAACCCTGCTCTACGACACCTTCAGCCCGCCGCGCGAAGACTTCCGCAAGGCCTGATCGCGATCACTCCAGCCAAAGCCCGTCCGCCCTCCGGCGCACGGGCTTTTTTATTCACCCAGCTTCAGATGTTCGAACACAAGGCGCGATGCAGGGGATGCATGCGCGGCCGTTTGCTCAGCGCGCCCTGCACATCGCCACCGAACGACGCCTCCTGCATGAAGAAGCCATCTGGCTGATGCTTGGCCGCGCGCTTGGCTGCCGCCGCCGCAGTGGCCACATCCTCGTGGCAGGCCAGCGCCCCCGCTTCGACGCGCACCACACCAATCACCAGCGAGCTGAGCGGGAAGAAGCTCGGATTGCCGTGGCGATCCTCCGACTCGATCCCCTTGCGCTCAAGTGCCTCAGCGTCGTAGAGGCTGCGGCTGCGCGTATTGAAGGCCTCGATCACCGCACGGCAGCGCGCTTCCCAGTCTTCGCTCTGCATCAGCACCACGAAGTCGTCGCCACCGACATGGCCGACGAAATCGCGCAGCGGATCGCAATGATTGAGCAGCAAGCTGGCGACCAGACGGATCATTTCATCGCCCCGCCAGTAGCCGTAGCAATCATTGAAGGGCTTGAAGTGACGCAGATCGCAATAGCACGCGACAAAGGGCGCCTGCCCGGTCAGCAGGCGATCAATGTGCTCACTGATCGGGATATTGCCCGGCAAGGCGGTCAGCGGATTGGCATGGCGTGCCGCCTCGATGCGAAGCTCGGACACCGCGCGCACCAGGCGCTCGCCGGTGCCCAAGCCGACATAGCGCCCCTCGTGGCAGATGATGAAGCCATCGACCAGATAGCGCTGGTCGTCGCCGCGCAAGACATCGACCAGATTCATCAGCGGCGTGTCCTGCTCGATGATCAGCGGTGCGCTGTTCATGAACAGCGAACATGCCTTACGGTCGTAGAGTTCCTTGTGATACGGCTGGGCATAGCGATCGATGAAGGCCTGGTGATTGATCAGGCCCAGCGGGCGCATATCGTCGGACACCACCGCCACCGCGTGCAGGGCCGGCTGCTCCATGAAGCGCCGCGCCAGCTCGGCATTGCGCATATTCGCCGACACCGGCGGCACCGGCGCGATCAGCGTCTCAGCCGTCAGACTGCTATGCACGGCCGTGCGCACTTCCGGAAACACCGCCAGCTGGCGCGCATGCAGGGTATCGAGCACGGCTTGCGGCAGAGTCTGCTGCACCAGCGGCGCCGGGCGCCCGAGCAGGAAGCCCTGACCGTAGCAGATGCCCATGTCGCGCAGCACGGCCAGGTCGGCATCCGCCTCGATGCCCTCGGCCACCAGCTTGCCGCCAAAGCGCTCGGCGATGTACTTGAGCACCCGCAGCACCTCGAAGCGCTCATTGTCGGCATGCACGCCCTGCACGAAGTGCTTGTCGATCTTGACCAGATCGGGGCGCAACTCGGTCCAGGCGCGCAGGCTGGAACGGCCATCGCCAAAATCATCCAGCGCCAGCAAAACACCCGCACTGCGCCAGGGCGCCAGCGCAGCCTTGTAGACCTCGGGCTGGGTGACGCGATCATGCTCGGTCAGTTCGACGATCAGACGTGAGGACAGGATGCCCATGCGCTGCGCGTAATCGAGCAAGGCCGCACGCTGCTCGGCCTGCGAACCGACCAGCGCATGCGGGCTCAGATTGAGCAGCAACTTGCCGCTGCTGCGCTGGCGGGCGAATTCGCGGATTGCCAGACGGCAGCAATGCAGCTCCAGCTCGATGCCGCAGGCCTCGCGCGCAGCCGCCGCAAACAGCGCGTCGGGGCGATGCAGGGGCGTCTCCTGCGGGCCACGCACCAAGGCCTCGTAACCGAACAGACTGGCCTCGCCCAGGTGCGCAATCGGCTGGAACACCACCGACAGCGCATTGTTCGCCATCAGTGTGCGGACGCTGCCCAGGCCGGCTTCTTCTATGACTTGCATGACTTCGATCCTCGAAAGACGCCGCCCACCACCTGGCGGCACTCTGTGATCGGCCACATTGTTCATTGCTTGAATGAAGCTTTTGTGAAGCTTGCGCCCGCGCGCCGCGCCCAAAAGAAAAGGCCCGGACAAGCCGGGCCTTGGTATTGAGCGAAACGAGGATCAGGCGGGCGCCGTTTCCAGTTCGTCGAAGTGCAGCTTGACCTCGCCCTTGTCGTCGACATCGATGCTGACCCGACCACCGCTGGCCAGACGGCCGAACAGCAGCTCGTCGGCAAGCGCCGAACGGATGGTGTCCTGAATCAGGCGCGACATCGGGCGGGCGCCCATCAGCGGATCGAAACCCTTTTCGCACAGCCAGGCACGCAGCGCGTCGGAGAAGGTCGCATCGACCTTCTTCTCTTGCAGCTGGGCTTCCAGTTGCAACAGGAACTTGTCGACCACGCGCATGATGATCTCGCGATCGAGCGGCTTGAAGGAGATCGTCGCGTCCAGACGGTTGCGGAACTCCGGCGTGAACAAGCGCTTGATCTCGCCCATTTCGTCGCCCGGCGCCTTGCTGCTGGTAAAGCCCATGGTGCTCTTGGTCAGCGCTTCCTGGCCCGCATTGGTGGTCATGATGATGATCACATTGCGGAAATCGGCCTGACGCCCGTTGTTGTCGGTGAGCTTGCCGTGGTCCATGACCTGCAGCAGGATGTTGTAGATGTCCGGATGCGCCTTCTCGATTTCGTCGAGCAGCAGCACGCAATGCGGCTTCTTGTTCACCGCTTCGGTGAGCAGACCGCCCTGGTCGAAGCCGACATAGCCCGGAGGCGCGCCGATCAGGCGGCTGACCGCGTGACGCTCCATGTATTCGGACATGTCGAAGCGCACCAGCTCGATACCCAGGGTGTAAGCGAGCTGACGTGCGACCTCGGTCTTGCCGACACCGGTCGGGCCGCTGAACAGGAAGGAGCCGATCGGCTTGAGCGGATTGCCCAGGCCGGAGCGCGACATCTTGATCGCCTTGGCCAGCGCGTCGATGGCCGGATCCTGACCGAAGACCATGTTCTTCAGGTCGCGGTCCAGATTGGCCAGCGCGGCGCGGTCGTCATTGGAGACCGAGCGCGGCGGAATGCGTGCGATCTTGGCCACGATGTCCTCGATCTCGCCCTTGCCGATGGTCTTCTTCTGCTTGCTCTTGGGCAGGATGCGCTGCGCAGCACCCGCCTCGTCGATCACATCGATGGCCTTGTCCGGCAGATGGCGGTCATTGATGAAGCGCGCCGAGAGTTCGGCCGCGCTGGTGATCGCCGCAGCCGAATACTTGATGCCATGGTGCTCTTCGAAACGGCTCTTGAGCCCCTTGAGGATCTCGATGGTTTCGGAGACAGAAGGCTCGTTGACCTCGACCTTCTGGAAGCGACGCGACAAGGCGTGATCCTTCTCGAAGATCGTGCGGTATTCGTTGTAGGTGGTCGCCCCGATGCACTTCATCTGCCCCGAGGAGAGCGCTGGCTTGAGCAGGTTGCTGGCGTCCAGCGTACCGCCCGAGGCAGCGCCCGCACCGATCAGGGTGTGGATTTCATCGATGAAGAGGATCGCGTTCTGGTTCTCGACCAGTTGCTTGAGCACCGCCTTCAGGCGCTGCTCGAAGTCACCACGATACTTGGTGCCGGCCAGCAGGGCACCCATGTCGAGCGCGTAAACCTGGGCGTTTTCAAGCACTTCGGGCACCCGGCCTTCAACGATGCGGCGCGCCAGACCTTCGGCAATCGCGGTCTTACCGACGCCAGCTTCGCCAACCAGCAGCGGATTGTTCTTGCGGCGGCGGCACAGCGTCTGGATGACGCGTTCGAGTTCCTTGTCGCGGCCGATCAGCGGGTCGATCTTGCCGACCAGGGCCTGCTGATTGAGGTTCTGCGTGTAGCTTTCCAGCGCGCCACCGGCACCGGCGGCTTCGCCCTCGCCGTTCTCGGCAGACTCTTCGGACTTGCTGCCTTGCGAAGGTTGCGCTTGCGACGGCGTCTTGGCGATGCCGTGCGAAATGAAATTGACCACGTCGAGACGGGTAACACCCTGACGTTGCAGGAAGTACACCGCGTGCGAATCCTTCTCGCCGAAGATGGCAACCAGCACATTGGCGCCGGTCACTTCCTTCTTGCCCGAGGATTGCACATGCAGGATCGCACGCTGGATGACGCGCTGGAAGCCCAGGGTCGGTTGCGTGTCGATCTCTTCCGAACCCGACACGGTCGGCGTGTGCTCGGCGATGAACTTGCTCAGCTCACGCCGCAGCTCGTCGATATTGACCGCGCAGGCGCGCAGCACTTCGGCGGCGGAAGGATTGTCGAGCAAAGCCAATAGCAGATGCTCGACGGTAATGAACTCATGGCGCTTCTGACGCGCTTCAACAAAGGCCATGTGGAGACTGACTTCCAGCTCTTGCGCAATCATTTACTCTTCCTCCATCACACAGGCCAAAGGGTGCTGATGCTGCCTGGCAAAACTGCTGACTTGCTCGACCTTGGTCGCGGCAACATCACGCGGGAAAACACCACAGATTCCCCGTCCATCACGATGAACTTCGAGCATCACACGCGTGGCGCGTTCCCGGTCCATCGAAAAAAAGCGTTGCAGGACCGTTACTACAAAGTCCATCGGGGTGAAGTCGTCGTTGAGCAACAACACCTTGTATAAACGTGGCGGCTGAACTTTCGTCCGCTCAGCCTCAAGTATCGATTCGGTATGTTTGCGGGTTGCCATGCGACCCATTCTAATCGCTTCAAACTGAACTTCAATACAAGGTTTGTCACAGTCTGATAACGCTGCTCGCGCTTTCAAAACACCGCCAAACCCGCCCGCGCTGTGTTGCATCCGATACATTCGCGGCACAGCGCCACAACATTTCTGACAAAAAACTTCACAACACACACATTGCAGCGCAACAAAGCTTTCAATGTCCAGTGTCTTGCAGCTCCGCTATGCCCTAGATCAGGACACATCCTGTAATTACAAGCCTCAGCACTGATTCTCTGCACTTTACAGCTAGCAACACGCATGCCGAGCAGCGCAAAGCACTTTTCGATTTTGATAAATCCTTCCGCAGCGCCGCATTTTCAGCGCTGCACCACACCTTGACGGCGCCTTTGCCATGGCGTACAAGCCCGCTGTGCCCGAACGGCAGCCAGCACTCACACGATGGCACGCAATTGGGGCGCCCTGGTTCCTGACCAGGACCTCCAGAGGCGGTTCGGACAAGTCGCCGATGTTTGTAAGACACCAAAAAAGAGTTAGAGGAAGACGAGATGGCAACCGGTACTGTTAAGTGGTTTAACGACGCAAAAGGCTTTGGCTTTATCACCCCCGATGATGGCAGCGAAGATTTGTTCGCACATTTTTCTGCCATCACCATGAACGGCTTCAAGTCGCTGAAGGAAGGTGAAAAGGTCTCCTTCGACGTGCTGCAAGGCCCCAAGGGTAAGCAAGCCTCGAACATCCAGCGCGCATCCTGATCGCTGCGCAGGTGTCAGGAGGCGGCCAGGCGCCAGTTGCGCGCCCGCCTGTGGCACACTCCAAGGCCCGCTTCTGCGGGCCTTTTTCATTGCTCCCGATCCATGTCACGCATCATCCTGCTCAACAAGCCCTACGGCGTCCTCAGCCAATTCACCAGCGAACTGGGACACCGCACCCTGGCCGATCTGGTCAGCGTGCCGCATGTCTATGCCGCCGGCCGGCTCGACGCCGACAGCGAGGGCCTGCTGCTGCTCACCGATGATGGCAAACTGCAAAACAGCCTCGCCGATCCGCGCCACAAACAGCCGAAGACCTATCTGGTACAGGTTGAAGGGGAGCCGGATGAAACGGCGCTGGCGCAGCTGCGCGCAGGTGTCGAGATCGATGCGCGGCGCACCCTGCCCTGCCAGGCGCAGGTGGTGGCCGAGCCTGACTGGTTATGGAGCCGCGAGCCGCCGGTGCGCTTTCGCAAGAGCGTGCCGACCGCCTGGCTGCAAATCGTGCTGACTGAAGGGCGTAACCGCCAAGTGCGGCGCATGACCGCCAAGGTCGGCCTGCCGACGCTGCGCCTGATTCGCCTGTCGATCGGTGAATGGTCGCTCGGCGAACTGCAGCCCGGCCAATGGCGTGATGCGCTGCCACCGCCGACCGTGCGGCGCAGCTGGCGCGTACGCAGCTGAAGGCAGGGGCTTGGCGCACACAGCGCCAAGCCGGCCCGCCGGCAAAGATCAGCCTTCTTTGACGCGCTGGGCGATGTGCGCCAGCGCTTCCTCGACCTGATCGATGAGGATCAGGCACAGATCGCCCGGCTGCAAGCGCGCCAGCGCGTGGTCGATGGCGACGAATTCGCCACGGATTTCCTCGGTCAGCGTGGTGCGCTTGGCACCGACCAGGCCCTGACGCAGCAGGGCGATGACTTCGCCATCGGCGCGGCCACGCTGGCAGGCGTCCTGATAGAGCACGACCTCGTCGAAAGCGTCGCCGAGGATCTCGGTCTGCTGGCGGATGTCCTCATCGCGACGGTCACCGGCACCGCTGATCACCACCATGCGACGCTTGGCCGGCATGCCGTCGACGGCACGCACCAGGGCTGCGATGGCGTCCGGATTGTGGCCATAGTCGGCAATCAGGGTGGCGCCACGGTAGTCGAAGACATTGAAGCGGCCGGGCGCGTTGTCGGTGTCGTTGGAGAAGCTGGCCAGGCCCTCGGCAATCGCCTTCCAGTCGGTGCCTGCGCCCCAGGCCGCGGCGGCGGCAGCCATCACGTTCTCGACCTGGAAGCCGATGCTGCCATTGCGGGTAAGCGGAATCTGCGCCAGCGGAATGCGGATATTGCTGCGCCCTTCCACCGCCACCAGGGCGCCCTTTTCGATGAACACCACGCGCTTGCCCTGGGCACGCTGCATGACGATCACCGGATGCAGCGGATCGGCGGCGAAGAAAATGGTCTGCCCCGGACAGCTGGCGGCCATGGCCGCAACGATCGGGTCCGCCGCGTTGAGCACGGCGTAGCCATTGGTTGCGACGTTCTGCACGATGACGCGCTTGAGCACGGCGAGATCTTCAACCGTGGTGATGAAATTGAGGCCCAGATGGTCGCCCAGACCGATGTTGGTGACCACCGCCACCTTGCAGCGGTCAAAGCCCAGGCCTTCACGCAGCACGCCGCCACGTGCGGTTTCGAACACCGCCGCGTCGACGTCCGGGTGCATCAGCACATTGCGCGCACTGCGCGGGCCGCTGCAGTCGCCAGTGTCGATGCGCTTGCCCTGCACGTAGATGCCGTCGGTATTGGTCATCGCCGTGCGCAAGCCGCTGGTGCCGAGAATGTGGGCGATCAGGCGCACCGTGGTCGTCTTGCCATTGGTGCCGGTCACGGCAACAACCGGAATGCGGCCATCGTCGCCGGGTGCGTAGAGCTCGTCGATGATCGCCTCGCCCACCTTGCGGCCCTTGCCGTAGGACGGCGACAAATGCATGCGCAAACCAGGCGCGGCATTCACTTCGACGATGCCGCCGGCCTGCTCTTCGAGCGGGCGCAGCACCGATTCGCAAACCACGTCCACGCCGCAGACATCCAGACCAACCATCTGCGCCGCCGCAACAGCGCGCGCGGCCAGATCCGGATGCACATCGTCGGTCACGTCAGTGGCGGTGCCGCCGGTCGATAGATTGGCGTTGTTGCGCAGGATGACGCGCTGCCCCTTGGGCGGAATCGAATCCGGCTGCAAGCCCTGGGCGGCGAGGCGCGCCTTGGCGATGTCGTCAAAGCGGATCTTGGTCAGTGAGGTGGCATGTCCTTCGCCACGGCGCGGATCGCGATTGACCTCGTCGACCAGCTCGCGCACGGTATGCACGCCGTCGCCGACCACCAGCGGCGGCTCGCGACGCGCCGCTGCGACCAGGCGCGAGCCGACCACCAGCATGCGAAAATCGTGGCCGGGCAGGAAGCGTTCGACCAGCACTTCATCGCTGATCTCGAAGGCCGCCTTGTAGCCGGCATCGAGCTGCTCGCGCGTGGTGATGTTCACCGTCACGCCCTTGCCCTGGTTGCCGTCCTGCGGTTTGACGACGACCGGAAAACCAATCTCGTTGGCCGCCGCCCAGGCATCGTCGGCGCTGCTCACCGGGCGGCCCTTGGGCACCGGCACGCCAGCGGCTTCGAGCAGCTTCTTGGTCAGTTCCTTGTCCTGCGCGATGGATTCGGAGATCGCGCTGGTACGGTCGATCTCGGCGGCCTGGATGCGCCGCTGTTTGCTGCCCCAGCCAAACTGCACCATGCTGCCACTGGTCAGGCGACGATACGGAATGCCGCGCGCCACCGCCGCATAAACGATGGAACCGGTCGACGGCCCGAGGCGGATGTCTTCATCGAGCTCGCGCAGCTGATGCAGGGCCGCAGCCAGATCGAAGCTGCCCTGGCTCAACACCGCCTTGATCAGCGCTTGTGCCAGTTCGAACGCCAGCTTGCCGACCTGCTCTTCGCTGTACTCGACCACCACCTGGTACTGGCCGGGCTCACCGGTGGCACTCGTCCGGCTGAAAGTCACCGGGCAACCGGCCTGCGCCTGCAGACCGAGGGCGGCGAATTCAAGCACGTGGGCCAGTGAGGCTTCGTCGTTATCGCTGGTTTCGATTTCGCCGATCTGCGGAAACAGCTCGCGCAGGCGTGCGTCGAAGCCGGCCAGATCGATCAGGGCGCATTCATCGGGCGCGCAATTGACGATGGCCTCGATGGCCGTGTGGCGGCTCCACAAATTGGGGCCACGCAGTGCGCGGATGCGGGAGACTTCCATCAATTCATTCCTGTCTGTTCTTGCACTGGATGCTGACGCACTCAGCGGGCTGTGCGCTTGCGACGCACGCTTTCAATGGGTTTGGCGAGGCTGGACTCGAAACTGTCGATGCCGGTATTGATGACATCCGGACTCATGCCCAGAGCCCAAGCTGCGGCGCTGGCGGCCAAGGTGGCGGCCAGCGGCTGGGTCGGCGCGCTGCCGAGCACGCGCTCGCCCTCGGCACTGGCCAGCACGATGCGCCCTTCGCGCAGGAAGACTCCGCGCCCACCTGCCGCCAGATGCGCGGTGAACACCTCGGCGGCGCCGTTCTCGCTGTAGAACAGCACTTCGCCATCGCAATACTCGGCCATCGCGGCCACCGCCGGATCGTCGGCATTGAGCACCGCGGCGCCCTGCGCCAGCACCACATCGACCTGGGTACGCAGCACGCCGGCCAGCTGTTCGTTGTCGAGAATATCGTAGGGCAGGACCGAGTCATCGTGGCGCAAGCTGGTCACCACGCCGACATCGCAGCGGTCGTACGGCAGACCCTCGGCAAGGATGCTGGCGGCCGGGGTTTCAAACACCGCCGCCTCGACATTGCGGTTGAGCAGGACGCGCTGACCGGCTTCCCAGTTGGCGCAATCGCGACTCTCGACGCTGCGCTGATCGAGGAACAGGCCGTCACGACAGGCCAGACCCGCATGGCGGCCATCGATGTGCAAGAGCCAGGCGAGCAGGCGTGCCACCCGCGTGGTGTGTTCGCTGCCACTGACGCCCAGCAGCGGGATGCGGCCGCTTTCGCCATCGGGGAACAGATGGTCGACAATCGGCACGCCGACCTGGCGCGGCTTGCCCACGGCCGGCTGCAAGTGCATCAGCAAGCCCGGACCGGCATTCACTTCGACGATGGCGGCGCCCTGCGCTTCGAGCGGACGCGAGATGTCTTCGGCCACCAGATCGACGCCGGCAATATCGAGCCCGACGATGCGCGCCGCCAGCGACACCCGCGCCGCGACTTCCGGATGCACTTCGTCGGTGACATCGAAAGCCATGTTGCCATTGGGCTGCACCAGCACACGACGACCCACTTCGGGCACCGACTCAGGCGTCAGGCCCTGACGCTGCAATTGCAGCACGATGCCCGGAAATTCCTGCAGGGTGATCTTGCTGAGCGGGAACTCTTCGGCCTCGCCGCGTCGCGGGTCGGAATTGAGCTGGCTGTCGATCAACGCCAGCACACTGCTCTGGCCGTCACCGGTGACCCAGGCGGCCTCACCGCGCGCCGCCGCGACGACCTTGCCGCCGACCACCAGCAGGCGATGTTCGTCACCGCGGATGAAGCGCTCGACGATGACTTCGCTGCCCTCTTGTTCGGCCAGGGCGAAAGCGGCGACGACTTCTTCGCGCGTCGTCAGGTTCAGCGACACGCCACGTCCGTGGTTGGCATCGCTGGGCTTGACCACCACCGGCACGCCGATATCCTCGGCCGCTTCCCAGGCTTCGTCAGCATTGGCGACGATCTGCCCTTCCGGCACCGGCACCCCGCAGGAGGCGAGCAAGCTCTTGGTCAGATCCTTGTCGCTGGCGATGCTCTCGGCAATCGCGCAGGTCTGGTCGGTCTCGGCGGTCCACACGCGACGCTGGCGCGCGCCGTAGCCCAGCTGGACCAGATTGCCCTTGGTCAGGCGGATCGAAGGGATGCCGCGCTCGCTGGCGGCTTCGACGATGCAATTGGTGCTCGGCCCCAGGCACAGCGAATCGGCCAGCTCGGTGATCTGCGCCACATGGGCGGCGACATCGAAGGGCTTGTCCTCGATGGCGGCGAGGATCAGCTCACGCGCCGCCAGCAGCGCAGCGCGCGTCACTTCTTCCTGGCGCGAACGCACCACGACCTTGTAGACGCCGCGCCTGGAGGTGCTGCGCGCCTTGCCAAAACCGGTCTTCTGGCCGGCCATGGTCTGCAGTTCGAGCGTCACGTGTTCGAGGATATGCCCCGGCCAGGTGCCTTCTTCAACCCGGCGCAGGAAGCCGCCCCGCTCGCCATAGCTGCAGCGGTGCTCGATGAGGCCCGGCAGCCAGGCCGACAGGCGCTCGTAGAAGCCGGGCAAGGTATTGGAGGGGGAATCTTCCAGAATGCCGATATCGATCAGCACTTCGAGTGCCGGGCGATAGGTCCAGATATTGGGGCCGCGTAGCGACCTCATTGCAAGGATTTGTATGTCTCTTTGGCTCATGAATCGTTATTGCTGCAACAAGGTGGCCCGCATTCAACGCGCGAGCTAGCCAGGAGTTTACGGCGAGCTCGCTCAAAACCTGCGGATTATCCGCTGTTAGCCCCCGCCAATCCAGCGCTGGCCCACACATGAGGGGCATTTCTCATGGACAATTGCGTCTGGTCGGGCTTTTCAGGCCGGACAAAGCTGTACGCACCAACCCAAAACGACTCGATGACGACTGCACACGCCCTTCCCAACACCGCACCCAGCATCCCGACGCCGCCGCTCAAAGCGGGCGAAGAAGCCCTGCTCTGGCTGGAAACCGATCTTGACGAGCATCTGCATTTCGCCCGCCGCTACGTCGTCCTCAGCACCGAGCGCATCCTGGCCAGCCCGCAGGGCAGCGAGGACTGGCGCAGCTGGCCGCTGCAGCCTGGGCTGCAGCTGCAGGTCTCCGATCACGCCGGCGTCGGCATCCTGGAACTGCTCGACACGCAGCAGCGCTTGGATCACTGGCGTTATACGCTGGGCCAGAACCTCGCTGCGCTGCGCCTGCTCAAGGAATTCGACCGCCAGCAGACGCAGCGCACCGGCCAGCTGCTGAGCGAGCCGGAAAGCGCGGTCTGTCCGACCTGCAAGGCAACGCTGGAGCCGGATGAAGAAGAATGCCCGGTGTGCAGCGCCGAGAACCACACACCGCCCTCGACCTGGACCCTGCTGCGCCTGTGGCGCTTTGCGCGCCCCTACCAGGGACGCCTGCTCGGCGGCTTCCTGCTGATGCTGGCCAGCACGGCGGCGACCCTGGTGCCGCCGTACATGACCATGCCGCTGATGGACGAGATCCTGATTCCCTTCCAGGACGGCCGCGAGATCGATCCGCAGCGCGTGGCGCTCTACCTCAGCGGCCTGCTCGGGGCCGCCCTGCTGGCCTGGGCGCTGGGCTGGGCCAAGACCTATATCCTCGCCCTGGTCTCCGAGCGCATCAGCGCCGACCTGCGCACCACGACCTACGAGCACCTGCTCAAGCTCTCGCTCGAATATTTCGGCGGCAAGCGCACCGGCGACCTGATCGCGCGCATCGGTTCGGAATCGGACCGCATCAGCGTGTTCCTGTCGCTGCACGCGCTGGACTTCATTACCGACGTGCTGATGATCGCCATGACCTCGGTGATCCTCTTCTCGATCAATCCCTGGCTGGCCCTGGTGACCTTGCTGCCACTGCCCTTCATCGCCTGGATGATCCATGTCGTGCGCGACCGCCTGCGCACCGGTTTCGAGAAGATCGACCGCGTCTGGGGCGAAGTCACCAATGTGCTGGCCGACACCATTCCCGGCATCCGCGTGGTCAAGGCCTTTGCGCAGGAAGCGCGCGAGACGAAACGCTTCCGCGAAGCCAATCAGCATAATCTGCAGATCAATGACCGCCTCAACAAGACCTGGTCGCTGTTCTCGCCGACGGTCTCTATGCTCACCGAAGTCGGCTTGCTGGTGGTGTGGGCCTTCGGCATCTGGCAGGTCTCGCACCACGCCATCACGGTCGGTACGCTGACCGCCTTCCTCGCCTACATCGGCCGTTTCTACGGCCGCCTCGATTCGATGAGCCGCATCGTCTCGGTGACGCAAAAAGCGGCGGCCGGCGCCAAGCGCATCTTCGATATTCTCGACCACGTATCGAGCGTGCCCGAGCCCACCCAGCCCGAGCATCTGGCCCAGGTTGAAGGTGCCATCAGCGTGCGCGATGTGGGTTTCCGCTACGGCAACCGCGCCGTGCTGCGCGGCGTGAGCCTGGACATCCAGCCTGGCGAGATGATCGGCCTGGTCGGCCACAGCGGCTCGGGCAAGAGCACCCTGGTGAATCTGATCTGCCGCTTCTACGACGTCACCGAAGGCAGCATCCGCGTCGATGGCATCGACATCCGCTCGCTACCGGTCGCCGAATTCCGCAAGCATATCGGTCTGGTGCTGCAGGAGCCCTTCCTGTTCTTCGGCACGATTGCCGACAACATCGCCTACGGCAAGCCGGACGCCACACGCGCCGAGATCATCGCCGCCGCACGCGCCGCACATGCGCACGAGTTCATCCTGCGCCTGCCGCACGGTTACGACTCGCTGGTCGGCGAGCGCGGCCAGGGCTTGTCCGGCGGCGAACGCCAGCGCATCTCGATTGCGCGTGCCCTGCTGATCAACCCGCGCATCCTGATCCTAGATGAAGCGACCTCCTCGGTCGATACCGAGACCGAAAAGGAAATCCAGCGCGCACTCGACAACCTCGTGCAGGGCCGCACCACGCTGGCCATCGCGCACCGCCTGTCCACACTGCGCAAGGCCGATCGCCTGGTCGTGATGGATCGCGGCAAGATCGTCGAAATCGGCAATCACGAAGAACTGATGGCGCGCCAAGGCCATTACCATCGTCTCTATCAAGCCCAGGCGCGCAATGAAGCACAGGCCGCCGAAGCCGCAGGAGTCAGCCATGAGTGAAATCCAGACTGTCCTCGACCTGCGTCGTAACGCCTTCGGCAAGCTCTTGTTCGTCGACGCAGAGGGCACGACACATGAAGGCGTGGTGCCGGTGCGCGCCTTTCCGATTGCCGCACCTGACGAAGGCATCTCGCTGATCAGCATCGACGGTCACGAACTGGCCTGGATCGACAGCCTGCAGCAATTGCCGGCGGCGCAGCGCAGCCTGATCGAAGAGGAATTGCGCAATCGCGAATTCATGCCGGAGATCCGCAGCATCCGCAAGGTCTCGACCTTCGCCACGCCCAGCGAATGGGAGGTGGAGACAGATCGTGGCGAGACGCGCTTCATCCTGCGTGGCGAAGAAGACATCCGCCGCGTCGCCGACGGCACCTTGCTGATCGCCGACAGCCACGGCGTGCAATTTTTGATCCGCAACCGCTACGGCATGGACCGCATCAGCCGGCGCATTCTGGACCGCTTCCTGTGAGCCGCGCGCGCTGCTTCCTCGCCAGCCTCGCTCTGCTCGCCAGCAGCGCGACCCCGGCCGCGACGCCCGGCGTGCAATGCCATGTCAGCTACGGCGGCGAAACGCGCACCCTGCGCGCACAGCCGGTGGCCTCGCCCTACGCGGTGCCGACAGTGCAGATCGGCTCCTACTTCCTGTTCCGCATCGTGCTGCAAACCACGCCACGCGACACCGCAGCCGCCAAGATCTACGTCTATGCCGATCATGAAGATTCGCCGGTGATCATCCAGCACAGCACGCATGCCTGGCCGCTGAGCAATCGCCCGCAATTCGGCTTCAGCGGCTTGCAACGCGTCTATGAACCGGTTCGCGATGGCGAACTCGAATACTGGTGCGAGCGCATATGAAAAAACGGATTGCCGCCTTCGCCGCGCTGCTCCTCGCCCTGCCGCTGCTGGCCGCCCCGGCGCCTGCGCCGGCGCCCAAGGTGTCGCTGATCTTAGGCGGCGACCTGATGCTCGACGACGGCCCCGGCCGCGTGATCGCCGCCGGCGGTGACCCACTGGCCGGGCTGAGCGACTTCCTCGGCAGCGCTGATTACCGCATCGCCAATCTCGAATGCCCGGTCGCCACCACGGGTGAAGCGCTGGCCAGCAAGATCTTCACCTTCCGCGCCCAGCCGGCGGTGCTGGACATCGTCAAGAAGCGTTTCGATGCCGTCTCGCTGGCCAACAACCATGCCGGCGATTACGGCAAGCAGGCCTTCGTCGAAACGATCAGCCATCTCGACGCCAAGGGCATTGCGCATTTTGGTGGCGGCCGCAATCTGCAGGAAGCGCACGCGCCGCTGTGGATCACACGCAACGGCCTGCGCATCGCCGTGCTCGCGTACAACGAATTCAAGCCGCGCAGCTTTGAAGCCGGCCCTGACTGGCCGGGCGTGGCCTGGAGCGAGGACAGTCATGTCGTTGCCGACATCCGTGCCGCCCGCCGTGCCGGCGCTGATCTGGTGATTCCCTTCATGCACTGGGGCTGGGAACGCGAACCTGAACCGAGCGCACGCCAGCGCACACTGGCACGCATCATGATCGATGCCGGCGCAGACCTGGTCGTCGGCACGCACCCGCACATCACCCAGGGCGCCGAGTATTACAAGGGCAAGCTGATCGTCTACAGCCTGGGCAATCTGGTTTTTGACAGCTTCAAGAGCGATGAGCTGCGCACCGGCTGGCTGCTGCGTCTGGAACTGGACCGCAAGGGGCTGCAGAGCTGGACTACGCGCGCCGTGTTCATGGACGAAGATGGCGTCCCCAGCCTGAAGACCACGGGTACCACGCCCTGTGGCGCCGCGCCGCACGGCCGGATCGCACACTGCGCGCCAAACCAGCGCCCGACCACACCTGAGAAGAGGAATCAGCGATGAAGATGAAAGCCCTGCGCACACGACTGCTGCACCTGTGCCTGGCCGGCAGCGCCCTACTGGCAACGGCCGCGCAGGCCGAGATCCAGTTCCCGCGCACCGAGCTGAATCTGGGCATGTGGCGCATCGATGCCGAAGTGGCGGCCAACGAGCCCGCCCGCGAGCAAGGCCTGATGTACCGCAAGAGTCTGCCCAGCAATGCCGGCATGTTGTTCGTCTTCGACAGCACACAGCAGTACTGCATGTGGATGAAGAACACCCTGATCCCGCTATCGGTGGCCTTCCTCGATGAGCAAGGCCGCATCATCAACATCGAAGAGATGCTGCCGCAGACCGAGGACAACCACTGCGCGAGCAAGCCGGCGCGTTTTGCGCTGGAGATGAACAAGGGTTGGTTCAAGGCCAAGAACATCAAGCCGGGCAGCAAGCTTGAAGATCTGACGCGCTTCGGCGCACGCTGAAAACGCGCGCATTCACGGCGCGCTGCAGGACAGCGCGCCGCAAGCCGCCTCAGGACGGCTTGCGCGAACCGCCGAGCAGGAAGGCCAGCGGCCGTGCCGGGCCATTCGCCGGACGCGGTTTGTCAGCGCTGCCAGTCTGACTGGCGGCCGCCGCTTCAGCGCCCGTTTCGGCAGCGCTCGGCGCGTAGGGGCGCGAGAAATCGAAACCGTCCGGCGCCACCATATTGCTGGGCTTGCTGCGCGTACGCGAGAAGCTGCTGCGCTCGCCGCTGTCCGACTCGGCACTGCGGCTGCGCTCAGGGCGTGCCGGGCGCTCACGGCCGCCTTCGCTCGATTCGGGACGGCTACGGCGCGGGCGCGGCAATTCTTCCGGCGTGGTCTCGGGACCAAAGCCCGGCACCATGACCTGGGTGACCTTGAGCTTGATCATGCGCTCGATCGCCGACAGGCGCGGCTGCTCTTCCGGCGAAACTAGCGAGATCGCCTTGCCGGTCTTGCCCGCACGGCCGGTACGACCGATGCGGTGAATGTAATCCTCAGGATTGGGCGGCAGCTCGAAATTCACCACGCAGGGCAGATCATCGACGTCCAGGCCACGCGCGGCGACATCGGTCGCCACCAGCACGCGGGTTTCGCCGGCCTTGAATTTTTCGAGCGCTTCGGTGCGCTGCTGCTGCCCCTTGTCGCCGTGAATGGCGTCGACCGAGATGCCTTCCTTTTCGAGGTGGCGGGTCAGGCGGCTGCAGCCGAACTTGGTGCTGACGAAGACCAGCATCTGGTCGGTGGTATCGCCTTCAGCCAGCAGCTTGGCCAGCAGCTCGCGCTTGACGCTGGTGGAGACCGGGTGAACGATGTGGCTGATGGTCTCGCTGACCATGTTGCGGCGTGCCACTTCGATCAGCTGCGGCGCTTGCAGCATGCTGTCGGCGAGCTTCTTGATCTCGTCCGAGAAGGTCGCCGAGAACAGCAGGCTCTGCCGTTTTTGCGGCAGCAGGCTGATGATGCGGCGGATGTCCGGGATGAAGCCCATGTCGAGCATGCGGTCCGCTTCATCGAGGACCAGGAATTCGACCTGGCCCAGCTGGATGCTGCGCTGTTCGACGTGGTCGAGCAGGCGGCCCGGCGTGGCGACGACGATCTCGATGCCGGTGCGCATCTCGGCGATCTGCGCCTTCATGTCCACGCCACCGTAGATGCAGGTGCTGCGCAGCGGCACGTACTTGCTGTAGGTGCGCACCGACTCGAAGACCTGCATCGCCAGCTCGCGCGTCGGCGTGAGGATCAGCGCGCGCACCGGGTGGCGCGCTGGCGAAGTGCTGGTGCTGGCATGGCGCGACAGGCGATGCAGCAACGGCAGGGTGAAACTGGCGGTCTTGCCGGTGCCGGTCTGCGCACCGCCCATCACGTCCCCACCCGCCAGCACGACGGGAATGGCCTGGCGCTGGATCGGCGTCGGTTCGGTGTAACCGGCCTCTTCCACAGCACGCAGCAGTTCGGGACTCAATCCAAGTTCAGCAAAGCTCATTGGCAATCCGGTTTCAATCCGGCGAATATCGTGTACGACGCACGAGTATACCCGCAGCTGGCTGTAAACCCTGCATGCGCTCCGCGCAATGGGCAGCGTGGGCTCAAATCAGGGTCAAATAAGCGGTGATTTCCTCACGGTCGTGGTACAGATGCTTCATCCGCAAGGTGTAGCGCAGGCCTTGCTCGCGCAGGCGCTTGTCGATCAGCTCGCGGCAGTGGGCGATCTCCTTGAAGCGCTTTTTCATCGGTAGCTTGAGGTTGAAGATCGTGCGCCGGCAATTGCCCTTGACCAGCCAGTCAGCCATCAGCACCGCCACCCGCGCCGGCTGCTCGACCATGTCGCAAACCATCCAGTCGACCGGCTTGGGCGGGCGCCAGGTAAAGCCGTCGGCACGCCGGTGTTCGACCATCCCGGTGGCCAGCACCTCGGCGGACAGCGGGCCATTATCGACCGCCGTGACATGCACGCCGCGCTGCGCGAATTGCAGGGTCCAGCCGCCCGGCGCGGCGCCCAGATCGACGGCGCGCAAGCCGGCACGCAGGCTTTTGTCGCGTTCCTTTTCGCTCATCAGGGCATAAAAGGCTTCGGCCAGCTTGAGCGTGGAACGGCTCGGCGCGCCACGCGGCATGCGCAGACGCGGCACGCCCATCGGCCAGGGCGAGGCGTCGCCGGGCGCCGAGAGGCCGATCTCGCAGGCGGCCGAGGTATCGAAAAAAAGATGCAAAGTCGGCGCGGTTTCTGAGGGCGTAAGCACGCCAACACGGCTCAGCGCTTTCTCCAGATGCGGGGTGAAGCGGCGCAGGAAGCCCGAGACTTCCTTGGCGGCGTTGGTGTCGGCGAATTCGCAGATCACGCGTCCGCAGCGCAGGCCACGCACGGCCAGATCCTGGGCGATGACGCCGGCACGGTCTTGCGTAGGCAGATCCGCAATGCTGCCAATCCAGGCATGCCGCTCGCGGGCGAAAATCCAGTCGGCAAACGGAGTGATGGCAAGCAGGCTTTGCCAGGGCACCGCATCATGCAGCGCAAAGCGCACGATGGCGGTATCCGGCTGGCTGTGCACGACACCGAGGAAACCATGCTCTTCGCAGCGCGCCAGCACTTCGGCAGCGACCTCGCTCTCGAAGCCGGCGCGGCAGTGAAGGATCAATCCTGTAGCTTGAATCTGCATGGCAGCATGGGTAGGCAGCAAAGGCGGCGAGTATACACAGCAGGGCCCACAACCCGCCGGTTGTGGCTAGTGCTTGGCGCTGTCCTTGCCTGCATCCTTGCCACTTTCAGCTTCCTTGGCGGCCTCGGCGCGCCGCCGCCGTTCGGTGCGCGAGAGCGTTTTGTCCTCCGCCGCGTCGGACTGCGCATCGCCCGCATCACTATCGCCGCCCTTGTTCTTGGGCATGCCGGGCAGGGGCAGCTCGGGTTTGACGGTGTCGATCTTGTTCTCGGTCATGTAGTCGTTCATCTCCTTCCAGCCGTTGAAGATGGCCGACTTGGACGCCTTGAGATTGAGCGTGAAGCAGTCCTCCAGCGCGCGCCCCGACTGACGGCAGGCGCTGCCGATGGCCCGCCCCTCGGCTTCGCGGTCCGCTGCATCTTTGGCCGGGTCTGGAATGCCGAGCCGCTCGCAGGCGGCAAGCGGCAACAACACAAGGATTGCGAGCAGACGTGGTGACATGGAATGACCTTGCAAAAACCGGTAAGTGACCAGATAGCTTTACGTCACCCGCCGCCGATCTCTTGAGCCGCTTGTCGTGGCGCCCCCCGAACGGCGCGCGGACGGCCTCTATAATCGGCCGCTCATTTATTGCCGGACCCGACTCATGAAACATACCCGCGCGCTGATCCTTTGCCTGAGCCTGATCGGCTTGTGTCCGGGCCTCCACGCCGCCGAGCGCGCACCGCTCGAAATCGAGCTGGTGCACGAGCTGGGCGCTGACAAGGGCGCGCAGCTGGCCCGCCTGGTCGAGCGCTTCAATGCTGGCAACAAGGCCGCGCACATCAACATCAGCGAACGCCGCTGGGACGCGCCCGGCCCGCAGGCCGCGCTGATGATTCTCGAGGACAGCTCGGAAGCGCAGCTGCTGAGCAAGCCCAAGCGCATCAAGCCGCTCTACGAAGTCATGGCGCAGGCGCGCGAACCGCTGCAAACCCTCGCCCCGCCGCGCATGATGACGCCGCTGGTACTTGATGAGCGCAATCGTCTGCGGGCCCTGCCCATCGGCCTGGGCAGCCCGGTGATGTACACCAACCGCGCCGCCCTGCAACAAGCCGGCATTGACCCGGCCAGCCTGCCGGCCACCTGGCAGGACTGGCAGGAGGTCTTCGGCAAGCTGCGCCAGGCCGGCATCGCCTGCCCCTACACGACGGCCGAGCCGGTCAGCGTGTTCATCGAGAACAGCAGCGCCTGGAACAACCAGGCCTATGCCAGCACAGGCAAGAACGCCCAGGTGGTGGCCAATGGCCTGATGCAGGTGAAACACATCGCGCTGATGAACAGCTGGGTGCGCGGCCAGTACCTGCACCTCTTCGGCTACGGACGCGAAGCCGAGCAGGTCTTCATGGATGGCAAATGCGCCAGCCTGACCGCCAGCTCGGCCCTGCTGCCCAGCCTGCGCCGCGCCGGGCTGGACGTGGTGGTCAGCCCCCTGCCCTACCATGACGGTGCCTACGGCGCGCCGCTCAACACTCTCGCCGATGGCCCGTCGATGTGGATCGCCGCCGGCCGCAGCAGCGCCGAATACGCCCAGATCGCGCGTTTCGTCAGCTTCTGGCTGAGCGCCGAGAGCCAGGTCGAATGGCAGGTCAATGCCGGCTACCTGCCGCTCAACCAGGCCGGCCTGCTGGCCGCCACGCGTTCGCGGCTGCTGCGCGAAGATCTGCAGGCGATTCGCATCGCCATCGACGAGCTGACCCACAAATCGGCGACCAATGGCTACGCCAGCGCGCTGGCGCACAAGCCGGGCGTGCGTGAAGTATTTGCCGAGGAACTGGACGCCGTTTGGACCGACCGCAAGCCGCCCAAGCAAGCACTGGATGACGCCGTCTCGCGCATCCGCCGTCTGCCCTGAGACGGCCAGGCGCCGCCGGCAGGATCGCCGGCCGGCGGCGCCCACCGCTGAGACGAACGCCTCAAACGGCGGAATGCCGTCAGCCGCGTACGGGGCAAAGTTTGCAAATGCGAACAATTCGCAATAGTATGGCTCTATCCATAATAACTTTGCGAGCCTTCGTCATGCGCAAACTTCTCTCCTCCGCAGCCCTGCTCTGCGCCCTTGCAGCACCGCTGGCCCAAGCCGATCAGGATGTCACCCTGATCATCGAAAACCACGTTTTCTCGCCCAGCGAACTGCGCGTGGCGGCCAACCAGAAGATCCGCATCGTCATCGACAACCGCGACGCCAGCCCGGAAGAGTTCGAGAGCAAGAAACTGCGCGCCGAAAAGGTCATCCCGGGCAAGAGCAAAGGTCTCGTCGTGGTTGGCCCGCTCAAGCCGGGCAGCTACCCGTTCTTTGGGGAATTCAACGAGAAAACGGCACAAGGCGTGCTGATCGCCGAGTAAAACATCATGCTCAGCTCTGCCATCATCCTGTTCCGTGAAGTCCTCGAAGCCGCGCTGATCATCGGCATCCTGGCCGCAGCCACGCGCGGCGTGCGTCACCGTGGCCTGTGGATCGGCGCCGGCATCTGGCTCGGCATCGCCGGCGCCTGCCTGGTCGCCGGTTTTGCCGACGTGCTCAACCAGTTCGCCCAGGGCATGGGGCAAGAGATCTTCAACGCCGCCGTGCTGGGCCTGGCCGTGCTGATGCTGGCCAGCCACAACATCTGGATGGCGCGCCACGGCCGCGAGCTGGCAGCGCACGCCACCAGCATCGGCAATGCCGTCAGCAGTGGCACGCAATCGGCCACCATCCTGGTCAGCGTGGTCGGCCTGGCGGTGCTGCGCGAGGGCTCGGAAGTCGTGCTGTTCCTCTACGGCATCTTCACCCAGGGCGGCACCACGGCCAACAGCATGCTGGCCGGCAGCCTGATCGGGCTGGTCGCCGGCATCGCCGTCGGCACCCTGCTCTACCGTGGCCTGCTGCACATTCCGCTGCGCTGGTTCTTCCAGGCGACGGCCCTGCTGATCCTCCTGCTCGCCGCCGGCATGGCCGGGCAAGCCGCGCGCTTCCTGATCCAGGCCGACGTGCTGCCGGCGCTGATCGACCCGCTGTGGGACAGCTCGGCGCTGCTGCCGGAAGACTCCGTGATCGGCACCGTGCTGCACGCCATGGCCGGTTACGATGCTGCCCCCACCGCCACCCAGGCGCTGTGCTACGGCCTCACCGCCCTGGTGATCTGGCTGGGCATGCGCTACGCCTCACCGCAGCGAGTCGCTCGCTGAACGTCCCTGCCCTGCGCAAGCCGGAGCTTGCGCAGGGCACTTGCCGCAGGCAGATGTTAAAATGCGCCGATCTGACACTTTGTCGCGCATCGTCTCGCTGCGCGCACTCACTTCCAGGCCACCATGACTGCCGCTGAAATCCGCTCCGCGTTTCTCAAGTATTTCGAATCCAAGGGTCACCAGATCGTCGCGTCCAGCCCCGTCGTGCCGGGCGACGACCCCACCCTGCTGTTCACCAATGCCGGGATGAACCAGTTCAAGGATGTCTTCCTCGGCTTCGACAAGCGCCCCTACTCGCGCGCCACGACGGCCCAGAAGTGCATCCGCGCCGGCGGCAAGCACAACGACCTCGACAATGTCGGCTACACCGCGCGTCACCACACCTTCTTCGAGATGCTGGGCAATTTCAGCTTTGGCGACTACTTCAAGGAAGACGCGCTCAAGTACGCCTGGGAACTGCTGACCGAAGTCTTCAAGCTGCCCAAGGATCGCCTGTGGGTCACTGTCTACGCCGATGACGACGAAGCCTACGACATCTGGACCAAGCAGATCGGCGTGCCGGCCGAGCGCTGCGTGCGCATTGGCGACAACAAGGGCGCGCGCTACGCCTCCGACAATTTCTGGATGATGGGCGACACCGGTCCCTGCGGCCCCTGTTCGGAAATCTTCTACGACCACGGCGCAGACGTTGCCGGCGGCCCGCCCGGATCGCCCGATCAGGATGGCGACCGCTACATCGAGATCTGGAACAACGTGTTCATGCAGTTCAACCGCCGTGTCGACGAGAGCGGCGAATACGTCATGGACCTCCTGCCGCGCCCCAGCGTCGATACCGGCATGGGCCTGGAACGCATCACCGCCGTGCTGCAACACGTGCACTCGAACTACGAGATCGACCTGTTCCAGAACCTGCTCGCCGCCGCCAAGCGCGAGGTTGAAGCGGCTGGCAACGTCAGCGGTGCCGTCGATGCCGAGTCGCCCTCGCTCAAGGTGATTGCCGACCACATCCGCGCCTGCAGCTTCACCGTGGTCGATGGCGTGATCCCCAGCAACGAAGGTCGCGGCTATGTGCTGCGTCGCATTGCGCGCCGCGCCATCCGCCACGGCTACAAGCTCGGTGCGCGCACGCCCTTCTTCCACAAGCTGGTCGATGCACTGGCTGCCGAGATGGGCAGCGCCTACCCGGAAATCAAGCAACACCAGGCACGCGTCACCGAAGTGCTCAAGCTCGAAGAAGAACGCTTCTTCCAGACCATTGCCAATGGCATGGACATTCTGGAATCGGCACTCGCTGCGCTCAATGGCGGCACCGTGCTCGACGGCAACATCGCCTTCAAGCTGCACGATACCTACGGATTCCCGCTCGACCTCACTGCTGACGTGCTGCGCGAGCGCGGCCTCACCGTCGACGAAGCGGGCTTCAACACGGCGATGAATCACCAGCGCGAGCAGGCGCGCGCCGCCGGCAAGTTCAAGATCGCACAAGGTCTCGAATACCAGGGCACACCGACCAGCTTCCAGGGCTATGACAAGTTGCTGGTCGAAGGCGCCAAGGTCACCGGCCTGTACATCGACGGCAGCCGTGTCGATGTCGTCCGCGCCGGTGACGACGCCGTGATCGTGCTCGACAACACGCCCTTCTACGCCGAATCCGGCGGCCAGGTTGGCGACGCCGGCGCGATGCAGAACGCCACCGCACGCTTCCTCGTCGAGGACACGCAGAAGATCCAGGCCGATGTGTTCGGCCACCACGGCCGCGTCGTCGAAGGCGAGATCAAGCTGGGCGACAGCCTCAATGCCCGCGTCGACGGCAACCGCCGCAGCGCCACCCAGCGCCACCACTCGGTCACCCACCTGATGCACAAGGCCTTGCGCGAAGTGCTCGGTGCCCACGTGCAGCAAAAGGGCTCGCTGGTCGATCCGGACAAGACACGCTTCGACTTCGCCCACAACGCTCCGCTGAGCGACGAGGAAATCCGCAAGGTCGAGCAGCTGGTCAATCGTGAAATCCTCGCCAATGCCGCCACCCAGGCGCGCGTGATGAACATCGAAGACGCACAGAAGACCGGCGCCATGATGCTGTTCGGCGAGAAGTACGGCGATTCGGTACGCGTGCTCGACATCGGTTCCAGCCGCGAGCTGTGCGGCGGCACCCATGTGGCGCGCACCGGCGACATCGGCTTCTTCAAGATCATCGGCGAGAGCGGCGTGGCCGCAGGCGTGCGCCGTGTCGAGGCGATTGCCGGTGAAGTGGCGCTCAACCACATCCTCGCACGCGACACCCAGCTCAGCGAAGTGAGCAGCGCGCTCAAGGTGCCGGGCAACGAGGTCGGCGGCAAGCTGGCCCAGGTGCTCGACGGCGTGCGTGCGCTGGAGAAGGAAATCGCTGCGCTCAAGTCCAAGCTCGCCAGCAACCAGGGCGACGCCCTGCTCTCGCAAGCGGCCGATGTCGCCGGCGTCAAGGTGCTCGCCGCCACGCTCGACGGAGCCGATGCGGCCGCGCTGCGCGAAGCGGTCGACCGCCTGCGCGACAAGCTCGGCAGTGCCGCCGTGGTGCTGGCCACGGTCAGCGATGGCAAGGTCGCGCTGATTGCTGGCGTCACACCGGATCTCACCGCCAGGATTAAGGCCGGCGAGCTGGTGAACTTCGTCGCCCAGCAAGTGGGCGGCAAGGGCGGCGGCCGCGCCGACATGGCGCAAGCCGGCGGCAGCAATCCGCAAGCCCTGCCGGCAGCGCTCGCCAGCGTGCGCGAGTGGCTGGCTGGCAAGCTCTAAGAAGCCCCTGCAGCGGGGCGCGCCTGGCGCGCCCCGCCCAATCTGTCCGCCTGCGCACGGAAGGCGTCGCAGAATGATGCTTAAAGCGTAGCGCCTGCTACGCCGTTAATGGAATGGTTTCCCCAGCCCCCGGTAACTGTTCGTGCAAGACACCCCGCCTGCGCCTTCCCCCTCCGACCGCTCACGCCGCGAAGCCTTGCGCGATGCTGCGGTCAAGATCGTCAGCATCCTCGTCCTGGTGTTCAGCATCGCGGCGGCGGCGGCCTTCTGGCACTGGATGCAGGCACAGCCCCAGCAGCTGCACCAGGCGGCGGTCGACGAGCACGCCCATGCGCTCAGCCATGAGATGCAGCAACAAATGCAGCAAGCCAGCCTGCTCTTGGCCGCGCTTGAACTGGCCGATCACAGTGGCGCGAATGACAAACAAGCCGCTGCTGCCAGCACGCCTTCGCTAGGCAAGCTGCTATCCGGCGGTTTCAGTCCGCTATCACCGATCATGCTGCTGCAGTTCGATGCGCCGGACGCCGGTGGCCAGGCTCGCGTGCTGTTGCGCTTTGCCGACGCCAAAGAACGCAATGCGCGCAGCACAGAGGAACTCGAAGCCCTCGCCCGCGAAGCAGCCCGTGCGGCGCGCGAACAGGGCCTGCCCAGCCTGGTCGGCCTGCCGGTGGCCGGCCAACACGCGCTACCGATTGCCGCACTGGCACATGCCTGGCGCCATGGTCAGGCGACGGTGCTGATCTTCGACCCGCAGCGCTGGCTCAATGCCAGCACGGCCGGCCACAGCAAATGGATTGCGGCCGAGCTGCTCACCGCCAACGGCCAGTTCTCCGCCGCCAGACTGGCCGAGGATAGGCTACTGAGCAGCACCCGCTTTCCACGCATCAGCCCCTCGCTGCAGCTGCGCGTGTATGCCCACCACTTTGATGGCAGCAGCCTGCCGGCCAATCTGGGCGCTGCCGCCATCGTCGTGTTCGGTGCGCTGATGGCAGCGCTGGCACTGTTGCTGGGGGCACGCGGCAATCAGGCGCAGGCCAGTGCGTCACGCGTCGAACACGCGCTCAGCGAGAGCGAAGAGCGCATGCAGCGCGCCCTGCAGCTGACCCAGGATGGCATCTGGGAATTCGATCTGCAGACGCGCGCCTTCCACATCTCGGAAAAGGCACAGCTGCTGCTCGGCTGGGTCGAGGAGCAGGCGCCGAGTGCGGCGGCCGCACTGCGCCAATTGCCGCGCCACTGGCGGCGCGAAGTGCTTGCCTTGCTGCACGTGGCGGCCCAGGTCGATACCGCCCGCGAGCTGAAATTTCCGCTCAACGACGGGCTCACTGCGCGCTGGCTCAAGCTGCGCGTGCGCGCCACCCGCGACGCGCTGGGACAGCGCCGTCTGCTGACCGGCAGCCTGGCCGATGTCAGCGATGAATTCGCGCAATCCGCCGTGCATGAACGCTACCGTGCGATGCTGATGCGCGTGCTCGATGCCATGCCGGTGCCGGTCACCGTGCGCGCCGCCGACCAGAGCACACAGATGATCAACGAACGCTATGCCATCGAGCTGATGGCAACGCTGGATCAGCCCGCGCCGTCGTTCGAGCTGGCCCGCCTGCTTGAACGCCTGCAGGAGCAGGGCATCGAAGCCATCGCCAGCAGTGAGCCACAAGTCAGCCATGCCTGGCTGACGACCCTGGGTGGCGACCGGCGCTATCTGCGCTTCACCCACGTGGTCTGCGACGGCCTCGATGGTGAGCCGAACATCGTTACCACTTACGAAGACCTCACCGAAGTGCAGCGCCAGGCGCAGCAGCAGTCCTTGCTGCGCAGCTTCCTGCAGGATGTTTTCGATGCCGTGCCGCACCCGCTCTACGTCAAGGACAGCCAGCACCGCTACATCATGACCAATCGTGCGCAAGCCGAATCAGTCGGCGCCGAGATGGCGGCGATCATCGGCAAGCGCTCGGCCGATTTCGTCAGCACCGACGCAGCAGAAGCCATCGAAGAGGCCGAAGAACGCTTGTTCAGCCGTGGCGGCAACGAAGTGCTCGAAGGCGAATACGTACTGCCGCACAGCACTGGCACGACCGTGCACACCATCATCCGCAAGGCGCTGTGCGTCGATGCCGATGGCAATACGGTGCTGGTCGGCATCAATACCGACATCAGCAAGCTGCGCGAGGCCGAGGCGGGCTTGCGCCGGCACCGCGACCAGCTCTCCGAACTGGTGCGCGAACAGACCATCGACCTGGTGCGCGCCAAAGAAATGGCCGAACGCGCCAACGAGACCCGCTCGGCCTTTCTCGCCAGCATGTCGCATGAGCTGCGCACGCCGATGCATGCCATCCTCAGTTTTGCCCGCCTGGGCGAATCACGCGGCGAGCAGTTGCCGGCCAACAAGCTGAGCCAGTATTTCAACCGTATCCGCGTCAGTGGCGAGCGCCTGCTGGTCATGCTCAATGAATTGCTGGATCTGGCCAAGCTCGAATCTGGCCACTTTGTGATGGAGATGCGCAGCAACACGGCCGAGCCCATCATCCGCGAGATATGCGCCGAGATGGATGCCTGGCTGAGCGCCCGCAATATGCGCTTGAGCTACCAGATCGAAGCCGATCTGCCGCCAGCCCGCCTGGATGCGGGACGCATCGGCCAGGTGCTGCGCAACCTGCTCGCCAACGCCATCAAGTTCGCCCCAGAAGGCAGCTGCATCACGCTTGGCGCACGACACAGCCAGCTGGGTGGGCAAGCGGCGCTGGAGCTGAGCGTCGCCGACGAAGGCCCGGGCATCGCCAAGCACGAGCTGCACAGCATCTTCGAGAAGTTCGTACAAAGCAGCTACAACACGCCCAGCATGGGCGGCACCGGTCTGGGTCTGGCGATCTGCCGGCAGATCGTTGCGGCCCATCATGGCCAGATCTTCGCCAGCAATCGCGCATCCGGCGGCGCGCAGTTCATTGTCCGCCTGCCGCTTGAAACACCATCGCGCATCGCCGACGATGCCGGTGCAATCCTGTTCGAGAGGGTCGGCTCATGATGGCTTCGTTACTGGTGGTCGATGATGAACCCCTCAATCTTGAAATCATCAGCGAATTCCTCGACGGTGAAGCCTATTCGCTGACACTCGCCAGCAGTGGCGAGCAAGCCTGGGCACTGCTCGACGCACAACCTCAGGGTTTCGACGCGGTGATTCTCGACCGCATGATGCCGGGCATGAGCGGCATCGAACTGCTGCATCGCCTCAAGAGCGACAGCCGCCTGGCCCAGATACCGGTGATCATGCAGACGGCCGCCGCCGCTGCGGATGAAGTGACCGAAGGCATTGCCGCTGGCGCCTATTACTACCTGGTCAAACCCTTCGAGCGCGGCACCCTGCTGAGCATCGTGCAGGCCGCGCTGGAGGACGCCTCGCGCTGGCACGACCTCAGCCAGCGCATGTCGCACAATATCCTGGCGCTGAGCCTGCTCGACGAGGCCCATTTTGCGATGCGCACTCTGGCCGAGGTCGAGGCGGTGGCGGCTCTGGTCTCGCAGCTAGCGGCCGACCCTGGCACCGCCCTGATCGGGCTGGCCGAATTGCTGGTCAATGGTGTCGAGCACGGCAATCTGGGCATCGACTTCGCCGAGAAATCCCGCCTGCGCCACGAAGACCGCTGGTCCGAAGAAGTGGAGCGGCGCCTGGCACTGCCGGACAATCTGGACAAGCGTGTGCGCCTGCAGCTGTTGCGCCAGCACGCGCACTGGCAGATCACGATCAGTGACGACGGCCCCGGCTTCGACTGGCGCAGCTTTCTCGAAGTGGCGCCGGAACGCGCCTTTGCGCCGAACGGCCGGGGCATCGCACTGGCGCGTAAGCTGGCGTTCACGCAACTTGAATATCTTGGCACAGGCAATCGCGTCGTCCTGCTGATGCCTGTCGCCGCCCGCTCGCCGCTGTGAGGAACGACATGCTCGCCCAACACAAAACCTTCAAGGTCCTGGTCGCCGATGATGCACAGTCCAATCGTGCTGTGCTGCGCGCCTACCTTGGGCGGCTAGGCTTCGAAACCGTGCTGGCCGAGAACGGCGCGCAAGCCGTCGCCTTGTTCGAACGCAGCAAGCCCGACATCCTGATCATCGACCTGATGATGCCGGTGATGGATGGTTTCGAGGCGATGCGGCAAATCCGCAGCCAGCCCAGCGAGCGCTGGGTGCCGATCATCATCATCTCGGCGATGGACGCCGAGGGCGACTTCGTGCGCGGCCTCGAATGCGGCGCCGATGACTATCTGGCCAAGCCTGTCTCCTACCAGCTGTTTGCCGCCAAGATGCGCAACATGGCGCGCGCGCTGGACTTCCAGCGCACCCACGAAGAGGCGCTCAAGCGCGAACGCACGATTGCCGACGCGGTCATCGACGGCATCATCAGCTTCGATGCCAGCGGCAATATCCGCGACCTCAACCGCGCGGCGCGGCAGATCTTCAAGGTCAGCGCCGAGCAGCTCAGCGGTCGCCACTTCGCCTCGCTGATCGCCGAAGAAGTGCGCCCGGCCTTTGCGCTGGCGCTGGCGCGCAGCCTCGAACACGGCGCCGGGGAGTTCATCGGCCGCGTCGCCGAGATCACCGCCTGCACGCCGGACGGCCGCCGCTTTCCGATGGAGCTGACGATCAGCCCGCTGCCCACCGCCGAGCGCCGCCTGTTCATCGGCGTGGTGCGCGACATCAGCGAACGCAAGCGCGTCGAGCTGCAGCTGGCCGAAGACGCGACACGCCTGCGCCAGTACCACGACGAGGCCGAAGCCGAAGCCGAACTGGCCCAGCAAATCCTCGAACGCCACATCGCCAGCCAGGGCCAGCAAACACATGGCGTACGGCAATGCGTGTGGCCGACCGCGCGCTTTTCGGGCGACATCGTGCTGGCAGCGCGCGGCCCCTCCGGCAAGCTCTACGGCCTGCTTGCCGACGCCACCGGCCACGGCCTGGCCGCCGCGCTGAGCGGGCTGTCCGTGGTCAATCAATTCCACCAAGCCGTCACCAACGAACACCCGGTCGCCCGCCTGGTCTGTGCGATGAACGAATCCCTGCGCGCCCTGCTGCCGCCGGGGCGCTTTGTCAGTACCGCCATCGTCTGCATCGACAGCCCGGCGCGCAGCCTGCAGATCTGGCTCGGCGGCGTGCCGGATGTGCTGCGCATCGACGCTCAGGGCCGCCTGATGCAGAGCTTCAGCTCGCAGCACCTGCCGCTGGGCATCATCGAGATGGAAGCGGCCGAATGCGAGCCGGAGACTTACACCTGGCAGGATGAGGGTGAATGCCTGCTGCTCTGCTCGGACGGCGTACTCGAAGCGGCCGTCCCCGGCGGTGAGGAATTCGGCCAGGCCGGCGTGCTCAAGGCGCTCGCTGGCGCGGGCGAGCAGGACGCACTGGAGGTTCTCAACACGGCACTGAGCGAGCACCTGCAAGGCCACAGCGCGCACGACGACGTCTCGTTCCTGCTGCTGGACCTGGCCTGATCGACCTTGCGGGTCACCTGCGCGAGGCAATGCCCAGTGCGCTAATGCGTGGCTAGGACGCCGTGCGCCACACCGTACGGGCGCCCTCGGTGGTCGCGGTGCCGACGCCCTCGATACTGGTCACTTGCGCTTTCTCGGCCAGTTCGACGATGGGGATGCCCAGACGATACTCGGCCTCCATCAGCTCCAGCAGCGGCAGCAAGGAATAGGTGAGTTCGCGCAGGCGCTTCTTGACCTCGTCCGGGCTGCCCGAGCGCAGCTGGGTCAGGGCGTGATCGACACTCACCGCCAGGCGGCTGAAGCGGCCGATATTGTCGGCGGTGACTTCGCCCGACTCCGACACCACGCGATTACCGCCGAGCTTGCGCCCATCGGCCACACGCTGCGAGGCGGCCTGCAAGAGCTGCTCCAGCGACACCGAAGCGTCGCCATGCGCGCTGGCCAGGCCCACCGTCAGGCTGACGCGGATGCGGTGCTCCTTGTAGGTCATGACGATGGTTTCGATGGCGCGGCGCAGGCGCAGGGCGAAAGCGCCACAGGCATCCAGATCGGCCGAAGGCGAGATCACGGCAAACTGCCCCTCGGCCAGATGGGCGATGGTGTCTTCCTTGCGCACCTTGGCCGAGAGCAGCTTGGAGAGCTTGCGATGCACCAGCTGGCCAATGTTGTGGCCGTACTCGCTGCACAGTTTGTCGTAGTGATCGACCTCGATCACCATCACGCTGACATCGCCACGATTGCGCCGCACCAGCTGCTCGCGGCTCTGTTCGAGTTCGCGCCGCGTCGAAGCCAGCTTGGCCAGCGCCTCCAGGCGCGCCAGCAACTCGACGCGCGGCGTGCCCTTGCTGATGAAATCAGTGGCGCCCAGTTCCTGCGCGCGCATACGGGCTTCGTTCTCGTCTTCGCCGGAGATGATCAGCACCGGCAGGCAATTGATGCGCGCCAGGCGCGAGCCGCGAATGCGCTGCAGGAGGCCGAAGCCATCAAGGCGCGGCATGCCGATGTCGGAGATCACCACCTCGATGCTCGGGTCCAGCAGCAGGGACTGCCAGCCGGCTTCGCCATCGACCTCTTCACGCACATCGAACTTGTCGCGGATCTGTTTGATCAGCGAGGCACGCACCATGCGTGAATCATCAACGATCAGGATGCGCGGCAGCTGGGCGCTCTCTTCAATCATGCCTGTCCCCCGTTGGCGGCCGCCTGCTCTCCAGCCACACGCAGCACCACGCGACCATGGGCCTTGCCGGCCAGCAGCTCGTCAAAGATCTGCGGCAGCTCGTCGAAGTCACGCGCCACGGCAATGTTCGCCAGCTGGCGCGGCCGCAGGTCACTGGCCAGGCGTGACCAGGCGCGCTCGCGCACGGCAAAGCCGGCATAGCCCGAATCGATGCCGAGCAGGCTCACCCCACGCAGCACGAAGGGCATCACCGTGGTATTCACATCCACCCCGGCCGCCAGACCGATGCTCGCCACCACGCCGCCGGGCTTGGTGGTGCTCAGCAACCAGGCCAGCACGCTGCCGCCGAGGTTGTCGATCACACCGGCCCACAGGCCTTTGTCGAGCGGTTTGAGAATCGCCGGCATGTCGCCACGCAACATCACTTCGCTGGCGCCCAAGGAGCGCAACCAGTCGGCCTCGGCCGGCTTGCCGGTCAGCGCGGTGACCTGATAGCCGCGCGCCGCCAGCATGTCGATGGCGAGGCTGCCGACGCCACCGGTGGCGCCATTGACCAGCACCGGCCCGGCCTCGGGACGCAGGCCATTGTCTTCCATGCGGCTGATCGCCATCGCCGCCGTCAGCCCGGCCGTACCCAGCGCCATCGCCTCGAACAGGCTCAGCCCGGGCGGCAGCGGCAAGACCCAGCCGCCCGGCACCAGGGCGTACTCGGCATAGCCGCCGTGATGCGCCACGCCGAGGTCGTAGCTGGTGACGATGACCTTGTCGCCGGGGCGAAAACGCGGCGCAGCACTGCTCACCACCTCGCCGGCCAGATCGATGCCGCCCACGCAGGGGAAGCGCTTGACGATGCGCCCACGCCCGGTGGCCGCCAAAGCATCCTTGTAATTGACGCTGGAGTAGATGACGCGGATGAGCACATCGCCGCCATCGAGTTGCGATTCATCGAGCTGCACAAAGCGGCCGCTTACGCCGCTCGGCGACTGCTCGATGAGAAATGCTTTGAAAGACTTCACACTGATTGCTCCTTCGGGCTTGCGCAGGCCATCACGGGGGAGCCGACAGCATCATGCGCAGGACGCGGGCCATCATCATGCCATGCAGCCCGCTGCCCGCACCGCTCAGTTCGGGTAAGCACATGATTGCGCTGGATCATGCCGCGCCGCAGATTCGCTCGGCGCCCGTTCATAGGGCCCTCAAGCTTTGCGGCAGGATGTCGATAGTTTTCATGCAAGCCACCGAGGCACCGCTCCATGATTGAAAAGCCACTTACCTCTATCGACAGTTACATCGCGTACTTTAGCCAGCAGGCCCTGCCCGTGCTGCGCAGCACCGTGCGCGAACTCGATGAGCTGCGCGCCGACGAAGAGAACGTCAGCGGTCGCAGGCTGGCGGCTGTGGTGCTGAGCGATCCGCTGATGACCCTGCGCGTGCTCTCCTACCTGGAGACGCATCGCGGTGTGCAGCAGAACCACGACATCACCACCATCGAGCGCGCGATCATGATGCTCGGCGTCTCGCCCTTCTTCGCCAAGTTCAGCGATCTGCCGACCGTCGAGGCCCAGCTGGCGCGCCACCCGCGCGCCCTGCTCGGCGTGCTGCAGGTCATCGGCCGTGCGCGCCGCGCCGCCAACTGGGCGCATGACTGGGCGATCATCCGTCACGATCTGGATGTCGATGAAGTCACCGTCGCCGCCCTGCTCCACGACGCGGCCGAAATCCTCTGCGGCTGCTTTGCGCCGACGCTGATGCTGCAGATCGCGCAGACCCTGCAGGCGCAGCCGGGCCTGCGCAGCGCGACGGCGCAGAAAGATCTGCTCGGCTTCACCATGTACGAGCTGCAGTTTGCGCTGGTCAAAGCCTGGCGCCTGCCCGAGCTGCTGATCACCCTGATGGACGACACCAATGCCGCCAGCCCGCGCGTGCGCAATGTGGTGCTGGCCACGCGCCTGGCGCGCCACGCCGCCAAAACCTGGCACGACCCCGCCCTGCCCGACGACTACACCGACATCAGCGAACTGCTACACATGAGTGTCGAGCAACTGGTGCATCGCCTCGGCGTGCCCGAAGACGCGCCGATCCGCAAGGACGGCGGCAGCGCCGCCTGAACCGCCACGCCCGCAGCGCCGCGTTCCCGTTCATCGCGCGCATCGCCCTTGCATAGGCTACCCCTGCAAGCTGGCGCTACAATCCGGCGGCAAACCCCTGCATCCCACACACGAGGTCGATGATGAGTACTGGCACGGCAATCTTTCTGGGCATCCTCATCCTCGCCCTGCTCTACGCAGTCGTCATCTACAACGGCCTGGTGCAGCTCAAGCATGCGGTGGCCAAGGCCTGGGCGAATATCGACGTGCTGCTCAAGCAAAGACATGACGAGCTGCCCAAGCTGGTCGAAGTCTGCCGCCAGTATCGCGACTTCGAACAAGCCACGCTGGAACGCGTGATCGCCGCACGCGGCCAGGTCAGCAGCGCCAGTGCGCAGCAGGACATGAACGCGCTGGGCAATGCCGAAGCGCTGCTGCGCGCGAGCACCAGCCGCCTGTTCGCCGTCGCCGAGGCCTACCCCGACCTGAAGGCCAACGAGCACTTCATGCAGCTGCAGGCACGCATCACCACGCTGGAGAACGGCATCGCCGACCGCCGCGAGCTCTATAACGAATCGGTGAATCTGTTCAATGTGCGCATCGAGCAGTTCCCGGATCTGCTGATCGCCCGCGGCTTCGGCTTCAGCGCCGCCGCGCTGCTCGAATTCGCCAGCAGCGAAAAGAGCGACGTGGACCTCGCCACGCTGTTTGGCACGCGCAGCTGAGCCCAGCGCTTCGCCACGTGAAGGCCTTTGTCCGCCGCCACGGCCTGCAAGCGCTGATCTTCGTCGCCCAGGTCGCCCTGCTGTCGCTGGCGGCGCATGCGCAAAGCGGTACCGCCGCCTGGCTCGCCGTCTTGCTGCTGGCCGTGCTGAGCCTGGCCGGCTGGTTGCAGGCGCTGAGTGTCCTGCGCCATATCAGCGACACCCCGCTATCGCGCATCGCCAGCGCGGCCCAGGGCTATGTCGCCCTGCACGGACGCGGCAAAACCCTCGCCGGCCTGCCCCTGCTCTCGCCCTACAATGGTCTGCCGGTGCTGTGGTACCGCCTGAAGATCGAAGAGCGCAACAGCGACAACGACTGGCACGAATGCAGCGATGAAACCAGCGATGCCTGCCTGCTGCTCGACGATGGCAGCGGCCACTGCGTGATCGATCCCGCTGGCGCAGAAGTTCACTGCACTCGCCGCGAACACCAGACGCGCGACCGGCTGCGCTACACCCACTGGTGCATCCTCGAACACGAACAGCTCTTCGCGCTCGGCGATTTCCGCACGCGCAGCAGCGAGCATCTGGCACAGACCGAGCGCGAGGCCGTCAAACAGATCCTCAGCGACTGGAAGCAAGACCCCGCCGCGCTGCGCCGCCGTTTCGACCTCGACCGCAATGGCGAGATCAGCCCTGAGGAATGGGAACTGGCCCGCGCCCAGGCCCAGCGCGAAGCACGCCAGGCACGCATCGAGGCCGACCAGGCCGCCAGCCTGCACCTGCTCGCCTGCCCGGCGGACGGCCGCCCCTTCATCCTCTCCGCCGTCAGCAGCGGGCGCCTCAAGCTGCCGCAGCGTGCCTGGTGCGCGCTGCACATCGCGCTCTTCCTCTGCTGCTGCTTAGGCTGCGCGCAGCTGCTGCAACACGGCACACTGGCCTTCTGAAAGCCGGCGGATTAAGCTAACCGGCTCAGTAAAGGATTCCCCCGCCCGCCAGCCTGACGCAGGCCTGAAACCCCATCCGTTCGTCTCAAAACGCATCGCCGGAGTCACTCCATGCCCGTCCAGCACGAATACGTCTTCGCCCCGCCCGCCACCACCAGCCTGCCCGTCACCGGCGGCAATGCACGCTTCCCGGTGCGCCGCATCTACTGCGTCGGGCGCAACTACCTGGACCACATCCGCGAACTGGGCAATGACGAGAAAGAGCCGCCGATTTTCTTCACCAAGCCGCGCGACGCCATCGTGCAGGACGGCGACACCATCCCCTACGCGCTGGCCACCGAGAACTACCACTTCGAGCTGGAACTGGCTGTCGCCCTGCACTCGGGCGGCTACAACATCGCCGCGCAGGAAGCCCAGCGCCACATCTTCGGCTACGCCATCGCGCTCGACATGACGCGCCGCGACCTGCAGAAAAAGCTCGCCGACAAAGGCAAGCCCTGGGATGTCGCCAAAGGCTTCGACCACAGCTGCCCCTGCGGCCCGGTGTTCCCGGTCAGCCAAGTCGGTCAGCTCAGCAGCGGCCGCATCCACCTCGCCGTCAATGGCCAGACTCGGCAAGACGCCACGCTGGAGCAGATGATCTGGGGCGTGCCCGAGATCATCGCCGAGCTCTCGCGCCATTTTGAACTGGCCGCCGGCGACCTGATCCTCACCGGCACCCCGGCCGGCGTCGGCCCGATCCAGCCCGGCGACGTCCTCGTCGGCAGCATCGACAAGCTCGGCCAGCTCACCACCCTGATCGGGCCGAAGCTGGTGTGAGGCAGGACGGAGTGCTGCGGGCTGAAAGACGAAGAACGCTGCAGCACCCCGCATCAAAACCTGTCCAGCGGGCTCTTCACCGCCAGACCGCCGCGATTGAGCACGTGGGTGTAGATCATCGTCGTGCTCACATCCTGATGGCCCAGCAACTCCTGCACCGTGCGGATATCCTGCCCCGCCTCCAGCAGATGCGTCGCAAACGAATGGCGCAAGGTATGCGGCGTCACCGGCTTGACGATGGAAGTCGCCGCCAGCGCCCGCCGCATCGCCCGCTGCACGCGCTGTGCATCCAGATGATGGCGGCGCACGATGCCTGAGCGCGGATCGGTCGAGAAAGTCGGCGCCGCGAATACGTACTGCCAGCCAAAGGCGAACTCCGCCGTCGGATACTTCGCCGCCAGCGCATGCGGCAGATACACCGAACCACGCCCCGCCGCCAGATCCGCCTCATGCTCCAGCCTGCGCTGGCGCAGCTTGGCGCGCAAAGGCTCGATCAGGCTCTGCGGCAGCATCGTCACCCTATCCTTGTTGCCCTTGCCCTCCCGCACCACGATCTCGCGCCGGCTGAAATCCACATCTTTCACGCGCAGCCGCACGCCCTCCAGCACGCGCATGCCGGTGCCGTAGAGCAGGCGCAGAATCAAGGCGAACTCCGGCTCCTGCACCGCGCCCAGCAGCTGAGCCACCTCCTCCTGCGTCAGCACGCAAGGCAGGCGCACCGGCTTCTTGGCGCGCGTCACCTCGTCGAGCCAGGGCAAATTGGCGCCCAGCACTTCCTTGTAAAGAAACAGAATCGCCGACAAAGCCTGCGACTGCGTCGCCGCCGCCACATTGCGATCGACCGCCAGCGAAGTCAGAAAAGCCTCGATCTCCGCCTTGCCCATGTCATTCGGATGGCGCCGGTCATGGAAAAGGATGTATCGTTTGACCCAGCCCAGATAAGCCGCCTCGGTCCGAATGCTGTAATGCTTCAAGCGCAAACGATCCCGCAGCTGATCCAGCAACTTCGGCGCAGAACCCACCGCCGGCAAGCCTTGAGCATCGGAAGTTTTATTGGTCACCATGAAATCAAGTAAACCAAAAACACCAAGTCAATTCAATCACTTGCCCGTCAGGGCAGATTGACCAATAAAACAGATTTTGTTTTTATTAATGTCTACTTAACGTTATGCCCCATGATCAACGCCTTCGCATCCGCTCTCGACAGCTTTGGCAATCGCCTTGTCGAGCATCCTAGTCAAGAGCGTGCTGCCATCTTCGGCCTCATCGTTGATCACTTGCGCTACAGCCTTGGCGAATTCCTGCGCGTCCGTGACCTTGATGTTCGGCACAGATGCCCCACTGACACCGTCCCAAAAATCCGGGTGATTCTCGGCCGCAAAACGCAGCGTGCCAATGCTCACCTGCATATCAATCCAGCTCATACCGCGCACTTCGCAGCGTAGAGGCATAACTTTGCAGTCGAGTTGGACCGCCCCTTGCGGCGCTTCGTTGTTCGGTTGTTGCTCCATGTCCGTCACTCCTGTTTCGGTTCGTGAGGGCGGCCCCTCACTTCCACGTTAGGCCTAGCCTCTTCCTTTTAAACAGGAGTTTGAATCATGAGCATGTGCGATAAAGAAGATGATGGTTTTACTGGCTTTCTCGAACAGATTGTCAATCTTGAAGGCCTTGACGGCGCAGCACTTGGCATAACAAAACTCGTGATAGAAAAAGGCGAAAAGGCCCTGACGGAAAAACAACGCTACGTGTTTAAGAAACACGTTCTTGATGAATACACTGTCGAAGCATGCGCCAGATGTGGAAGCAATGTCCCTTGGTCTGAAATGTACGATGCAGCCACTGAGCACGGCCTTTGCAACTATTGTTGGCACATGACCAGCAAAGACGATTAAACCGCCATGCATTTTCGGCCTAACCATTCCGTCGAGAGGGACCGCCCACAAGCTGCGCTTGTGGGTTCCCTTCGCGGCTTCGCCGCTACGGCGGCCCCTCACGTCAAACGTTAGGCCTCTGAATCTATGCAAATGCCCAAACACCTGATATGCACTCTTGGAGTGATGTCACTCCTATCAGCATGCGTTGGCACGCCTCACAAACAGCCGACTGAAGTAACTTCCCTTGAAGTCTCCGTATACAAGGTAGGCATCAAAAAAGGATGTGTAGATGCGGGAGGCCGCAAAGGGGATGACCCTACAAAAACAAGCAACTTCTGCTCATGTGTCGTTCAAACGCTAGAGCATGAAATGTCGCAACCAGAGTGGCAGTCAGCAACGTTTTACTCTCAACAAAGGCAAGGCTCTCTTGAGCAAGGCGTCATCGCCCCTTACATGGCAAAAGTACAGGCCTGCCGCTCCAAGTAACCCAATAAGTCCAGGCCATGCCAGCCAGCACACCCTTCCACTACGCTGCCCTGCCTAACTGTCGGTTCAACGCGGACGCGAAGCTTGTCCGACTTTTGTGGACATTCAAACCTAACGGTAGCGGTTGTGTGCTCAGAATGATTAGCATCTGTCACCAGCCTAACCGGGCGGTCAAGCGGACGCCAACAAGGGCAATGGCTTCGCCATTTTCATGGCCCTTGTTGGTGCCCTGCGCACCTTCGGTGCTCCGGCGCCGCTTACCTCAGCGTTAGGCGGATATGGCTTCAATCGCCCACGAGTCATACGTTCAGTCCGTTCGCAATCGTGTCTATGTCGTCGCACTTGGCATGCTTGATGGGAGCATCCCGTTTCTAGAAGGAGCAATTACACTGGCCTCACTTCGCCATGAAGCTGCGGTTGAAGATAGCGATGAAGATTTTTTGGCGTTTGTAGCCATCGCGTCTGAAACAGACGATCTGCCTATCGGCCAATCTCGGAAACACTGGTCAGTCGAAGCGCTCGAAAAACATCAGCCTCTTATTGAAAAGGCAACACAATGGGCCAAAGAAGTTGGCACCGCACCTTGCCAATCGCTTGTGTCCAGGTTCAACAACAAAAACACCTTCGGCTAATGAAAAATCCGCGCAGTCTCAACGTTGAGGTGCAATACACCTATGCAAAAATCGCCTAACAATTCCGTCGAGAGGGACGGTTTGCAAGCTGCGCTTGCAAATACCCTCCGCCGCTTCGCGGCTCCGGCCGCCCCTCACGTCAAACGTTAGAGGTCTTGCTCAAGATCCGTCCTTTGTGTGCATAGGTCGCAGGTAAAAATGAAAGCTCCAAATTACGTTTGGGTTTGTCATGTCTGCCAGGCATCAAATGCAGCAGGTACAGAAGCGTGCGCCTCCTGCGGGTTCAAGGCAGCCGCGTCTGGCAAAGAGATTGAAAATGCAAAAGGTAATTCTAGGGAGTCATCGGTAACCGAGTTAGGCGCTAAGGTTTTGTTGGCAATCGTCGCTGCGCCGATCGTTCTGATACTCAAGATCGCGTCATTTAGCGCACCCATTTGGTTAGTGGTTCTTGTGGCAGTTGCAGTTCTTGTGGGCTGGCTGTTCAAAAACATCGAAAGGTGGAACAGTTGACCTCTAACCCTGCAGTCGAGAGGGACAGCCTGCAAGCTGCGCTTGCAGGTTCCCTCCGTGCTTCGCACTCCGGCTGCCCCTCACTTCCACGTTAGAACTCTATGTCTTGCGCGCTCTGTCTGAAAGACAAAGTCTTACGGAATTCCCACATCATCCCTGAGTTCTTGTACGAGCCTCTTTATGACGAAAAGCACCGTCTCCACATGCTTTCAACAATCCCCGAGCAAAGAAACAGCTTCGAGCAAAAGGGGCTTAGAGAAAAACTTTTATGTGATGACTGTGAGCAAAAGCTGAATCGCCCCGGGTTTTCTAGACAGTCCCGAGCCTCATGAAGTACTGCTTTTCGTAGTCTACCGGAGACATGCCAT
>NZ_JBDIVE010000015.1:0-55539 GCF_039631295.1 Uliginosibacterium sediminicola | reverse complement strand
CGCTTGTTGCTCATAAACACCTCCATCAGCCTGAAAGTTTAAGGCTTCAGGGTGTCTAGAAAACCCGGGGCGATTCAAACTGACCCGTATCATCCTCGGCACGCTGACCCTCATCGTGCTCATCGCCGCCATCGTGCATCCACTGCCCTCATATAGAAACGAGGACGACGAGTAGTTGAGGGAGCGAAGCGACAACCCGCTGTTTTATACGGGTTGATAAGTGGGCTTCTAGAATTGAGATGCTAGAAAAGATTAAGTTCGTTGTACTGCATGATTAAAAATCGTATGGACAATGGAGTGTCGTAAATAAGTTCGCTTTTGAATACTATCCACAATCCCAACTGCGACTGTATGCATTGCGAGTTCCGCAACGTTGGCGTATTTGTCCAACGCCTCTCGGCTGTTGATAGTCAGCTTCTTGCCATGTGCGATCTGATTCCGAGCGGATACTAGACTATCCAATAGTGTGCCTTCTGTTGCGATGTAGTTGGATTCAAGTGCCAACCGATCGAGCCACTCAATAAGCAGATCGGGCCAGAGATTTGAGATAGACGGAATTTGCTCGAACTGTGTAACTTGTTCTTCCAGGCGCGTGTTAAACCCGTCCATGAACGCAGAGAAGAACGCAGCGCTGTCGCCTTTGGATATGAGCTCCTTCTTGAGCTCCCCCATAGAAAACGTTGCTAATCTCCAATTAAGATGCTTTCGCTGAATTCGAAGCTTTCCAAGGGCTTCCAAGTAAACACCCAGTGCGAATTTGCAGAAGCCTTCGTAGTGAGCATAGAGCATCGCTACATTCGCTCGGAGCAAGGCTTGTTCGTGCAGTGAGCCCTTGGTAGTTCGGATTAAGTCCTTTCGCATCAGAGCAAGCTCTGCCTCGCGCCACTCTAGGTCGCGCGTGAGCTCCTTCGAAATTGCGGATGCAAGCAATGTCATTTAAGCAAAGGCAGCAGATACTAACTCGATTCTACGTACCATCTTTGGTAGAGAATTTGCTCCCGGCCCAGTCACTTCTCGAAAGGCCTCTGATTCGACAACTCGAGCAAGGATGATTTGTGCTGATTCTGGGCTAAGTCCTTCAATTTTATTCAATTGCTCCAAGCACCCTCCCGTAACAGCCTCGTAATAGGCTGGCGCAACTCCTCCCATTGGCGATCCGTTTCTATATTTGACGAACGCATAGGGACCAAAGAGCCGTGACAATTGGGAAAATAGACGATCAAAAACCTCAAACTCGGCAGCTAAGTCAAATTCATTCTTACTCAGCAGGACCGAGTCCATGAAGTCATCGAGCCAGTCGCTGACATTCCCCTTGAAGTTGGTCCGATAGTTTTTTGTTGCAAAAAAACGTAGAACTAACTCTTCATTGGTACGCGTATCCATTGCTGTGGAGGGCAGAAGCTCAACCGTCGTTGTATACGGGCCGTGTGCCGCGCACCTCTTTAAGAACTCATAGAATGCAACTCCAGAATCCCCAAGCATGCGTGCATTCACGTTTCGAATATCTTGCTCGGACAATTTTGCCCCACCGGTGTTTAGTCGCTTGAACATCTCATATCGCAAAAATTGGCTGCTCTGCCGTTTAATAACAACAGTCCTAATTCCCGTGCGCTTGAGCCGCAACTTTAGTGTCATTGGCAGATCGTCGAAAGATTGTCCGTTTAGTTCTGGAATCAGGTCGCACCCTTGCAACGTAAGTTTGTCCAAATTCAACGCTCGATGATTGAGAAATTGGATTAGCGAGCTAACCCGTTGTAGGCCGTCTATAAGCTCGAAGACACCGCTTTCACGTTCAATCACAAAGATTGAAGGAATTGGAAGCTCCAAAAGCATTGACTCAATTAGTCGTGATCGCTGCTCGGGGCTCCATCGAAAGAGTCGTTGGAAATCAGGCTGAATTACTAGCTCAGCAGCCTCGTGTAGCGATGTAATTTCGCCAACAGAAAGGTCCAAACTTTCAGTTCGAACTTCCCCAATCCGTTTGTCAATTGCATCGACGATGTCCATTTTCTCTCCTAACTAAATTCTCCTGTTGGGGCGAATAGTACAGATAGTGCAATCATTTTGGCATAACCAACACAAAGCTAAGCTAGGTAGGGGGCTCGGCGCCCCCCCCCGCGTTTAGGTGTGGCTACCGGCACGTTTTCTCTCTGCGCTGAAATAGCTCGACAAAGCGCACGAACGCCTGCCCACTTAAACCGCCAATCCTTGCTGGCCGCAGACGGCCAATCTACACAGCTTTTTCATGATTCTGCTTGGAGTTTGCGGTGGATTCCGTACCTCAGCTACGAACCGGATCAGGCGAAGGCCATTTTGCGCACGGCTGTCTGCCGTTCAGGCACCCGATTCAGATTTTGATGATGGTGTCGCTGTAGCGCGCGACCAGTGCGTCGTGCGTCATCAGGCGCATGGGTTCAACGAGCGCTTGGGCGATGAGAATGCGGTCAAAAGGGTCGCTGTGATGTGCCGGTAGATCTTCCACGGCTACGGCGTGTTCTGGCTCAAGCGACAGACTTCGATAGCCGGACTCGGCGAAATAGCGCAGCGCATCTTTGCCGGACACGGGCATGTCGCCGCGACCCAATGAGTGTTTGATGGCGATTTCCCAGATGCTGGCGACGCTGATCCAGACATTGGTTTTTGGCGAGGCAATAAGCTCGCGGGCCTTATGCGGCAACTTTGGGCTGTCGGCGATGGCCCACAAGGCTACGTGCGTGTCGAGCAGCAGGTTCAAGGCTGAGCTCCGCCCATGAAGAGCTGAGCTACTTCGTCATTGTGTGCGTCGATGTTGTCCGGTACTTCGAACAAGCCCTTGGCGATACCGATGCGCTGGCCGGCCGGCGCGGCATCTATGGGCACCAGCTTGGCTGCGGGGCGCCCGTTACGGGCAATGACGATTTCCCGCTCCTCGCCTTGTTCAATGGCCTCGACCAGGCGGGATAGCGAAGTTTTGGCTTGAAGCATGTTCACCGCTTGCATGGCAGCCTCCATAAGTTAGAGCTTAGTCTAGTCTGGCTAAGTAGCGCTGTCAAAACGCACTCTGGCGGCTTGTTTTCGAGCGCGTACGCGGATGATGCGCAAGTTCGCTAGGGCGGGCTCGGTGAGCCCAGGCGTTCAGGAGTGGCGATTTACGTGCTTTCCGCTCTGCGCTGTAGCGGCTCTGCGTTTTGCGCCTCAGCTCCAAACCGGATCAGGCGCAGGCCATCTTGAGCACGGCTGCCGTTCAGCGAGTAGCCCGGATGAAGCACAGCGCAATCCGCGAGTGCGGAAACCCCGGATTCCGGCAAGCCTGCATCCGGGCAACGTGTATAGGCCTTCGCCGCCTGGGCCGAGTTTGGCGCGAGCCTACGCCGCCTGCAGCGGACGCACTTCCAGTTCGATCTGCTTGCCTGCTTCGGCTTCGGCCAGTTTGAGGTCGTAGGCGCTTTGCAGGTTGAGCCAGAACTCGGCGCTGGTGTTGAAGTAGCGGGCGAGGCGCAGGGCTGTGTCGGGGGTGACGGCGCGGCGTTCGCGCACCACGTCGTTGATGCGCGGGGCGGGTACGTGCAGGGCCATGGCGAGTGCGTTTGCGCTCATTGCCAGCGGCACCAGGAATTCTTCGCGCAGCACTTCACCAGGGTGAATGGGGCGCATCTTGTTGCTTGCCATGATTTCTATCCTCCCGCGCTCAGTGGTAGTCCACGATTTCCACGTCTATTGGCCCGGTAGCAGACCATACAAAGCACACCCGCCACTGATCGTTGATACGGATGCTGTGTTGCCCTGCGCGGTCTCCGCTCAGGGCTTCGAGCCGGTTTCCGGGCGGTGCCAGCAGATCCCGCAGCTCGATGGCGGCGTCCAGCATCTGCAACTTGCGCTGTGCGACGGATTCGATGTTGCGAAAGCGTTTGGGGTGTTTGCCTTCGTACAAGGCCTGAGTGTCTGCACAACGGAATGAGCGGATGGCCATGTTTTCAATGTATAACGAGGTGCGTTAAACGTCAATCGAACAGAGAAAGCCAGCGGTGTGCGCAGTGTCTGGTCTTTCTGTGGTGGATTCTGCGCCTGAGCTATCAGCCGGGGTAGGCGTTGGCGATCTCAGGTTTTGATGATGGTGTCGCTGTAGTGCGCGACCAGCGCGTCGTGCGTCATCAGACGCATGGGGGCGACGAGCGAAACCTGCCACGGCTATGGCGTGTTCTGGTTCAAACGACAGGCTCCGGAAGCCGGCCGAGGCTTGCGATGAGCGCTGCGGCACGCGCGTTTGGCGGGGCAGAGGCGGTAAAACGCTGAAGTAATGACTATGTTATGGAGATAGTCCGTTATCATTTCTGTATGCGCCAGGCGATCAATCCTCCCCGAGATTCACTGATTCGTTCTCTGTTCGAGTCCTACATCGAGATGTATGCCTCGCGCGATCGGGCTTTGCTTGCGCGTTTTTCGGCGGATTTCAGCGGCTACACCGGCGGCGGTGATTTCCTGGTCAAGGATCGCGCGGCCTGGCAGGACATCACCTTGCATGATTTTGCCCAGGTGCCCGGACGCATCCGTATCGAGATGCTCGATCTGTCCTTGCAGGATCTGAGCGAGGACGTGGTGCTGGTCTGCGCGTTTTTCCATATTCACCTGCCGCTGGCGGATCAGATTCTGTCACGCGAAACTGCGCGGGCGGTGCTGGTTTTCCGTCAGGAGGCGGCTGACTGGAAGATCGTGCATAGCGGGATCTCGATTCCCTACCATCTGGTGGGCGACGATGAGGTTTATCCGATCAAGGGCTTGCTTGAGCACAACCGCGAGCTGGAGGCGCTGGTCGAGGAACGCACGCGGGCGCTGGAGGATGCCAATCACAAGCTGGAAACGCTCAGTTACTGCGACGGCCTGACCGGTATTGCCAACCGTCGCAGCTTCGACCGCATGCTGCAGCAGGAGTGGAACCGTGGTCTGCGTGCCGGCACGCCGCTGGCCTTGATCATGATGGATGTGGATCACTTCAAGCACTTCAATGACCACTACGGCCATCAGCTGGGTGATGCCTGCCTGCAGGCGCTGGCCAAGACCCTGGCGACGCAGGCGGTTCGCGCCGGTGAGCTGGTGGCGCGCTATGGTGGCGAAGAGTTCGTGGTCTTGCTGCCGAATTCGGACGAAGCGGCGGCGCTGGCCATGTCGCGCAAAATTCAGCGCGATGTGCACGCCCTGGGCTTGCAGCACGAGGGCGCCGATCCGGCCATCGTGACGCTCAGCCTCGGCGTGGCCAGTCTTTTGCCTTCAAAGCGGTGCACGGCGGCTGAGTTGTTGAGTCAGGCGGATGCCGCGCTGTATTGCGCCAAGCAAGCGGGGCGAAATTGCGTCCGTGCCAGCAGCGCGCGCCCGCTTTAAAGTCCTGTTGTTGTCGGTGCTATCAGCTATGTGTTTCACGATAAGTATCTGCAATTTTGGTATTTAGTGTGCCGTGAGGAGCTGGCTAGACTGGCTCATCTCTCACTGACGATAGGGCGCATTCATGTCACATGCCATTCCGCTTTCCCGAATTTCCAGCGCACTGCGCGGCACGCTGGTGTTTGCCATGCTGGGGCTGGCCAGTCTTGGCGCTCAGGCGCAAAGCAGCCTGCTCAATGTTTCCTACGATGTGTCGCGCGAGCTCTATAAAGACATCAATACGGCGTTTGCCGCCTCCTGGAAGGCCAAGACCGGCGAGACGGTGACGATCAAGCAGTCGCATGCCGGTTCGACGGCGCAGGCGCAGGCCGTCGTGTCGGGGCTGGAAGCTGATGTGGTGACCATGAATCAGACGCCCGACGTAGAGCTGCTGGTCAATAACGGCGGGCTGGTTGCGCCCGACTGGCGCAAGCGCTTCCCGCATGATGCAACGCCTTACACCTCGACCATCGTGTTTCTGGTGCGCAAGGGCAATCCCAAGCAGATCAAGGACTGGGACGATCTGACGCGCCCCGGTGTGCAGGTGATCGTGCCGAATCCCAAGACTTCGGGTAACGGGCGCTATACCTATCTGGCCGCCTGGGGCTACGGTCTGGAAAAGTCCGGTTCGGACGCGGGCGCCAAGGATTTCGTGCGCCGTCTGTTCGCCAATGTGCCGATTCTCGATGGCGGCGGCCGTGGCGCGACGACCAGCTTCACGCAGCGCGAGATCGGTGATGTGCTGGCGACCTTCGAGAACGAAGTGGCGCTGATCAATAATGAAGTCGGTGAAGGCAAGTTTGACGTGGTCTATCCCTCGCTGTCGATCGACGCACCGGCTCCGGTGGCGGTGGTGCAGAAGGTGACCGACAAGCATGGCACGACCAAGCTGGCCGAAGCCTATCTGAACTTCCTGTTCTCGCCGCAAGGGCAGGAGATCATCGCGCAGAAGAGCTTCCGCCCGCGTGATCCGGCCGTGCTGAAGAAGTACGCCAACAACTTCCCGACTATCCGTACCTTCAGCGTCGAGCAGAAACTGGGCGGCTGGCCGGCGGCGATCAAGACGCACTTTGCCGATGGTGGCGTCTACGATCAGATCTTCACCCGTCGCTAAGCATCACTGAGTTATGTGGCCGTAAGCAAAGCCCGCCGGGCTTGGCTTGCGGCCATTTTGTTTTACAGCTCCGGGGTGTAGCCCCAGCGTGGCGTGAGCAGCAGCACGATCAGGGAAACCAGAGCCAGCAGGCTGGCGGCATAGAGGAAGAGCGGCGCCTCGGCAAAGCGCTGCGGGTAGATCGCCAGCGCTGCGCCGAGCCCGGCGGCATTGCCGCCCGCAGCCAGCACGGCGGCGGCGTAGTCATGGAAACGGCGTGCCTTGTTGGCGCCACTGGCCCATTGCGGATCGGTGTTGTAGCTGGGCAGGGCGTGGTGCGCATTGCCCAGGCGCTCCATCGATGAGAGGAAACGGCGCAGATTGGTGATCGCGCGCTCGGCTTTGTAATTGAGGAAGGCCAGACAGATCGAGGCGACCGGAAAGCCGAGGATCAGCCATTCCACCGGTGCCTCCTGGGCGCCGGTACTCGGCCGCAGGGCGACCAGCGCCGCCAGCAGGCTGAGCACGATGCTGACGTAGAGCGTCAGTACCTGCTGGCGCTGGGTGATGCGTGCGTTGACTTCCTGATAGGCCGCAATGAAGCGGTAGTTGGCATCGACGATGTGCTGACTCATGCGGGGCGTTTCCGTGTCATGAATGGGGGTCGCGGCCCTTATCCTCGATCAGTCCGTAGCGCTTGAGCTGGCTATCGAGCTCAGCTCGGTGGATGCCGAGGCCGCGCGCGGTGCGCTCCTGATCATGCTGGTGATGGGCCAGAGCGGTCCTGAAGATGAGGTGCTCAATCTGTTCGTAAAGCTTGGGTGCGGCGCTGCCGAGCAGGCGCTGCAAGGGCTCACGCAGCGCGTCGAGTGAGGCTGCGATCTCCGGCGCGCGGTTCTCCGCCACGACAGGCGCCAGGCTGGGCGCCTGAGCAGCCAGATGGGGCAGGCGCAGATCGGTGGCGCCAATAATGTTGTTGTGGCAGACGATCAGGGCAAAGTGCACGACGTTTTCAAGCTCGCGGATATTGCCGGGCCACTCGTAGCGCAGCAACCGCTGCTCGGCCTCCGGGCTCAGGACTGGCTGCGAGCGCTGCATCTTTTGGCGGTGGTAATCAATGAAGTAACGCGCCAGGGGCAGGATGTCGCCACGTCGCTCGCGCAGCGGCGGCAAGTGCAGCGGCGCGACATTGAGGCGGTAGAACAGCTCGCGGCGGAAGTGTCCGGCCCTGACCGCACGCTCCAGATCGACATTGGTGCCGGCCACCAGGCGGATATCGAGCGGAATCGCCTCGCCTGAGCCCAGGCGCAGCACCTGCCGCTCCTGCAGCACGCGCAGCAGCTTGATCTGCGTGGACAGGGGCAGGTCGCCCACCTCATCGAGGAACAGGGTGCCGCCCTGGGCGGCCTCGAACCAGCCCGCGCGGGCCGCTGTCGTGCTGGCGAGTGTGCCGGCTTCATGGCCGAACAGCTCGGCTTCAAGCTGATTGTCATTGAAGGCACCACAATTGACCGCCAGGAAGGGCCCGCTGCGCCCGCTGATGGTGTGGATATGGCGCGCGATCAGTTCCTTGCCGGTGCCAATCTCGCCCAAGATCAGCACATTTGCGTCGCTGGGGGCGATCTGTTCGAGGTGTTGGTAAATCGCCGCCGACTTTGGGTCATGGAATACCAGGGCCTTGGCGCGGATGGAGAGCGCCTGATCCTTGCTGCTGGGCAGGGTCAGCAGATGTCCCTGGACTGCGCTGGCCGCGGGGCTGTCGCCTGAGTCCGCGAACTCGGCGGGTGAATGCGTATTCGGGATCATGGTGTGCTCCGGACCCGTCTCAGGCTTATGACTCGGATCTCTTTCATTTTCGGGAGCGCGGCCCCCGAAAATGAAAGAGGGCTGCAATGCAGCCCCCGATTCAGATGTTCGTCTTATTTGATGCCGTAGATCTGGTCGAAGACGGCACCGTCTGCAAAGTGGGTCTTGCCGACCTTGCCCCAGTCGCCGAATAGGTCGCCGAGCTTGAACAGCGAGACCGGTGCGAACTGCTTGGCGTACTTGGCCGCCACCTTGGGGTCACTTGCGCGGTAGAAGTTCTTGGCTGCAATCTCCTGGCCTTCGGGCGTGTAGAGGTATTGCAGGTAAGCTTCGGCCACCTTGCGGGTGCCACGCTTGTCGACCACCTTATCAACCACGGTTACCGGCGGTTCTGTGAGGATGGACAGCGAAGGCGTCACGATTTCAAACTGACCCGGTTGTTCCTTGATGGCCAGATAGGCTTCGTTTTCCCAGGCGATCAGCACGTCACCAATGCCACGCTCGACGAAGGTGGTGGTGGCACCGCGTGCGCCGGAGTCCAGCACCCGGACATTGCTGTAGATCGACTTGACGAAGGCCTTGGCCGAATCGTCGGTGCCGCCCTTTTGCTTCAGTGCATAGCCCCAGGCTGCCAGGTAGTTCCAGCGTGCGCCGCCCGAGGTCTTGGGGTTCGGCGTGACGACTTCGACACCGGACTTCACCAGATCCGGCCAGTCCTTGATCTTCTTGGGATTGCCCTTGCGGACCAGGAAGACGATGGTCGAGGTGTAGGGCGAGCTGTTGTGCGCGAGGCGTTTTTGCCAGTCGGGGTTGATCAGCTTGGCCTTGTCGACGATGGCGTCGATATCACCGGCCAGGGCCAGGGTCACCACATCGGCTTCCAGACCGTCGATCACCGAACGGGCCTGGGCGCCGGAGCCGCCGTGGGAGGCCTTGATGGTGACGGTTTCACCGGTCTTGGCTTTCCAGTACTTGGCGAAAGCAGCGTTGTACTCTTGATAGAGCTCACGCGTGGGGTCGTAGGAGACGTTGAGCAGGGAGACGTCAGCGTGGGCTGCGACAGCACTCAGACCAAGCAGGGCGGTGAGCGCCAGTTTGCGCGAGAACTTCATGTACAGCGTCCTTTCTTAAAGGTTTCATCAGGAGACGAAGCCACTTTAGGGAAGGGCGCTCAGCATGAGAACGAATAAAAGATGTGTTGCTTATGAATAAAATGAATTAAGAGCGGGGGCAGATGCGAACTTTTGGGTCGCTGCGCTCAGGTCTGGGCAAACTCGTTGAGCGTCAGCCAGTACGCGCCAAGCTGTCCGACCGTATCGAGAAACTGTTCAAAATCAACAGGCTTCCTGATGTAGCTGTTGGCGCCCAGGCGGTAAGCCTCCTGGATGTCCTGCGCTTCGCGTGAGGTGGTCAGGATCACCACCGGCAGCAAGGCCGTGCGTGCGTCGGCGCGGATGCGGCGCAGCACTTCGAGGCCGTCGATGCGCGGCAATTTCAGGTCGAGCAGGATCACGGCCGGCATCAGCGGCGCCTGGCCGGCCCGGCTGCCACTGGCAAACAGATAGTTGAGGGCTTCGACGCCATCGCGGGCGACGATCACTTCATTGCGGATGCGATGCTTGTTGAAGGCGCGCAAGCTGAGCGCTTCGTCGTCCGGATTGTCTTCAACCAGCAGGATGGGGCGATCAGATGGCATGCGAATTCAGGTGTCGAGGGAGGTGGCGCACGGTCGTCATGTCCGGGGAGGGGCTTGCCGCGCAAGGGTATGTACGAATGGGAAAATCCTAAATTGTGTTGAAGTTTGACCGGAATTTGTCGCTAGTCAAACCCAGAAGACGTGCTGCGTACGCCGGAAAAGGCGCGCATCGCTGCGATGCATGGTTTGTAAATTATCGCTAAATCATGTGTTCTTGGGCAAAAACTATTGGGGCAAGAGTTCAACGATGAGTTTCGTATTGCCGGACATTCCGCATCAGACGAATCGCCATTTCATGGACGCCGTGGTCAAGAGCACCCACGAGCAGGAAATTTCGCTCACCGATGACGTCTATAACCAGAACGGCGTGAAACTGTTGTCACGCGGCGCCAAAGTGTCGTCGGAGACCTATTCGAAAGTCATCAGTCACAAACTGGTCAAGCCGATCGAGCTATGCCTGAGCGTTGAAGATGCACCGTCTGGCGAGATGCTGGCGCGCACCGCCGAACAGGTGCTCGACGAATTCCCGCTGCTGACCGACCTGTGCAGCTGGAAGCACGGGCGTGTGACGCCGTTGGGCATGCTCAAACAGTGCAAAATGGGGGAGGGCGCGTCGTCCTTGCTGGCGGTTGCCTTCGCGCAGAACCCACTGGCCGCGCGGCATGCGGTGATGACTTCACTGATCGCCATGGGCCTGTGTAATGCGCACCGCTACAACGATCCGCAGATGCTGGTCAGCTTGTGCCTGGCCGGCTTGTTTCACGACATTGGCGAGCTCTACGTCGACCCGGCAAGCATGCAGGCTGATCATGTGCTGAGCGCGCAGCAATGGCATGCCTACAGCTCCCACCCCATCATCGGCGCGGCGCTGGCGCGTGAAGTCTGCCGTTTCGACAAGACGACCCAGCAAGCCATTCTTGAGCATCACGAGTACGCCGACGGTTTTGGCTATCCGCGCAATCTGTGCGGCAAGGGCCTGTCGGTGGCCGGGCGTCTGGCTTCGCTGTCCGAGGTGCTGGCAGCCCTGATTACCAAGCCCTCGGCGGAAAGCCGTATCGACGTGGCCCTGAAGATCATGCCCGGAGAGCATGATCGCGAATTGGTCAGTCTGGTCTATGAACTGTTGCATGGCCGCCAGAGAACGGCCGTGCCGCCGCCGCCCGGTTCGACGACCAAGGCTGAAGACGTGCACGCGGTGTTCATGCGCATCGCGGCGGTGCTGTCGGTGTACGACGACATCATGCATCACCGTGAATGCCTGCAGCCCAAGGTCGAAGGCATGCTCAGCGAGGCGTTCAACCGCTTTGTCGAAATCCAGAAGGCCTTTGCCAGTACCGGCATCAATGGTTTGCAAAGTCTGGAGCACGCGGAGGATTCCGACGCGCTGCAGGAAATCCGCCTGGAGGCGGAGTGCGTGCTCAACGAGATCGCCTGGCGCCTGCTCAAGCTCGCCCGCGAACTGACGCTCAAGGCGGCGAGCCTGGGCGAACAGGAGGCCGGGCCGCTGCTGCGCCTGTCCAATGCGCTGGCAGGCACGGAAGAGACACACCATGAGGCCGTGGTCGAGTTGTTCTGAGCCGCGCAGGCATGTACCGCGTAGCGTCAGGTGTAACAGCCCGGGCGGGCCTGGCGCCTAGCTGAGCGCTCGTTGTGCGGTGCAAATCTGCCTCAAGGAATGATGTCACGTTGCCGTTAGCTGCATGAGAGGTTTTCTGCGAGGACACAAAATGCTGCAAACGGCAGACTCAGGGTTTGGACAGCCGGGCGAGCTCCCGGCGCACTCGGATCAGTATCTGAGCTTCACCCTTGGCCATGAAGAGTACGCAATCGATATTCTCAAGGTCCAGGAGATCCGGGGCTATGACGCCGTGACGCGGATTGCCGGTGCGCCGGAATTCATCAAGGGCGTGATCAATCTGCGCGGCATCATCGTGCCGATTGTCGATCTGCGCATCAAATTCGGGATCGGCAGCTTTGATTACACCGCCTTCACCGTGGTCATCATCCTCAAAGTGGGCGCGCGCGTGATCGGCATCGTCGTCGATAGCGTCTGCGATGTGATCGACCTGTCGATGTCGGCCATCAAGCCGGCACCGGAGTTTGCCGCGATGGTCGGCTCCGAATTCATCGCCGGACTGGCCAGCCTGCAGGAGCGCATGCTCATCGTGCTGGATATTGAACGCATGTTGTTGTCGACCGATCTGGGCCTGGTCGATCAAGACCTCCACTGAATCACCGCTTTTTTTCCGGAGCACTTTCATGAATGCCATCCTTCGTCCAGCCGTCCTGCTCATGAATCGCCTGAGCGTTCAGCAAAAGCTGTTTGCTGTCGCCGCCGCGATGCTCATGGCCGTGGTCGTCTGTGCCAGCTTGTTGATGCTGCGCATCGAGTCTGACCTGGGCTTTTCGGTCAAGGAAACCTATGCCACCTCGCTGATCCTGCCCGCGCGTCAGCTGATGCAAGGGGTGCAGGAGCACCGTGGCGTGTCGCAGGCGGTCATCTTGGGCAATAGCGCCATGCAGTCGCGCTTCTCCGAGATCGACGCACGTGTGCGCGAGGCGCTCAAGCGCGGCAGCAGCGCGGTGAGCGAGGCGGGGGCTATCGTGAGTGTGGCGCCGGATTGGCAGGCGATCAGTCGTGACGCCGAGCGCATGCTGGAGCAGGGCGCGCGGCAAACGCCCGAAGAGAGCATGAAGACGCATAACGAACTGGTGAAGAGAATTGCCGACTACATCAGCCGCTGCGCGGACGACACCAATGCGACCCTGGACCCGGAACTCGACAGCTATTCGCTGATGGACATCTTCTCCGTGCAGGGGCCGAATGCCGTCGAATTCATGGGGCAGGCGCGCGCACGCGGCACCACGGTGGCGACACGGCGCGCTTCGGTGGAGGATGATCGCACCCGCATGACGGTCTATATGGCGCTGACGCAAAGAGCGATGGACACCCTGCAGAGTGATGCCGCAAAAGCCGGCGGAGCCAATCCTGCGCTCAAGGCAGAGCTCGACCGCCAAGCTGGCGAAGTTACTGCGGCTTTCACCAAATTCAATAATCTGCTGCGCAACGAGCTACAGCAGGTCAAGCCGAATCTTGATCCGGCGCGTGTGTTCGATGAGGGCACCAGCAGCATCAACGCCACCTACGGCATGATTGATCTGGCCGCGCGCCTCTTCGATACGCGCATCCAGGCACGGATTGAGCGCCTCAAAGGTGAGCGCACGATTGCCCTGGGCGCCATCGTGCTGGCGCTGTTGCTGTCGGGCTACATGTTGCTGGCGGTGCGCCGTGGCGTGACCGGCTCGGTCAATACTCTGCGCGCAGCCTGCGAGCGCTTGTCCAACGGCCAGGTCGATCAGGCGTGCGAGGTGCACACGCAGGACGAGTTCGGCGTCATCGCGCAGAGTCTGGAGCATGTGCGCTTGGTTCTGAATGATGTTGTGCGTTCGCAAAAGGCGATCACCCTGGAACACGACAAGGGCCAGATCGATTACCGCATCGACGCACAAGCTTTTGCCGGTGCTTATCGCGAGATGGCCGAGCTGACCAACGAGCTGGCGCACAGCCATATCGAGGTCAATCAGCGCTTTGTCGACACCTTGCGCCATTACGCGGATGGCGACTTCTCGGTCAGCATGCCTGAGTTGCCGGGCCAGAAGCGGCAGATCACCGATGCAGCCAATGACATCAAGGCCAAGCTGCTGGCGCTTAGCGAAGTCATCAACCGTCTCGCCGATGCGGCCGCCAATGGCGATTTCACGCCGCGCGGCGACGAGAGCCAGTTTGCCAACGGCTATCACGCCATGGTGGTCAGCCTGAATCGCCTGATGAATACCGCCTCGGCCGGCCTGGGTGATATTGCGCGGGTCATTGGCGCGATGTCGCGTGGCGACCTTACCGAGCGTGTCACGGCCGACTATGCCGGCACCTTCGGCGAACTCAAGAACGATGTGAACACCATGGCCGACCAGCTGCATGACGTGGTCAGCCGCATCGTCGAAGCTTCGCAGTCGGTCAACACGGCAGCGCAAGAGATTGCGACCGGCAATTCGGACCTCTCCTCGCGTACCGAAGAGCAGGCCGGCAGCCTCGAAGAGACGGCGGCCAGCATGGAAGAGCTCAACGCCACCGTGAAGCAGAACGCCGAGAATGCGCAGCAAGCCCGCGCGCTGACGGCCAGCTCCAGCGATGTGGCCGCGCGCGGTGGCGAGATGATGCGCAAGGTGGTCGACACCATGGGCGCCATCCAGGAATCGAGCCGCAAGATTTCCGACATCATCGGCGTGATCGATTCGATTGCCTTCCAGACCAATATCCTCGCGCTCAATGCGGCGGTGGAAGCGGCGCGTGCCGGCGAGCAAGGCCGTGGCTTTGCGGTGGTCGCCAGCGAAGTGCGCAACCTGGCGCAACGCAGCGCGCAGGCGGCCAAGGAGATCAAGACCCTGATCGCCAGCAGCGTGACCACGGTCGATAGCGGCGCCCGTCTGGTGCAGGACACCGGCCACACGATGGAAGATCTGGTGCAGAGCGTGCAGCGTGTCTCCAGCCTGGTGACCGACATCTCGGTGGCCAGCCGTGAGCAGGCCGATGGCATCGAGCAGATTTCCAGCGCGGTCGGTCAGATGGATGAAGTGACGCAGCAGAATGCGGCCCTGGTCGAAGAGGCTGCCGCTGCCGCCGAGAGCCTGGAAGAGCAGGCGCGTGCCTTGCAGGAAACTGTTTCGCAGTTCCGTCTGAGCGCTGCGGTGCCTGTGGCCACGCGCACAGCCGCCAAGTCGCCTGCCGCTGCGGCGGCACGTCCGGCCGCCCGAAAAGCTGCGACGGCGCAGATCGCCGCCAAGCTCGATGATGAATGGACCGAGTTCTGAGTGCTCGGTGCTGCGCGTGCCCTGCGCGCGCAGCCCATCAACGCCCGATCTGATTTGATCTGAATGGATGCTTACTGTGGCTGATCTTCCCAAACCTGGCAGTACCCCGTTCACCTCTTCGCTGGCTACGGCGCGCAGCACGCGTACGCCGCTCACGCCGGCGGCTGCGCTGGTCGAACCGCCGCGCTTTGATTCTTCGGATCGCGAGTTCCTCTACCGCGAAGCGGACTTCGAGCGCGTGCGCAGCCTGATCTACAAACGCGCCGGTATTTCGCTCTCGCCGGTCAAGCACGACATGGTCTATAGCCGTCTGGCCCGCCGCTTGCGCGCCAAGAGCCTGAAGACCTTCAAGGAATACCTGGACCGTCTGGAGTCCGGCGTGGATCCCAGCGAGTGGGAAGCCTTCGTCAATGCGCTGACCACCAACCTCACCTCCTTCTTCCGTGAAGCGCATCATTTCGACATCCTCGCCGACTTCATGCGCGGCCTGGAGCGCCGGCCGATCAAGATCTGGTGCAGCGCCGCGTCGACCGGTGAGGAGCCGTATTCCCTGGCGATCACCGCCTGCGAGGTGTTCGGCTCGATGACGCCGCCGGTGCAGATCATCGCCTCCGACCTCGACACCAATGTGCTGGCCCAGGGGGAGCGTGGCGTCTACGCAGAGGAGCGTATCGAGCGCATGGACCGCACGCGGGTGCAGAAATTCTTCCTGCGCGGCACCGGAACGCAGGACGGCTTCGTGCGTGTGCGCCCCGAGCTGCAGCGCCTGATCAGCTTCCGGCGCGTCAACCTGCTCGACCGCCAATGGCCGCTGCAAGGGCCGTTCGATGCCATGTTCTGTCGCAATGTCATGATCTATTTTGACAAGCCGACGCAATACGACATTCTGGAACGCTTCCTGCCGCTGTTGCGCGAAGACGGCTTGCTGTTTGCGGGTCACTCGGAAAACTTCATCCATGCCGCAAAACTGTTCCGTTCGCTCGGAAGGACTGTTTATGCACGAGCGAGCACTGGCACGCGCGCCTGACGGCGGCGTTGAGCACTTCGCGCGCAATGTCTATTTCGATCATGCGCTCGCCTGCCAGGCCATCAAGGTCCTGCCCGGTGAGTATCACGTGGCGAGTCATGAACTTGCCATCGTGACCGTGCTTGGCTCCTGCGTCTCAGCCTGCTTGCGCGATACGCGCCTGAAAATTGGCGGCATGAATCACTTCATGCTGCCCGATGCCAGCTCCGGCGTGGCTTCCGAGTCTGCGCGTTACGGCGCCTATGCGATGGAGCTGTTGCTCAATCATCTGCTCAAAATGGGCGCACGCCGTGAGAACCTGGAAGCCAAGGTATTCGGCGGCGGGCGCGTGCTGGCTGCGCTGATCGGCGCCCAGGTCGGCGAACGCAATGCCGAATTCGTGCAAAGCTATCTGCAGACGGAAAAGATTCCCGTCGTCGCGGCCGATCTGCTCGACATTCATCCGCGCAAGATCTGCTTTTTTCCGCAGACTGGACGCGTGCTGGTCAAACGTCTGCACGAGGCGCGCGATGCCGCTTTGCTCGAACGCGAACGCGCTTACGCCGCCAGCCTCAAGAAACCTTTGTCTGGCGCTATCGAACTATTTTGAGTGTGGGCATGAACAAGATTGGCGTACTGGTTGTTGACGATTCGGGTGTCATGCGTGCCTTGCTGAGCAGTATCATCAATGCTGCAGGAGACATGCATGTCGTGGCCATGGCGGCTACTGCCGCCGAGGCGCGGGAAACGGTAAAGTCGAGCAACCCTGATGTCATGACCCTGGATGTGGAAATGCCGGGCATGGATGGATTGGATTTTCTCGACCGGCTGATGCGCCTGCGGCCGATGCCGGTGGTGATGATCTCGGGCCTGACCGCACGTGGCTCGGACACCGCCCTCAAGGCGCTGGAGCTGGGCGCGCTGGAGGTCGTGGCCAAGCCGCGCAGCGATAGTCAGCGGGGCATTTATGATGCGGCCACGGAAATCTGCGACAAGATCCGCGCCGCTTACCATGCGCGAAGCCGCGTCGGTGCGGGGCGCAACAGCCTGAGCAATGGCGCGAACAAGAACAGCATGGCCAGTGATGGACCGGTATTGGGGGCACGCGTGCAACAAGAAAACTTCATCATGATCGGCGCCTCGACAGGCGGCACCGAGGCCATCAAGGATGTGCTGGTGCCCTTGCCGGCCGAGATGCCGCCGATTCTGATGGTGCAGCACATGCCGGAGATGTTCACCGGCTCGTTTGCCAAGCGTCTGGACAGTCTGGCCCGTGTGCATGTCAAGGAAGCCGAGGATGGCGAACGCATTCGTCCCGGTGTAGCCTATCTGGCCCCTGGGCATTCACATCTGTCGATCCGCAAGACTGCGGCCGGCTATGTCTGCGCACTGGCCGACACGCCACCGGTCAATCGTCATCGTCCGGCGGTGGATGTGCTGTTCAATTCGGCCGCCAGCGTACTGGGCGAGCGTGCGCTGTCTATCCTGCTGACCGGCATGGGCAAGGACGGCGCTCAGGGCATGCTGGCGATGCGCCGCGCAGGTTCGTGGACGGTCGCTCAGGATGAAGAGAGTAGTGTGGTATGGGGCATGCCGCGCGAGGCGATCCAGATCGGCGCAGCCTGCGAAGTGGCATCCGTACGGGATATTCCGGGTCTGCTGCTGGCGCGTTTGCGTGCCGGGCGGCATTGAATAATCCACTCAAGGCTGGCAGCGGCCGGACGATAACAAAGAAGACCTTGTCGAAGGAGAAATAAATGGATACGCATGTCACTGTCAATGAAGGCTCGGCTGTTCTGAGACTGGCAGGGCGCTTTGATTTCAAGGCGCATCGCGAATTCCGCGAAGCAGTGGACAGCCTCTTGCAGCAAGCGGGCAAGAATGCTGTGCAGGTCGACATGAAAGATGTCTCCTATCTGGACAGCTCGGCGCTGGGCATGCTTTTGATGCTGCGCGACAAGGCGAAAGCCACCAGTCGCGACGTCGCCCTCGTCGGAGTGAGCGGCAGTGTGCGCCAGGTGCTGGACATCGCTAACTTCTCCAAGCTGTTCTCGATCAACTAGGCGAACGCTGCAGATTCCTGCCGGGCCACCAGGGAATCCTTCACGGGCTTCCCTGGTGGCCCTTTGTTTATGTGCGCCATGGCGCGCGAGCATGCGGGTATTTACGTAGGTTTTGCGTCAGCTCAGATGGCGGCGCCGGACTTATCTCAAGTTGCCCAGCTTGTATCCGATAAGCCTTGCATCCAGAACGAACAAGGTACACGTCGGATATGGGGGGAAACATGGGGCCAACTACACCGCGGCGTATCGGACTGTTCGTCTTGGTGCTGCTGCTCAATGCTTGGGGCGTGTTGGTCCTGCGTTGGGCGGCTGGCGCGTGGCCGATTGCGCCAGCCATCGCCCTGTGTTTGGGTATTTCAGCCGGTTGTTTCGGTTTTGCCTGGCTCACCCAGCACCGTTCGCGGCTTGAGACGCATGCCATGCTGCTCTGGATGCAGACCCTGCTGCGCGAAGGCAATCTCGCCGGTCGTGTGCCGGAGACAACTTCCCTGAGTGGTCGCCTGGCGGCGTCCATCAACCAGTTCCTGCAGTCCTTGCAGGGCATCTTCGGCAAGGCGCTGGTCGATGCTGGGCATCTGGAGCGCATCGCGGGTCAGGTGTGCGAGGGTTCGCAAGCCATTGTTCAGGGTTCAGAGCAGCAGAAGCAGAGTGCCGGACATACCGCTTCGGCGCTGCACGAGATGGGCGCCCATGTGCAGGAGACCCTGCTCGATGCGCAGGCGGCGGCGCGCATCGCCGAGCAGGCTACCCAGCTCTCCGAGCAGGGACGCTCGGCGGTACTGGCAGCTGTCGGCGAGATCGAGGGCCTGGCGGCCAATTCCAGTGCGTCCATCGAGCTGATGTCGCGCCTGCGCGAGCGGGTGATGGAGGTCACACGCTCGGTCAGTGAAATCCACGAGATTGCCGATCAGACCAATTTGCTGGCGCTCAATGCCGCCATCGAGGCGGCGCGGGCGGGCGAGCAGGGGCGTGGCTTCGCGGTGGTGGCTGACGAGGTCCGCAAGCTGGCCGAACGCACCACACGGGCGACCAGTGACATCACCGCTGTCACCAACCAGATGCAGCAGGACACGCAGAGCGCCATCGTCTCGATCGAAGACGGCAGCGCGCGCGTACGTGTTGGCGCCACGCGGGCACGCGACGCGATGGACAGCCTGCAGGCGATCAATGAAGGGGCGCAGGTGACCTTGCAGCGCGTGGAGTCGATTGCAACGGCGATGGATGCGCGCCGGCGCGAAGCGGCCCAGCTGGAGCAGGCACTCGACCAGATGCTCGAATCCGTGGCGCAGAACCATCACCTGGCCACGGTGACCCAGGCTCATGCCCTGCAGCTGGGGCAGCAGGCCGAGAACATGCAGGAAATCGCCAAGGTCTTCGAGCTCGGCGAGGGCGGGCGAGCGGCGCAGCAAGCCTACGCGCAGATGCCGCAAGTGGTTCAGGACGCGGCGCGCCGGGTGGCGGCGGTGCTTGAAGCGGCGATCGATGCAGGGCGAATCCGCCTGGAGGATTTGTTCGACGAGCAGTACGTGCCGATTCCCGGCAGCTCGCCGCCCAAGTTCCACACGCGCTTTGATGCGCTGACCGATGAAGTGCTGCCGGCGGTGCAGGAAGCCGTGCTTGATGCCTTGCCTGGCGGCGTGTTTGCCGGTGCCGTGGATCGCCGCGGTTACTTCCCGACCCATAACCTGCGCTACAGCCAGCCACTGACCGGCGACCCCGAGATTGACCGCGTCAACAACCGTACCAAGCGGATTTTTGACGACCCGGTCGGGCGTCGCTGCGGGGCGCATCAGCTGCCTTATCTGGTGCAGACCTATCGCCGCGATACCGGTGAAGTGCTGCATGACATTTCGTCTCCCGTTTTCGTCAAGGGCCGCCACTGGGGGGGCTTCCGGATCGGTTTCAGGATCTGATTTGTGCCTAAAGTTTGTCGGCCAGGGGTCGTAATGTCTCTTGGGTTACCTACATATCGAGGTCTTCGCTGACCTCAAATGAAACTCGGTACGGAGAACACCATGTCGGAGTTGTTGAAGAATATTGATGCCAGAACCCGGCTTGCAGGGACAAACAAGCTGGAAATCCTGCTGTTCACGCTGGGCGTGGATCACCGTACCGGCCGACGCGAGAGCTTCGGCATCAACGTGTTCAAGGTGCGCGAAGTCATGAAGACGCCGCCGATCACGGCTGCGCCCGACATGCCCGGCGGCATCGAAGGCATGGTCTCGCTGCGCGGACAGCTGGTGCCGGTGGTCGATCTGTCGCGTTACTGTGGCATTGATCCGGCCGGTCGCCACGACATCATGATCGTGACCGAGTACAACGGCCACACTCAGGGTTTCCTGGTCGAGGCGGTGGATACCATCCTGCGTCTGGACTGGTCGCAGATGCGCGTGCCGCCCGAAATGCTGACCAATCGCATGGGCGGTCTGGTCACGGCCGTCACCGAGCTGCAGGAAGGCAATCTGGTGATGATGCTGGATGTCGAGAAGGTGCTCTCGGAGACCTCGGGCTACGACGAAGAGTCGGTGTTCCGCGACATTCCCAAGCTCGAACGCGACTTCACGGTGTTCTACGCCGATGACTCCTACGTGGCGCGCAAGCAGATCGAGCGCACGCTCGATTCGATGGGCGCCAAGGGCATTCCGACGGTCAATGGCCGCGCCGCCTGGGACGAGCTCGAACGCATCGCCGCCCACGCCGAAGTGACCGGCCGCAAGGTCTGGGAACTGGTGCACCTGATCCTCACCGACGTCGAGATGCCGGAGATGGACGGTTACATCCTGACCAAGAAAATCAAGTCTGATCCGCGCTTTGACGGCGTGCCGGTGCTGATGCACTCCTCGCTGTCGTCGATGTCGAATCAGACCCTGGGCAAGTCCGTCGGCGTAGATGCCTACGTACCGAAGTTCGAACCGCATCGTCTGGCGGACGCGATCCGCACGATGCTGGCGCCGGACAGCGTCAATCTTGCTGCTTGAACCGCAGCCTGAATAAGAGGTGAGCATGGAACGGGTCGATAACAATCTGCTGGAAACGGTCGATGCCAGGACCAAACTTGCGGGCTCCAACCGCATGGAGATCCTGTTGTTCTCGCTGGGTACGAGCGAGATCTTCGGCATCAATGTGTTCAAGGTGCGGGAGGTGTCCAAGGCGCCTTTCATCACCAAATCACCGAACATGCCCAATGGCGTGGAAGGTCTGATCTCGCTGCGCGGCAACGTCATCCCGGTGCTGTCGCTGGCCAAGGTGATCGGTATCGCCCGCCCGGGTCAGCCGCTCGGCGGCTCGATGATGGTGACCGAATACAGCAAGCGCACGCTCGGTTTTCTGGTCCATGAAGTGGACCGCATCATCCGCGTCGATTGGGAAAAGGTCCGTCAGCCGGACAACATGATCGCCGCGTCGAGCAACTTCATTACCGCCATCACAGATCTGCCCGACGGCAAGTTGGTGTCGATTCTCGACGTCGAAAGCATCCTCGCGCAGACCTTTGGCGAAGCCCCGATTGGCTCGATCCAGCCGCTGGGCAAGCAGGACGACGTGAATGTGTTCTTCGTCGATGATTCCTCGATTGCCCGCAAGAAGATTGCCGAGGTCCTGGAAAAGCTGGGCGTGCATCACAAGCATGCGCTCAATGGCCAGGAAGCCTGGACGCGTCTGGAAGGCATGGCCAATCATGCCCATCAGCAAAAACGCCATCTCTCCGACGAGCTCAACCTGATCCTCGTCGATGCCGAAATGCCCGAGATGGATGGCTATGTGCTGACGCGCAATATCAAGAACGACCCACGTTTTGACGGAATCCCCGTCGTAATGCATTCATCGTTGTCTTCGGAGGCCAACCGCTCAATGGGCAAGTCGGTCGGTGTGGACGCGTATGTAGCCAAATTTGATGCGGATGTGCTTGCCGATACGCTGCGCCCGTATCTCCTCAAAGCCAACCGAGACTAAACGGAGAAAGTCATGTCGGATCCCAAATTGAAATTTCTTGTTGTCGATGATTTCTCGACTATGCGACGCATCGTTCGCAACCTGCTCAAGGAACTCGGCTACACCAATGTCGATGAGGCCGAAGACGGCGTCGTCGCCATGCAGAAACTCACCGCGGGCGGCTTTGATTTTGTGGTCAGCGACTGGAACATGCCCAACATGACCGGTATCGAACTACTCAAAGCCATCCGCGCCAATCCTCAGCTGGCGCATCTGCCCCTGCTGATGATCACGGCCGAGGCGAAGAAGGAAAACATCATCGAAGCGGCGCAAGCCGGTGCTTCCGGTTACATCGTCAAGCCTTTCACCGCGGCGACCTTGTCTGAGAAGCTGGCCAAAATCTTCGAAAAGCTGGACAAAAAGGCAGCAGCCTGAGCAGCGCATCGATAGCCAGCACATCACAGATCTACTGAATCAGGAGTGGGAGCCATGGCCAAAAGGCTGAAATCAGAAGAAACAGGCGACAACGTCGAATTGCAGGCCTTGTTCGATTCAATCACGGAACAAACCACCAAGCCCCAGCTTGAGGTGGTTGCTTCCTCCGACGGCGCAGGCGATTCGGACGAATTGCAGGAACTGTTCGACAGCGTAGCGGACACCGGTACGCCAGCAGCCAAGGCCGTGACGGTTGCAGTAGCGCCGAGCTCCAGCGATGACTCGCCCGAACTTGAAGCACTGTTCGATCAGGTCGCTGCAGGAGGCAGCGCCAAACCGCGCAGCACGCCGAGCACACCGGAAGAGCGCCAGGAACAGGTGTTCAACCGCATCGGCCAGATGACGCGTCTGCTGCACGACACGATTCGCGAACTCGGCTACGACAAGATGCTCTCCGAGACGGCGCAGAAGCTGCCCGATGCGCGCCAGCGTCTGTCCTACATCTCGCAGATGACCGAACAGGCTGCCAGCCGCGTGCTCAACGCGACCGACATCGCCAAGCCGCTGCAGGATCGCCTGGAGAGCAATGCCGGCAGTCTCAACGCACGCTGGGAAAAGCTCTACGCCAAGCAGCTGTCGGTTGAAGAATTCAAGCAGCTGGCCAGCGATACCCGCCAGTTCATGGCGCAGACCGCCAATGACGGCAAGATCGTCAATGCCCAGCTGATGGAAATCATGATGGCGCAGGACTTCCAGGATCTGACCGGTCAGGTCATCAAGAAGATCGTGGATATGGCCGCGACGCTTGAGCAAGGCCTGCTGACGGTGCTGATCGATGTGTTGCCGGAAGACAAGCGTACCCCCGAGCACGATGGCTTGCTCAACGGTCCGGTCGTCAATGCAGAAGGACGCTCGGACGTGGTGACGGGGCAAGAACAGGTCGACGACCTGCTCGAAAGCCTCGGCTTCTGATGTTTGCGTAGGCCAAGGATAGACTGGAGCTGAACATGAGTGACTTTGGTGGAATGGAAGACCTGTTGCAGGATTTCCTGGTTGAGGCCGGCGACTTGCTCTCCGGCGTCGACAACAAGCTGGTCGACCTCGAGCGTACGCCGCACGATCGCAGCCTGCTCAATGAAATTTTCCGCGGTTTCCACACCATCAAGGGTGGCGCGGGCTTTCTCAATGCCACGGAAATGGTGACCCTGTGTCACCTGACCGAAAACCTGTTCGATTTGCTGCGCAATGGCCAATTGCTGGTGACGCCGGAAATTCTCGACACCATCCTGTCGGCGACGGCTTCGCTACGCAACATGTTCCAGGATCTGGAACGTGGCATGCAGCCGCTGGCCGCCGAGGCCCAACTGATCGAAGCGCTGCGTCTGGCCATCGCTGGCGAGCTGCGCGCCGCACCGGTGCTCGGCAAGCCCGCCGCCGAAGCGGCTCCGGCCAAGGTTGAAGTGCATGTCGAGCATGTGGTGGAAGCTGACGCCGGTAGCGAAGACGACATCGACTGGCCCGGTCTGTACCAGGCCGTGACCGGTGTTGAAGGCAATGCCTCTGCACTGCATGCAGTGTCCAGCCCCGAAGTGTCGGCCGAGCAGATCATCAAGAGTGCCATTGGCCGTCGCGAGACGGACAAGCCCGGCTATCAGGGGCCGGCCACCGGCCGCCGCGAAAGCGAGAAGGTTCGCGACAACTCGATCCGCGTCGATACTGCGCGTCTGGACCAGGTGCTCAACCTGTCCGGCGAAATCGGCCTGACCAAGAATCGCCTCAACGCGCTGCGCAGCGACATCCTCAACGGCAAGAACGACACCGATACCCTGCATGCGCTCGACCTGGCGGTCAGCCAGCTCGATCTGCTGGTCTCCGACCTGCAGAACGCCGTCATGAAGACGCGCATGCAGCCGATTGGTCGCCTGTTCCAGAAGTACCCGCGGATTGCCCGCGACCTGGCCCGCTCGCTGGGCAAGGACGTGGAAATGGTGCTCTCCGGTGAAGACACCGAAATCGACAAGACCATGATTGAGGATCTCTCCGATCCGATCATCCACTTGATCCGCAATGCCGTTGATCATGGCGTTGAATCCATGAAAGATCGCGCTGCCTTGGGCAAGCCCGAAAAATCCATCGTGCGTCTGGAGGCGCGTCAGGAAGGCGATCACATCCTGATCATCGTTGCCGACGATGGTCGCGGCATGAATCCCGAGCGTCTGCGCGCCAAAGCCGTCGAAAAAGGCCTCATCTCCGATGAAGAAGCCAATACGATGGATGAGCGCCAGAGCTACAACCTCATCTTCCTGCCTGGCTTCTCGACCGCCTCGCAAGTGTCGGACGTCTCCGGTCGTGGCGTCGGCATGGACGTGGTGCGTACCAATATCCAGAAGCTCAACGGCACCATCGATATTCGCTCGGAACAAGGCAAGGGCACGTCCTTCATCATCTCTCTGCCGCTGACCCTGGCGATCCTGCCGGTGCTGCTGGTCTGCCTCAACGAACAGCCGTTCGCCGTGCCGCTGTCGATGGTTCGCGAGATCCTGCCGATTGCTGCGGCGGAAGTGCAGGAACTCAGCGGTCGCGCCACCATGGTGGTGCGTGGCGAGGTTCTGCCTATCGTCACCCTGGCCGGCCTCCTGGGCTGGGAACAGGAACGCGTGCCCGAATACGGTGTGCTCATGCAGACCGCCGAGCACAGCTTCATCCTCGCCATCGACAGTTTCGCTGGCCGCGAGGACGCGGTGATCAAGTCGCTGGACGACTTCCGTCCGAAGGGCGTGGCAGGCGTGTCCACCCTGTCCAACGGTCAGATCGTGCTGATCCTCGACATGAAGGAACTGCTGGCCAGCATGGGCGAACAACGCATGGTCACCCGTTCGCAGCTCCTGCTCGAACAAGTCTCCTACCCGATTGCCGCCTGATCCGGGCGACGCAGCAGACACAAAAACGGCAGCCTCGGCTGCCGTTTTTTTCGTGTCGTAGTTTGCAGCGGGCTGCAGAAAGCCTGCCTAGCGGTATGTCGCTTTCTTGAACAGCGCCGATTCAGCGCGTAGCATCAAGGTAAACCTTAGGTCTGTTCGTCCCTGCGGCGGGCCTGAAACCTCGATGCCAAGGAGCCTGCCGTGCCCAACACGAATTTCGACTTTGATCACTGGAGCCAGTTGGCTCGTCGCGATCCGGCTGCGTTTTTCACCGCACGCGAAAAACTCATCGCCGACTTCATCGCCGCCGCGCCGGCCGAGCATCAGGCTTCGCTCATGCAGATGCAGTTGCTCATTGATGCCACGCGCGCCCAGGCCGGCACGCCGATGAATGCCGTCAAGCAGATGATGGGCATGATCGGTGATCACCTCGAAGCCATGGGCGCCCAGCTCGAGCAACTGCGTGAGGAATCGCAACAGCTCTCCGGCCTGCTCGGCAGCGTGCAGCAGTAAAGCCCTGTCGAGTTTGCGCGCCGGAAGGGCGCAAACGCTTGGTGGCGGTTATCATTCACAGGCCAGCGCTTTTTGAATTGATCGCCCCAACATGGAATTCCCTACTCTAGAAGATTACGTCGGGCACACCCCGCTCGTGCGCCTCAAGCGCCTGCCCGGTGAGCAGGCCGCACGACGCAACAACGTCGTGTTGGCCAAGCTCGAAGGCAATAATCCCGCCGGTTCGGTCAAAGACCGTCCCGCCTTGTCGATGATCATGCGCGCCGAAGCGCGTGGCGACATCAAACCCGGCGACACCCTGATCGAAGCCACCAGCGGCAATACCGGTATTGCACTGGCCATGGCCGCAGCGATTCGCGGCTACCGCATGATCCTGGTGATGCCTGAAAACCAGAGCATCGAGCGACGACAAACCATGCGCGCCTACGGCGCCGAGCTGGTGCTCACGGCGCGCAGCGGCGGCATGGAGCTGGCGCGTGATACCGCCGAGCGCATGCGCAGCGAAGGGCGCGGCATCATCCTTGACCAGTTCGGCAACAGCGATAACCCGCAAGCGCATTACGAAGGGACCGGGCCGGAAATCTGGCAGCAGACGAGCGGCCAGGTCACGCACTTCGTCAGCAGCATGGGTACCACAGGCACGATCATGGGCACCTCGCGCTATCTCAAGGAGGTCAATCCGGCGATCCGCATCATTGGTTGCCAGCCGGCCGATGGCGCGCAGATTCCGGGTATCCGCAAGTGGCCGCAGGAATATCTGCCGCGCATTTTTGACGCGAGTCGCGTCGATGAGGTGTTCAACGTCGGCCAAGCTGATGCCGAGGACATCACGCGTCGCCTGGCGCGCGAGGAGGGCATCTTTGCGGGCATCTCATCGGGCGGCGCCTTGAGTGTGGCCCTGCAATTGGCACAGACGCTGGAGAACGCCGTGATCGTATCAATCGTCTGCGACCGCGGCGATCGTTACCTGTCGACCGGGGTATTCCCGGCATGAGGACCTGGTTTTGAGCATTCTGTTTTTCGCGCTGGGCACCGTTCCCGATGTAGCCGGCTTGCGCTTGCTGCATGGCTTGCCAGCGCAGCTGGCCGACTTTGAAGTCATCGAATATGCCTTGCAGAAGCAGCGCGCCATGGGTGAGCACGGTGAGCTGCCCGCGCATTTGCAACGCATTGTGCATATCGCCTGGATACGCAGCGCGGCGCCGCAATTCGCTTTGCATTCCGTCGCCGAGGCCGGGCAGGGTGAAGCTGCGCTGCTACAGCAGTTTCTTGATCTGCTCGGAGAGGATGTGCTGGACGCACCTGAGCACGCGATGCCCATCCTGCATAGTCGTGCCCTGGTCAGTGCCGTGCGCTTGCCTGCAAGCTGGCCGACGAATGTTTGTGCTGGTGCCGGCGCGCAGCTGACGCAGCTGCCACGCGTGCCCCTGCATGAGCTGGCCAGCCTCTGCGGCCTCACTGTGCCCGCGACCTTGACTGAGGATGCGCGCATCAGCGCCAGCCTGGCGGGAGAGTTCGACCTGATCCGTCGCGATTGCGAAGCCCGCGTGCTGGGCCGCTATTTCATCTTCTTGCGTGAGCAGCACATGCGCGGCCAGCTTGACGCTGCAGCTTACGAACAGTCCTTGCTCGGTCTGCGCGCAGCGCTGGCCTGATCGCGCTTTACGTTTGGCCGCTCAGCGTTCGCGGCGATACAGCGCGAACTGTTCCTGGATGCGGCCACGGCCTTTTTCCACCCGCCACAACAGCTGCCAGTCGCCATCGGGCGCACGCAGCTTGTTGCGTGCCGAGGCGTAGCTGAGCACGAGATTGCAGCGCTCATCCTTGCTGCTGTAGCTGAACACGCTCAGCTTGGTGAAGTAGTCAAAGGCCGCCAGCTGCGTGGCCCCGGTGCCGAGGCCCAGTACGCAGCCCGACTGCTGGCTGGCCGCGTCACGACTGATGCGCGCCATGATCGGAGCGTAATTGCGGTCGTAGTCGAACCAGTCCAGCCACAACGTGGTGAGCAGACCCCAGGTGAGCGTCACGCCGAGCGCCCAGAACAGCGCGCCACGCAGCGCAAAGCGCGGCACACGCCAAATCGCCAGCAGCCACATCGCGGACAAGGCTGTCGCCACGCAGATGCTCCACACGCTGATCTGGGCCAGGAAGCCCGGTGCCAGCCGTGTCACATTGCGCCCCATGGCTACTGGCCAACCCAGATGCAGAGCGCTCCAGGCAAACCAGATGAAGATGCCCAGCAAGCTGAAGGTGATGATGCCGAACCAGTTCAGCCAGTTTGAGGCGCCGCGCCGCAAGCGGCTCAACTCCCCGGCGGCGAGCAGGACAAGACCGGGCAGCACCGGCAGGATGCTGGCCGGGCGGCTGGCGGCGCTGCTGAGAATCAAGCTCAGCGCGCACAGCAAGGCCGTCAGCGGCAGCACAAAGCCCAGCTGTCCAAGCTGCGCACGGCGGTGCCACAGCGCCCAGGCAGCCACCGGCCACAGCGGCCAGGCGAACCAGCTCAGCAAGCCGAACAAGGTGCTCAGTCGTTTGCCATTGAACTGCGGGTTCAGGTTCAGCCATTGCTGATGCCACCATACATCGAGCAGCAGGGGGTCACGCAGATAGAGCAATAAAGGCCAGGCGCTAATCAGCAGCAGGGCCAGCAAGGCGCCGGGCAGATAGTCGCCGCTGCGCAGCGGCGCACGCGAATCGCCACGCGGGCGACGACGCACGCTCCACAGCGTGGCCAGCCACATCGGCACGCTCAGCCAAAGACCTGCCAAGCCGCCGGCGAGGAAACATGCGGCGCAGAACGCACCCGCCATCAAGCCGCTGGATCGCGCCTGCCGCGCCATGCGTGCGCAGGCCCAGAGCATGCCGCACAAGCTGGCGAGCAGGGTGATCTGCGCCTGCGATTCGTGTGCATGCACGACCAGACCCAGCGTGCCGAGGCTCAGCAGCAGGGCGGCATGACCTTTGTCGTCCTGCGGCAGCAGCTCACGTGCAGCTTGCTGCAAGGCCCACAGCCCACCAAACAGCGCCGTCACGCTGGCCAGGCGGATGGCGTCGTGCAAGGGCAGCAACCAGCCCAGCAAGCCACCGAACAGCGCACCCAGCCAGTAATGCAGTGGCGAGGCATCAAAGACCGGCGTGCCGGCCAGGTGCGGCATCAGCCAGCTGCCACTGCGCAACATCTCGGCCGAGGCTGCGATATTGATCAGATCATCGCCGCGCCAGGGGCCGTGACCGAGATTGCCGGGAAGCAGGTACACCAGGACCAGCAGCATCAGCGCCCAGCCCGGCAAGCGGACCGGGCGAGCCAGGGGCATGGTGGTAAATTCAATGGCGGGCTGTTTGAACATGCAAGGGATGATATTGGGCAGGCGCTTCAAACGGGGTTAAGGCGATCCGAGAGGGTAAACAAAAAAAGGCAGCCTAGGCTGCCTTTTGTGTCAAACCGGAGCTTAAGCCGGCTTGCCGTACTTTTGGCGGAAGCGCTCGACGCGGCCAGCCGTGTCGATGATCTTTTGCTTGCCGGTCCAGAACGGGTGGCATTCCGAGCAGACTTCAACGTGGTAGGCAGGCTTGCCCAGCGTCGAACGGGTCTCGAAGGTATTGCCGCAGCTGCACGTCACTTTCACGGCAACGAAATTCGGATGGGTATCAGCTTTCATGATTTTTCCTCGTGCGGGCGGAGGGTGTGACCGCCCAGTTGCAAAGACGTCGATTATGGCACGTTTTTTTAGCTAGCTCAACGACGCATCGCGTCGAAGAACTCTGCATTGGTCTTGGTCTGCTTGACCTTGTCGAGCAGGAAGTCCATCGCCGCCAGATCGTCCATGTTGTAGAGCAGCTTGCGCAGCACCCAGATCTTTTGCAGGACTGATGGTTCGAGCAGCAGCTCTTCGCGACGGGTGCCCGAGGGATTGACGTTGATGGCCGGGTAGATCCGCTTCTCGGCCATGCGGCGGTCGAGGTGGATTTCCATATTGCCGGTACCCTTGAATTCTTCGTAGATCACATCGTCCATGCGCGAACCGGTGTCGATCAGCGCGGTGGCGATGATGGTCAGCGAGCCGCCTTCTTCGATATTGCGCGCGGCGCCGAAGAAGCGCTTGGGCTTTTGCAGGGCGTTGGCATCGACACCGCCGGTCAGCACCTTGCCGGAAGCCGGCACCACGGTGTTGTAGGCGCGGGCCAGACGGGTCAGCGAATCGAGCAGGATCACCACGTCACGCTTGTGTTCGACCAGGCGCTTGGCCTTTTCGATCACCATTTCAGCCACTTGCACGTGGCGCGTGGCGGGTTCGTCGAAGGTCGAAGCAACCACTTCACCCTTCACCGAGCGCTGCATTTCGGTCACTTCTTCCGGACGCTCATCGATCAGCATGACGATCAGCGTGACATCAGGATGGTTGGCGGTGATGGCGTGTGCAATGTGCTGCAGCATCACCGTCTTGCCGGATTTGGGCGGTGCGACGATGAGGCCGCGCTGGCCCTTGCCGATCGGCGCAATCATGTCGATGACACGGCTGGTGGTGTTCTCTTCGCCACGCATGTCGCGCTCGAGCTTCATCGGCTCGGTCGGGTGCAGCGGCGTGAGGTTTTCGAAGAGGATCTTGTGCTTGGAGTTTTCCGGCGGCTCGCCATTGATCTTGTCGAGCTTGACCAGGGCGAAGTAGCGCTCGCCATCCTTCGGGGTGCGGATCTCGCCCTCGATGGTGTCACCGGTATGCAGATTGAAACGGCGGATCTGCGACGGGGAGACGTAGATGTCGTCGGTGCCGGCCAGATACGAGATATCGGGAGAGCGCAGGAAGCCGAAACCGTCGGGCAGGATTTCCAGGGCGCCATCGCCGTAAATCGGCTCGCCTTTTTTCGCGCGGTTCTTCAGCAGGGCGAAAACGAGTTCCTGCTTGCGCAGACGTGCGGCGCCGTCGATTTCATTGGCGATTGCCATTTCAAGCAGTTCACTGACGTGAAGCGCCTTCAATTCGGAAAGTTGCATGGAGAACCCTGGGGGACGAGAGGATGTGCGGAGAGGAGGGCGGAGCCCGGAAAAATGATGATCGTGAGAATCTTGAAGCTGGCTGGAGCGCCTGATGCCGCTGGAATGTCTTGCGTGTTATGCGCCGGCGCTACCGGTGCCTGGCTCGAACCTGGACCGCGTAGCGGTAGAGGGCAGGGAGCCGTTGGATTGACCGGGACTCTAATCGCAGAAGTCCCGGCCTGTCAAGCGCTACATGCGTGGCGCTTGCTACGAAAGTCGTAGATTTACAGATTGCTGTCGATGAAGGCCGACAGTTGCGACTTGGCTTGCGCTCCGACCTTGGTGGCAACCACGTTGCCGTCCTTGAACAGCATCAGCGTGGGGATGCCGCGCACGCCGAACTTGGCCGGCGTTTCGGCGTTGTCGTCGATGTTCAGCTTGGCCACGACCAGCTTGCCGGCGTATTCCTTGGCAATCTCGTCGAGCACCGGGGCGATGGCCTTGCAGGGGCCGCACCATTCCGCCCAGTAGTCGAGCAGGACCGGAGTCGTGGATTGCAGCACGGAGGCCTCGAAGCCTGCGTCGGTGACGTGAAGGATGTTTTCGCTCATGATTCCTCGCAACAAAAATGGCTGCTCATGCAGCCGTAGGTGGGGGCATGCTAAACAAAATCGGGGCAGAAGGGAATTACGCAAGCGGCGATGATGTCTATCGTGCTGATTTGCAAATGCTATCAATCCGCTTGCGCGGGCTTACAGGGCGGCCAGCGTGAGTGCAATCGGCGTGCTGAGGGCTGACAGCGCAGTCGATAAGACCAGGCTGGATGCCACCTCTCCTTCGATGACCTTGAATTGCCGCGCCATCAGGTAAACGTTCACGCCCACCGCAATCGAACCGAGCAGCACGACCACCTCGGTTTCCATGCGCGGCAGGCCCAGCATGCGCGCCAGGCACCAGATCACGAAGGGCTGCACGGCGATCTTGAACACGCTGATCGAGAGGCTCAGACGCCAGTTGGCGCCAATGCCGTACTCCGCCAGTCCCATGCCGAGGGCGATCAGCGCCAGCGGCACCGCCGACTGCGCCAGCATGTCGAGCGGCGAGCCGAGCATGGCGGGCATTGGCAGGCCACTCAGGCTGAACAGCGTGCCTGAAATGATGCAGGCCACCAGCGGATTGGTCAGTACGCTGAACAGCGTCTTGCTGAAACCTTTGACCGACAGGCTGCCGTGCTGGGCCCATTCGACCGAGATCGTCACCAGGGTCCACAGCGTCAGCGCATTGAAGACCAGGATCAGCGCCACCGAGGGCATGGCGCTCGGTCCGAGCAGTTCGCGGGCCAGCGGAATGCCAAGCATGCCGTTATTGGAAAAAATGCCGCCCAGCGCAAACACAGATCCTGATACGCCATCGAGCTTGAAGAATTTTGCGGCGACGACGCGCCCGATCAGAAACACGATCAGACAGGAGCCGAAGAAGGCAATCAGCAGGCGCGCATCGACCGGCGGCAGCTTGGCGAAATCCATCATCATGTGGAACAGCAAGGCCGGCAGGGCGACGGAGAAGACGAAGCGGGTCAGTGCGCTGGAGACTTCCGGCGGCCACTTGGCCCAGCGCATCAGCGCATAGCCGAGCGCGATCAGGACGAACAGCGGCAGCGTCAGTTCTGCGCGGTGAAGCAATTCAAGCATGAAGGTTTTGCAGGTGGGTGATCAGCGCAGCGGGTTCGTCGTGAAGACTGAACAGATCGAGGTTTTGCGGGCGTACGAAACCTTCGTCGCACATGTGGCGGACCAGCTGCAGCAAAGGTGTGAAGAAGCCTTCTACATTGAGCAGGGCAATCGGCTTTTGATGCAGGCCAAGCTGCGCCCAGGTGAGGATTTCGAACAGCTCGTCGAGCGTGCCGAAGCCGCCGGGCAGGGCGACGAAGGCGTCCGCGCGTGCCGCCATGGCGGCCTTGCGCTCGTGCATATTGGCGGTGATCAGCACTTCCTGCGCCTTGGGGTGCGCCAGTTCGCGCGTCACCATGAAATCGGGAATCGCGCCCCAGGCGCGGCCGCCATGGGCGATCACCGCATCGGCGACGACACCCATCAAGCCGACATTGCCGGCGCCCCAGACGAGTTCGATGTCGCGCTCGGCGAGCAGGCGGCCGAATTGCTCGGCGGCTTCGCGATAGACCGCTTTGTGGCCGCTGGAGGCACCACAGAAAACTGCCAGTGATTTCATGCTTTGTGTCGTGTGCGTGAGGGTTTGGCGGCCGGGCTGCGCGCCGGGCGCCGGTTGGGAATGGCGTGCACGTAATCGTTGCCCGCCACCTTGCCCTGATTGCGTTGCAGGCGTGCGGCCGGCGCGCGCGGCACCAGGTGTTGCGGGCTGTTGCCGATCAGCTCGCTGCGGCCGATTTCGTGCAGGTATTCGCGGATCAGATCATGACCTTCGGGGTCGTGATAGCGCAGCAGCGCTTTATGCAGTTTGCGTTGCTTGGCCGAGCGCGGTGTTTCAACCTCTTCGGAGTCGGCCGAGACCTTGCGCAGCGGATTCTTGCGCGTGTGGTACATCGCGGTGGCCATCGCCAGCGGTGTCGGCGTGAAGGTCTGCACCTGGTCCGGGCGGAAGTCATTGGCCTTGAGCCACAGCGCGAGATTGAGCATGTCCTCGTCGGTGGTGCCCGGATGCGCGGCGATGAAATAGGGCACCAGATGCTGCTTCTTGCCGGCTTCCTTCGAATACTTGTCGAACAGCTGCTTGAAGCGGTTATAGCTGCCGATGCCCGGCTTCATCATTTTCGACAGCGGGCCTTCCTCGGTGTGCTCGGGGGCGATCTTGAGCAGGCCGGAGACGTGGTGCGTCACCAGCTCCTTCACATACTCGGGCGAACGCACGGCGAGGTCGTAACGCAAGCCTGAACCGATGGTGATCTTCTTCACGCCGGGAATTGCGCGTGCCTTGCGATACAGCGAAATCAGCGAGCTGTGGTCGGTATTGAGGTTCTCGCAGATGCCCGGATAAACACAGGACAAACGCCGGCAGGACGACTCGATCTCCTTGCTCTTGCAGGCCATGCGGTACATGTTGGCGGTCGGCCCGCCGAGGTCGGAGATATGCCCTTTGAATTCCGGAATCTTGTCGCGGATTTCCTCGATTTCCTTGAGGATGGATTCATGCGAGCGGCTCTGGATGATGCGCCCTTCGTGCTCGGTGATCGAACAGAAGGTACAGCCACCAAAGCAGCCGCGCATGATGTTGACCGAGAAGCGGATCATCTCCCAGGCCGGGATGTGCGCCTTGCCATAGACCGGATGCGGCGCGCGTGCGTAGGGCGCGTCGAAGACGAAATCCATCTCTTCGGTGGTCAGCGGAACTGGCGGTGGGTTGAGCCACACGTCGCGCTCGCCATGCGCCTGCACCATGGCGCGGGCATTGCCGGGATTCGATTCGAGGTGGAACACGCGCGAGTTGTGCGCGTAGAGCACGCGGTCGTCCTTGATGGCCTCGTAGGACTGCAGGCGGATCACCGTCTTGCCGCGCTGCGCCTTGCGTGCGGCAACGCGGGCGGCGGCAGGGATGATCTGCACCGGCGCCGAGCCATCGGCATTCGGCGCTGTGGCGCTTTGCTGCGGCTCCATGGCGTAAGGATCGGGAATCGGATCGATACGGCCAGGCTTGTCGAGATTCAGCGAATCGATCTCGATCCAGTCATCGCCGGGCTTCCAGCCGCGCTTGACCATGAAGGCGGTGCCGCGCAGATCGCGGATCTCTTCGATCGCTTCACCTGCCGCCAGGCGGTGCGCCAGGTCGACCAGGGCGCGTTCGGCATTGCCGAAGATCAGCAGGTCAGCCTTGGAGTCGGGCAATACCGAGCGGCGCACCTTCTCGCTCCAGTGATCGTAATGGGCGATGCGGCGCAGGCTGGCCTCGATGCTGCCGATGACGATATTGGCATCCGGGTAGGCTTCGCGGGCGCGCTGCGCGTAAACGGTGACCGCCCGATCCGGCCGCTTGGCCGGCGCGCCGTGCGCTGTGTAGGCGTCGTCCGAGCGCGGTTTGCGATCCGCCGTGTAGCGGTTGATCATCGAATCCATATTGCCGGCGGTGATGCCGAAGAACAGGCGCGGCTTGCCCAGGATGCGGAAAGGTTCGGCCGACTGCCAGTCCGGCTGGCTGATGATGCCGACGCGAAAACCCTGCGCTTCGAGCATGCGGCCGATCAGCGCCATGCCAAAGCTCGGGTGGTCGATGTAGGCGTCGCCAGTAACGACGATGATGTCGCAGGCGTCCCAGCCGAGCGCCTCCATCTCGGCACGCGACATGGGCAGAAAAGGCGCGGCCGGGCGCCGTGGCTGGCCCGATACCCGCGCCAGCAGTGAGGTTGCTGTGTTATCCATGTTGCCCGGATTGTACGGGAGGCGCGTTGCGGCGCCTAGAAAAGCGCAATCCGCGTCAAGCTTTGTGCGTGCTGAACGCGCACACTCGGCGCGCCGCAGGACCTCGCCAATAGAAGGTCCGCCTGGCTCATGGAGGAGATGCCTGATGTCGCGTTTATTCTGTCTGATTGCAGGATGTCTGATGCTTTTGAATGCTTGTATGAGCCCCGGCCCGTCGCCGCTGAGCGGGCCGCGTCTGAGTGGTGTGGTGTCCATTGGTGGCCCGCTGGCGTATGCCCGCGTAAGCGTGGCCGATGTAAATGGTCAGCGCCGTTCTACCCAGGCCGACGCAGAAGGCGTCTACACGCTGGACGCCACGGGACTGGTGTCGCCGTTGTTGCTCTGGGCGGTCGATCAGGAGCCTGCAAACTGCAGCGATAGCGCGCGCCCCTGGTCACGCTGCATGGCGGCGCTGCTGGGTCAGGTCGCTGCGCAAGGCGTGACGCGGGCCAATATCAATGCGCTGACTGACAAGATTGCCTCCGACGTGGCGCAGGGGCTGAAGTTCAAGGGCCCGCAAGGCTTGATCGATGTCGGCCGCAGCGCAGGCGTGACGGCGGAGGCCATCCGTGAGCGCACCGAAGCGCTGCGCCCCCTGGTGCTGCAGGCGCTCAAGGATGCCGGCGTGGCCGCTGCCGAGCAGTTCGACCCGCTGAGTGTTCCGATGCAGGCCAATCACCAGGGCGTCGACGCGGTGCTCGACGTGCTCCTGCACAACCGCGGCTACGACAACAACAGCGGCGTCCCCGGCGGCACCTTGCTGCTCGATGCGGACTATTACTACGTCGGCAAGGTCGATGCGCAGAGCGCTGTCGAGCCGCTCAATCTTGCCCGCGCGCAGCAGGCCAAGGCCAAGATGCTCGACCCGGCTTACACGCGCATCCTCATCGCCGGTGACTCCACAGCCAGCACTTACGAGCTGGCGCGCTTGCCGCGCATGGGCTGGGGCCAGGTCTTCGAGCCGCTGTTCAAGCCGGAGGCCAAGGTGAAGATTCTAAACGGCGCCAAGTCCGGCCGCAGCTCGCGCAACTTCCTCAATCAGGGCTATTTCGCGCAGATGGCGACCTTCCTGCGCCCCGGCGATTACCTCGTGCTGCACTTTGGCCATAACGATCAGAACTGCGAGGCCAACAAGAAAGACCGTGGCGCGGCCGATGTCGCCAATCTTTGCAGCTATCCTAACGATGCTCAGGGCCGCCCGCAGTTTCCGCCGGGCAAGCCGGAAATGTCCTTCCAGAACACCCTGGCGCATTACATTGAAGTCGCGCGCAGCAAGGGCGCCATCCCGATTCTGCTGACGCCGACCACGCGGGTCTGGAACAAGGACCGCAAGGAGGGTTTGCCAGTGGTGCCGAATCACTTCACCGTTGCCAGCGCCGAGCGCGGCATCGCTTTCGGTGGTGATTACGTGCAGACCATCAAGGACACCGCGCGCGCCTACCAGGTGCCGCTGATCGACATCGAAGCGGCCACCATCGCCTTCGCCAACGCCCATCCGCAGGACTGGACCGACTACTGGCTGGCCGCCGATCCGCAGCAATACCCCTGGTACGCCAGCCAGAGCGCTGGCACCCGCGCCAAGCCCGACACCACCCACTTCCAGCGCAAGGGTGCGGAAGCGGTGGCGGCGATGGTCGCAGAGGGCATCCGGACGACGCCCGAGCTGGCGGCTTTGGCGGCGAAGCTGCGATAGACGCGGAGCGCCCGCCTAGAACAACTCCAGCTCGCCGCCCACCATCTCCTCCTGCGCAGCGGGTGCGATGTCGAAATCCAGGCTAGTGCCCTTGGAGAGGCAGATGCCCAGCACGATGTCGAACTGCAGCGCCTCGCCGATGCGGGCGTTCAGCACCAGGGTCTGCTCGGGTTGCAGCCTGTGCAGGTGGCTCAAGCAGCTGCTCTCCAGCGCGCAGGGCGTCGACATGCCGGTGCGGCGGCTGTCGCTGGAAATGAGGCGGTTGGCGGTGCCGCAGACCAGGTTGACGAATTCCGCCAGCGCGTCGGCGAGGCGCTGATCCGCGTTGCCATCCTGCGCAGGGCTGCTTGGCCCGGCGAAATGTGCGCGGGTCGCGGCGTCAAGGCGGAATTCGAACAGAGTGATGATGCGGAAGCTGCCGGCCGAGAGGGTCAGCGCCAGCAGCTTGCGTGCGTCGGCCGGCGCGGCGCAGCCCGGCTTGCCTGGCCTGATCTGCAGGCTGTCGGCCGCCGACAGCACAAGGGTCTGCTGCAGCGCCTGGGTGAAGGCCGCTTCCAGGCTTTGCAAGGTGCGTGCGCTGATCATGACAGCCGGGCCAGCTCGGTGCGGGCAATGGTCTGGCCGATGCGCTCGGTAGCCGATTTCAGGTTGAGCACGGCGGTCTGGATCAGGTGGCCACTGGCCTGGATGTCCTGGAAGGTGGTGGTGGTGATCAGGTCGTTGGTGTCGAGGTTCTGCTTGTAGTGCTGCGCCCATTTGGAGGCAGAGTCAGCCAGATCGCGCACGCCGTCGGCCACCACGGCAAAGCCGCGCCCTGCTTCGCCCGCCCGTGCGGCCTCGATGGATGCATTGAGCGAGAGGATGACCACGCTTTTGACGATGCGGGCGAACTCGGCGTTCTGGTTTTTCAGGGTGCCGTTGTTGGCCAGAATCGCGCGCATTTCGTCGTGCCAGCGCTCGAGAATCTTCATGATCTGCAGCAGGGCCTCGATGTCCCGCATCGCCGAGGCGTGCTCGGCTTGCAGGGCGACGCGCAACTGGCTCAGCTGGGCGTGCTGGGCCTGCTCAAGGGCCTGAATCTCGGCGGCGGCGTTTTGCTGGGCGGCCGCCAGCGCTTCCTGCAGTTGCGCGGCGTGCTGGGCTTCTTGCCTTGCCAGCTGGGATTGCAACTCGCGCGCCGCGTCCTGGCGCAGTTGTTCAAGCTGCGCTGTGACTTCGCCGGGTGGCAGGTGTTGCGACAGGGTCGCGATCTGCGCCGCCTGGGCGGCCGTTTCGCGCTGCAGCTGGCGCAGTCGCGGCAAGCCTTTGAGGGCGGCGAGGGCGCAGCCGAGCAGGCCGCCGGTGAGCAGTAAAGCCAGGGTGCTGAGTGTGTAGTCCATCATCGAATGAAGCCGTGAGTGCCTAGCCAGAGTGGATGGAGTGCTTCAGGAAGCGAGCTTCTTGAAGGTGGCGATGACCGCCGCGCCATTGAAGGGCTTGACGATCCAGCCCTTGACGCCGGCCGCCTTGCCACGCTCCTTGACCGAGGGGCTGTTTTCGGTGGTGAGCATGATGATGTTCACCGTGGCATTGCGCAGCTCGCTGCGAATCTTCTCGGCCATGGTCAGGCCGTCCATATTGGGCATGTTGACGTCGCTGACGACCAGCTTGATCGAGGGATTGGCCCTGAGCTTGTCGAGCCCGTCCTTGCCATCGACGGCGGGGATCACCGACAGGCCGGCGTCCTTGAGGCAGGCGCAGACTTCGTTGCGCACGGTGCTGGAATCATCGACTACGAGTACTTGGGTCATGCTGTTTTCCTTTGCAAGGTCAGATTGCGCGCAGCAGCGCACGCGGCTGGCGGGTGGCGGCTTGATGGGCGGCGAGCTCGGCAGTGTCGATGAGGGTGCGCCGGCTGCCCTCGGCCAGCTGTTCGGCACAGTTCTCGGGCAGGCTGATCAGGGTTTCGAACTGGCGGAACGGTGCGCCGATGGCCTCGTCGGTAAAGCGGATCTCGATCCGCCCCTGTTCTCGTTTGAGGAAGTCCTGCACCGCATCCATGCCGACACCGCGACCGGAGACATCGGTGACGGTCGCCGCGGTCGAAAAGCCAGGGCGGAAGATCTGCAGCACCAGGGCTTCATCGCTGAGCACTTCGTCGGCGCTGATCAGGCCGCTGTGCAGCGCCTTGTCGCGAATGCGTGCCAGCGCCAGTCCGCGTCCGTCATCGCGCAGCCTGAGCTGCAGCATGCCGGCTTCGCGCCGCGCTTCGAGGCTGATCGTGCCGGCCGCCTCCTTGCCCGCCGCACGGCGTTCGCCCGGCGCCTCGATGCCGTGGTCGAGGGCGTTGCGGAACAGGTGCATGAACACGTTTTTCAGCGTCGCGCTGACTTGGGTGCGGATCAGCTGGCCTTGATCATCAATGATCACGCGCGGCTTGGCCTTGCCCAGCTCGTCAGCCAGGCCGGGCAGGGAGTCGATGATGCCGCCCAGGGTTTCATGCAGCGTCTCGGTACCGAGCAGGCGCAAGGTCTGGTGAATCGCGTCGCGGGCGGCGATCAGCTCGTGGATATTGGCGATATTGACCGCTTCGAGGCGCTGCAGGGTGTCCTGGATCTGCGCCTTGTCCACCATCAGGTAGCGCTCCACATTGCCGCGCCGTCCCGGGCCCTTGCGGCCCAGGCTGACTTCGTTGATGTGTGCGTAGCGCTCGACCAGACGCCGCACCTGGGCCAGCTGCTCAAGCAATTGCGCCTGGTCCCAGGCGCGCTCCGGGCGCGGCTTGCGCAGCGCTTCGTAGCTTTGCTCGGCCTCGTGCACGAGGTTGGCGAGCTTGCGCAAGCCATAGGTGCGCGCATTGCCCTTGATGGTGTGCATGTTGCGGAACAACTGGCTCAGCGCCTCGGCATCCTGCTCCGGATGCTGGTGCAGCAGCACCTCGTTGTCGTCGATGAAGCGCAGGCTGCCGGTAATGAATTCGTGGAACTTCTCCTGATTCACGCCGAGGATTTCGCCGATGATCTCCAGCTCACGTTTCTGCTCGGCGGTTTCGGCGGCCAGCTTGCGCAGCTCGGTGACGTCACGCACGCAGACCATCAGGCGCGCGATGCTGTCGTCTTCGCCGGCAATCGGCGACCACTGCAGATCGAGAATCTTGCTGGCGCCGCCGGGCATTTTCTTTTCGATTTCGCCGGGTAGCAGGTGCTGGTTGAACTCGAAGTTCATCAGCGCTTCGCCGATGCAGGAGGCGACCACGGTATCGACTTGTGACAGCGCGTCGGCGCCGAGCTTGCTGTCGGCAAACAGCAGCTCCATCACATTGCGTCCGGCGATCTCCTGCGTCTCCAAAATATTCGCCAGATAGGCTGAATACTCCGGGTGCACGCGATTGCCGGCGGTGATGGTGAGAATGCCCTGCGGGATGTTCTGCAGCATGCTCTGGATGTCGGCGCTCTTTTGCCGCAGCTGCGCCGCGCTCTCCTGGATGCGCGCAATCATGCTGTTGAAGGCGAGGATGGAGCGACCGATTTCATCTTCGCGCTCGACCGGGACGCGCCGTGTGAAGTCCTGGCTGCTGGCGATTTCGCTCATTTCCGCCTGCATGTGGCTGATCGGGCGGATCACCTGGCGATAAAGCATCCAGCCGATGAGCGACAGCAGCGAGACCGCCAGCACCGTCACCAGGGACAAGCCCTGAACCGTGCGTGACAGGCTGGCCTTGAGCGAGGCGATGGTCTCGTCCTTGCTGCGGTTCTTCTCGACGCGCAAGGTGTCGATGATCTGGCCGAACTCGCGCTGGTATTCGGCCACCGTGGCGTAGAGATTCGCCTCGGCCAGCGCGCTCTGACCGGCCAGCTTGAGCTGGGCCGTCTCGTCGATGGCGTTGAAGTAGTTGTCCAGACTCTCCTGCGCCTGGCTGAGCAAACCCTGTTGTTTGGCATCCGTGGCGCTGGCGCGCTGGTGTTTGAGGCCGTCGAGCAGGCTCAGCTTCTGTGCCACCAGCTTGTCCTTGAGCTGGCTGGCGATGCCGTTGTCCGGTGCCGACACCAGGGCCATGGTGTTGAGCTGGACTTGCTTGACCTCGGAGACCAGATCGGCGGTGGCCAGTGCCGTGGGTACCACGCCGTCGGTCACCGACTGAACCTTGACAGCGTTGTTGTGGGACTCGAAGACGGCATAGCCGCCTATCGAGGCAATGGCCAGAAAACTCAGCATGACCAGTAATGCAATGCGGTGACGAATATTCATCTGCGCGACGCCCTGTATTTAAATCCTGTGCGCACTTTTGTTACAAAAAGTCGTGCACGGGGTAAATCGTTCATCAGTATTCAAGTTTATTTTTCCTACAAATCACAGTCTCCTGGCTGGGGTTTGCGGAGTTGGCTTGAAATACTTGAGCGATTATTGAGTTAAATATTTGTGACGTCGGCCGGGAGCCGGTTTAATAAAAACAAAGCCTTGTTGTTATATTTCTGCAGCAAATTGAATGTAATGCCTGTGACGCAGCTGAAAATGAAAATGGCGCATCGCTGAGGATGCGCCATTGTTCAGTAGCGGGGGGCTATCAGGCTTTCGGGGCGGGCTGATTGGTAATGCCGAAGGGAATATGAACCGAGGGTACGACCTCGGAAGCAGTTTTCAGATGCCCGGACTGATCGTCGAAGAAAATATGCGGGCGGAGCACGGCGAGTACCTTGCTCTTTTCGATACCGCCGAGGAAAAAGGCGTCATTGGCCATCACGCCCCAGCTCTTGAGCGTGGTCATCGCGCGTTCGTGGGCGGGCGCGTCGCGCGCGGTGACTATCGATACGCGCAGCCGGTTCTGATAATCGGGGTCGGCGCGCTTGCGCGCTTCTTCAGCGGCCTGGATCGTCGATACGCGCACCAGAAATTGCTGCAGCGGGCCAGGGTTGTGCGGCTGCATGGCATTCTTGACCTCGTGCGCCTTGAAAGCTTCGAGGTCTTTTTGCGCCTGGAATACGCTCTCTGACTCATCGTCGGCGAGTACGCCGTCAAAGTCGAAGGCGATCCGCAAGCTCTCGTCTTCGGCATCATCGACCAGGGCCGAGTTCATCACATGGCCGGCCGGCATGCCGAGGCGGATCGCCGCTTCGACATCTTCTTTATTGCCGGAGAGAAATAGCGAGATATTCAGCGCCGGAATATATTCGTAGGGTGATCTGCCCTGCATGAAAATGGCACGCGTCATGCCGATTTGGTAATGCTCGATCGAGCGCATCACGCGCAGGCCGGTGTCCGGATCGTTGCGCGATAATAAAATCACCTCGACCAGCGGGTCGTCCTGCCGGGGGCTCAGATCATTCAGCGACAATAATCGCTTGATGAATGAAAAGGCGATGCCCTTGGGCAGCGGATTGTCGAGATTCTGTTCCTGGAATTTGCGGTACAGCGCCTCGCCCTCGCGCCTGAAGATCGCATCCGATTCCGAGAGATCAAACATCGCGCTGGAGGCGACGCCGATCACCAATCTGTTGTCAAGGCTGTAGGGCATGGAGTGGCTTTATCAAGGGCTTTGCAGGCGGCGGCACGCTTGGGCGATACCGGCTCGCCGCAAATTCTACGCGCAACTGCGCGCCAGCTTGTTGCGGACGATACGGCAGTCTAGCGACTTTAGAAACGTGTTGCAGGGCATGGCCGCGCCGCACGCGCAGGGACAGGACACAGGCCCGGCTAAGGGTTTGCGCGCTGCGCGAGCATAGAGGCCCGCCGCTCTGGTGTGGAATGTCTCGTTGAGGCGGCGCGGCGCCTTTTGCAGATCCGCAGTGCTCTTGCTGGCCCACACGAAGCCGCTGGCGATCTCGAAATAGATTTTGCGGAAACGCTCGCCATACAGGCTTTCCGAGACGATGGGAATGTGCAGGCTGCGCAGCATTGCGCGCGCGGCATCGCCATTCTTGCGACCGATGTCACGCGCTTCGTTCTGCCAGAGACCGGCAAACATATGCCCGCCGCCAAATACCTTGGCCACGCATTCAGCTGGCGCCACGCCGCGTGCGCGCAAGCCTTCAAACATCAGTTGCATGGCTTCGTCACCGTAGCGCCCATCGAGTTGAGCACTCGGGCTTGAATATCGCTGTTGCGTGCCGCGTGTCGACAACAGGTAATGCGACATCGCACCGATCTGTTTCTGCGGATGCCACAGGGTGATCGATACGCAGGAGCCCAGCAGGGTAATGACCCGGTCGCGGGCATCGCCGATGTGGACTTCGCCCGGATGCAGGACGAGATTGCGGATCTGTTCGGTACTGTTCATTGCGTGCGGAAGGACGTCATTGCTGACTGGAGGCGCTTGGCAAGCGCGCTGTCAGGCGATCAGGCTTGGGGGCAATCCGCGGGGTCGGGGCGGGACGGAAGCGCTTGCGCTGTGGGCGACAAGTATTTTGCTGCTAAAAGCTCTGTTAAGTTTAACGTTCTGATGAAGAGAATTCTTTAATAATTTTCTGTGCCACGCCGCCGAGCGCCTGGCGCTTGGCGCGTGCCTCCTGACGCAGGTGATTGAAAGCACTTTGCTCGCTCATGGCCTTGCTGTGCATGAGGATGCCGATGGCGACGCTGACGCTGCGGTCGGCCTGGAGGGCCGATTCGAGCTGGCGCACATCCTTGTGGCGCGCCAGCGTGGTGCGCACGATGGGCGGCAGCTGCGCTGTGTCAAAGGGCTTGGTCAGGTAACTCATTGCGCCGGCCTTGATAGCGTCGGACACTTTGCCGTCTTCGTCATCGACGGTGAGGACGATGAAGGGCAGCTTGTATTTTTTTTGCACGGCAGCCGCCAGTTCCAGGCCCGACATACCGGGCAGGCCCAGATCGATCAGCAACAGGGCGATGTCCGGCTCGGCATTCAGCTTGTCGAGCGCCTCTTCGGCCTTGTAGGCGCTGATGCAGCGCCAGCCTGCCTGGGATAGTGTGGTGCATAGGATGTCTTGCATGATGGCGTCGTCTTCGACGACCAGAATGCTCTCGGAGTGAGTGTTCATGAGCTTTGCCTCGTGGTGAAGGTCTGGTTATGAATCAGCTTATTTTATCTGCTTGCTGATCCGACGTGCTTTCCAGGCTGTCTGCGGTCATTTCAAGGATTTCGAATGCGTGCTGAAGCTGTTTGTCCAGCTCAAGGAGTTGCTCAGCGGGTAGCTCGGCATGGGCCAGCAGATGTTTCTGTAGTGTGGACGCCTGGTGTGCCAGATGCAGGGCGCCCAGCATTGCGGCTGTGCCCTTGAGCGCATGCAGTGCATTGCCCGCTGCTGGGACGCCTGCGTTCCGCAGCTCTTCTTGCAGGTGCGCCGGCCAGGCTTCGAAGGCGGGGCGCAGCTTGCGGGCCGCACGGGCGAACAGGGGCTTGCTGTGGCCCAGTCGGCGCAGCGTATTGTCCAGTTCAAAGCCTTCGACTACCGGCAGGGGGGGCTGAGCATCGCCAGCCTTGTCTTTCAATACTTTTGCCCGGGCTGGTGCGCGGATGGCGTGCAGGCAGGACACCAGGCTTGGCATGTCGAGCGGTTTGCCGATGTGGGCGACCATGCCCGCGCGCAGACAGGCATCGATATCTTGTGGCTGCATGTGCGCGGACAGGGCGATGACCGGCAGAGAACGGCAGTGCGGCAGCTGGTGAATGGCCTGGCAGACGGCATAGCCATCCATGCCCGGCATCTGCAGATCCATCAGGATCGCGTCCGGTAAGGCGTTTGCGGTGCTCAGCCAGGCGATCGCATCTTCGCCACAGGCCGCCTGGCTGAGCGTTGCGCCCGCACTCTGCAGCAAGGCTGCGAGCACCTCGCGACTGATCTCGCTGTCATCCACCAGCAGCAGCCTGAAGTCTTGCAGCGCTGCGTCCCAGGGCAAGCTTTCCGGGTCGGCGTCCTGGCTGGCGACGTCATCGCTAGCATGGGCATCTGGAGGAGGGGCGCAAACTGGAAAGCGCAGGCTGAATGCGAAGTTGCTGCCAGAGCCAGGCTGGCTGCTGACCTTGATCTGGCCACCCATCAAGTGCACCAGGCGCTGGCTGATGCTCAGCCCCAGGCCGGTGCCGCCGAAGCGGCGGGTGATCGAGCTGTCGGCTTGTGTGAATTCGGCAAAAATCTGTTCCAGCTGTTCGCCCGCGATGCCAATGCCGGTGTCTTGAACAGAGAACGCGATGTCGGCCTCGCCATCGACGAGGGCAGACAAGCGTGCAGCAATCTTGACCGCTCCCTGCGGCGTGAACTTGATCGCATTGCCGGCCAGGTTGAGGATCACTTGCTGCAGCCTGAGTCGGTCGCCGAGCACGTAGGCGGGCAGCTCCGCCGCGCAGTCCAGGCTGATATCCAGCGTCTTGGACTGTTCGAGGCTTGTCTCCAGAATGGCCAGCAGGCTGTGCAACATGTCGCGAATCGAGAAAGGCGCGCTGTCCAGTCGTAGCTGATCGGCATCGATGCGTGAAAAGTCGAGAATGTCGTTGATGATGGCGAGCAACATTTGCGTCGCAGTGTTGAGCTTGCCCACTTGCGCGGCCACATGACTCGACAGCGTTTGTGTCTGGAGCAAGGTGCAGATGCCGATGATGGCGGTGAGCGGCGTGCGTATTTCATGGCTCATGTTGGCGAGGAAGCGGCTTTTCGCTTCGCTGGCCTGTTCGGCCTGTTGCATCGCCTGGCGCAGTGCGAGTTCATTGCGTTTGCGTTCGCTGATGTCGTGCAGCGCGCAGCGCAGTCGCATGAAAGTACCGCCAGTGTCACGCTGTATGCGGCCATCAAGCACTACGGTAAGGATGTGTCCTGCTTTGTGATACAGGTTGTACTCGGCGTTCAGTCGATCCAGACGCGCATGGGTATACAGCGCTGTGGCGAAGCGGGTCTGGCTCTCCGCATCGCACAGTTCGCGGAAAGCACGGCCGAGCAGTTCTTCGCGTGCGAATCCGAGCATCGCGCAGAGGGGGGGATTGACGTCGAGAATGATGCCGCGTGCATCCAGCGTCTGGTAGGCCACCGGTGAGAGCTCGACCATGCTCCTGAAACGGCTCTCGCTTTCGCGCAGTGCGTCATCGGCTTTGCGGGCGGCGGTGATGTCCTGAACCTGGCCAAAGATGTACAGCGTTTCACCCGCTGCATTGCGGATGGCGGACACGACGACACGTCCCCAGATGATCTCGCCATTCTTGTGGCGATAGCGCTTTTCGATCTGGCAAGAAGACTGTTTTCCGCTGCATAGCGCTTCCGCGGCTTGCCGGTGAAGCAGCAGGTCATCCGGGTAGGTGATGTCCTCGGAGCCCATGCGTTCGAGTTCTTGTTGGCTGTAGCCGGTGAACCTGGCGAGGGCTTCATTGACTTTCAGGTAGCGTCCGCTGAGCGAAACGAACACCTGACCGATCGCCGACTCGTTGAAGGCGGTGCGGAACTGCTCCTGCGCTTCTTGCAGTGCGGCAGCGGTGGCCAGACGTTCGGTGAGGTCTTCCGCCGTGCCCATGAGGTAGGGGCCGCTCTCGCTGCTGCCTTCGCGTGCCTGTCCGATCAGGCGTACCCGGCGTTGCGAGCCGTCCGGCCGTACGATGCTGTAGATGTCATCCAGCGGGACGATGCTCTCCGCTGCCTGTGCCAGGGCCAGTCTGAATCTGGCCAGGTGTTCCGGTACGAGCCAGAGTCGCATCGCCTCTTCGGCGCGCATGGACGAACGCGATGCGTGCCCAAGAATGCGCCCCATGGCGTGATCCCAGCTCAGCAGATCCCGGCTGATGTTGTATTCCCAGAAACCGAGGGCGGCGATGCTCGATGCGGTATTCAGGCGTTCATTGCTCAGCGCCAGCGCTTCGTTCGAGCGGTGGACCGCGCGCCGCGCCGCTACCTGATTATGTTGCACGTAGCCCAGTGCTGATATGGCGAGGAGCAGCGAGGCCAGCCAGATGCCGCCCAGCAGGCGGCGGTCGGCATACCAGCTAGCCAGGACTTCGGCGCGGCTGCGCGAGACCGCGACAATGAAGGCCTGTGAAAATTTCAGGCCTGCGCCACGTGTGCTGCGCAGCGCTACGATTCTTTCTAGCCCGCCCGAGATGGCACTTGGCGCGTACTGAATCGAGCGGTCATGGCCGGTCGCGAGGTGTCTGGCATAAATGGAGGTCGGCGGCAGCTTTTGGTTGATCAACTGCAGGCTTACAGGCGGCTGAATGCTGAGCAGTTGCAGATTTTCCAGCCCCAGTACACTGCGCATATCGGGTGCGCTGATGAGCGGTGTCATCAAGACATCAAAGTAACTCGATTCCACTCGCGCCACACTTGCACCCAGCAGGGCGCCATGGCTATTGAGCTTGGCCAAGGCCAGGACGATGCCGGGGATCCCATTGCCCGCATTGTCGGACAGCACAATGGCGGTGTCCGCACCTGCGCTGCGCAGAGTGCTGAGCAGTTCCGGATTGCCTAAGGGGTGTCCGGTCAGTTCGCCCCGGGATGAATGAATGACCACCCCCTCAGGACTGATCTGTGCGATGTCCCGGATGCCCGCAGGCAGAGCGTTCGCCAGTGCATCAAGTTTGATCGAACGCGGTGTGTCCTGCTGGGCATTGAGTGCCTGCAGGAAGTGAATGATGTGGGTTGCCTCGTTTTCGATGCTGCTGGTCAGCACGTCGGCCAAGGTTGATAGCTGAACTTCATTGCGCTTGAGGATGTCCTGATATTTCTGCTGCAAGCTGTTGGCCAGAATCAGTCCGAGCGCGCCATGAATCAGCGCCAGCCAGCACCACTGGCGGACGAACTTGTTGTGCTGGAACAGATGCTGAGTGTCGCTGATCAGTTTCCGCATCGCTGTCGCTTGTCTCGTTCGAGGGGCTCATGCAGGCATGCACATGCAAAGCCATGCAAAAAATTTAGGTAATCGGCCGCCTGTGTGCGTAGGCCCAGCGAATTGTCCCATACGCATCTAAAGCATCGCGAAGACCGCGGCACACGACAAACGGGATGGCTGTTAAAGTTGGGTAATGCAATCTTTGCTCGTGCCTGTGCGCCGAAGGCATTCACGACATGCGACCCAATTCATGCGGCCCGTCAGTCGTGCGCGTAAGCGGGATGCGCGCTGCAGCGCTTAATTGAGCACACCCAGCGCGCCCAACACAGCCGCAATCGCCAGCCAGATCAGTGGGTTGAGCGCAAAGCGCGTTGCCAGCACGGCAGTGCTGAGGGCGACGATCAGCAGTTGCCAGTGGGTGCCGGTGGTCTTGATCAGCAAGGCAGCGCTGCCGATCACCAGGCCGATGGTGATCGGCGCCAGCCCCAGCTGCAGGGCACGGCGCCACGGCGAATGCTTGAAGCGCTCCCACAGGCGGCCGATATAGAGCGCGATCAAGGACGAAGGCCCGCACATGCCCACAGTGCAGGCCAGGGTGCCAGCCAGACCGCTGAGCTTCCAGCCGATCAGGCTGACGATCAGCACATTCGGGCCGGGCGCCGCCTGGGCAATGGCGTAGAGCGTGTTGAACTCGGCATTGCTGAACCAGCCGTAGTTGTCGACGAATTCACGATGGATTTCCGGGATCAGCGCATTGGCACCGCCGACGGCCATCAGCGAATACAGGCAAAAGCGTAGCAGGAGTTCGAACGAGCTCGGACCAATCATTTGCGCAGCTCCTTGCGCACCGTCAGCCAGCCCAGGCCGATGCTGATCGGGCCGAGCACGGCGAGCACCAGCAGCAGCGGCACGCGCAGCCAGATGGCGACGAGGCTGAGCAGGGCGATCAGCGCCGACCACAGATGCCGCTCGGCCTTGATTGCCAGCCGCACACCGGTCGACAGCATCAGCCCGGCACCGCCGGCGGCGACCGCAGCCACCGCGTACTGCAGGGGCTGGGCGCTGGCGTAGTGGGCGAATAGGCTGAACAGCAGGATCACGATTGCCAGCGGCGCCAGCATCAGGCCGGCAATAGCGATCAGCGCGCCCTGGCGGCCATGGAAGCGGTCGCCGACGATCACGGCGAGATTGCAGACATTGGGGCCGGGCAGGATCTGACCGAGGCCGAGCAAGTCGGTGAAGTCACGGTCGCTGAGCCAGCGCTGGCGGTCCACCAGCATGCGCCGCGCATGCGGCATGACGCCGCCAAAACCATTCAGGCCGGTGAGGAAAAAGCCGAGGAAGAGTTCGCGGCGATTGGGGCGGACGAATCCGGCGCTGGGGGTGTCGTTCATTTATGTTGTGGCTTCTCTCTGGCGCGAGTCGCCATTATCCACCAGCGGCACCGGCGCCGGAATGCGGGCCGCCCTAGCTTTCGGCGGCCGGTGCTTCGGCAAACACGCTGGCAAAGGCTTCCAGCTCGGGCAGCAGGCGGCTGATCAGCGAGAGCTGGCGCATCACGCGGCGCTCGCTGGGATTGACGCCGGTCAGCGCGGTGTCGATCTGCTCGGCCAGCTGCGGGGCCAGCGCCACGGCCGGCGGTGCGCTGCGGTGCTGCAAGGCATTGGCCAGCACTTCAAGCTGACGGTCGATGTGTTGCGCAACGCTGTCGGTCAGTGCGGCGTGCTGCCAGTTGTCGATCTGCTCGCGATGTGCGCCCAGCGCCGACACATAGCCAAGCAGGCTCTGGCTGGCGCAGAGGAAGCGGAAGGCCTGATCCGGCGCCAGACGATGCTGGTCCGGCTCGCCCAGCATGGCGGCAATCGCCGCGGCGAGATTGGCATTGGCGTTGTGCGCGTCACGGCGGGCGATGCGGTAGGGCAGGTCGTCGCGCTTGCCCTGATGGTATTGCAGCAGGATCTCGCGCATGTAGGCGGTGGCGCAACGCAGCGCACGCGCCATCACCACCGGCAGGCGGCGGCCTTGCCAGTCTGGCAACACGAAGGCGACAACCAGGCCGGAGAGCAGGGCGCCGAGCACGGTGTCGAGCAGGCGCGGCCAGATCAGCGCATAGCTGCTGCCCAGCTGGTTGAAGCAGCTCAGGACCAGCACGGTGATGCTGGCGGTCGCCAGCAGGTAACGCTCAGTGCGGGTGGCGAAGAACAGCACGCCGGCGACGACGATCAGCGCCAGCTGCGCCAGCGCTTGCGGGAAGAGGGCGATGAAGACGGTGGCGAAGATCAGCCCCAGCACCGTGCCGCTGACGCGCTGGCTCATGCGCCGCCAGGTATCGCTATAGCCGGGCCGGCAGACGAACAAGGTGGTGAGCATCACCCAGTAGCCCTGCGGCAACTCGAACAGGTGCAGCAGGCCATAGCCGGCCGCCAGCGCCAGGGCCAGTCGCAGCGCGTGGCGGAAGCGCGCCGAACCCGGATTGAGCTCCAGGCGGATGCGCTGCCAGGCTTCTGCCAGGCTGCGTGGGCTGCTGTCACGCAGGCTGCTGTCTGCAGTGGCCTGCAGCGCGTCGGGATTGCCGGCGTCGGCCAGCAGGCGCTCGATGGTGGTGATGTTGCGGCACAGATCGGCGAGCGATTCGAGCAGCGGCTGATGCGCAGCCTCGGTATGGGTCTGCACGTAGTCCATTGCGGCGCTCATCTCATCGAGCGCGCGCATGCCTTCGGCGCCGTAGTCAAAGGCTTGCTCGCTGAGAATGGCTTGCGCCAGACGGCTGCAAGCCTGCGCTTCGAACTGCATCAGACGATGGACACGGAACAGCACATCGCTGCGTGCGAAGGCCGTCGCCAGTGCAGCGGCGTGCGGATAGTGCGAAGAGCTGGCGCGCTCGTGCACGTCCTGCGCGAGGAAAAACCACTTTAGATGGTGTTCGCCACTGGCGCTGGGGCGCCGGTCCTGCACCCAGCGGGTGAGCACCTCGCGGGCCTGGTTGAGGGCATTGACCACCTGGCCGTTCTGCGCGGCCAGAGCCAGGCGCTGCGCATCTTCATTGCGCCCGCCGACCGGCTCCAGCAAGTCGGCTTTAAGTTGCAGGTAATCGCCCAGCGCTTCAAAGAGTTGTGCCAGCGACTGCCGCGCGGCGCGGGTGGCGAACAAGGCGGCGGCGATCACCGAGATCACGCCATACCAGGCGGCGCCCGCCAGCAGCAGCAGCGGCCTGAACCATGCAGCTTCGCCGGGAATCGCCGGCTGATCCGCGCCGAGCATGGTGTAGACGGCGAGAATCAGCGAGGCCACGGCAATCGTCGCGTAGCGCTCGCCCGCCGCGCCGAGCATGACGAAGCCGAAGCTCGACACGGTGAGACCGATGACGAACAGCCAGGGATAGGGGAACAGCCACTGCACCGAAAAGGCCGCTACCGCAAAGCACACCAGGGTGATGCACAAGGCCATCAGGCGGCCGCTGACGCGGTCTTCGGTCTCGGCCAGTGCTGAGGCGATGACGCCGAGGATCAGGCTGATCATCCAGTGTTCCTGCTCCAGCCACAGGCTGAGGATCAGCACACCACCTAGGGCGCAGGCGACCTTGAGACCGTCCAGGGTTTTGTCATGCGCCCACAGGCGGCGTAAAAACTGTAGTTGCGGGGCGATTTTGTGCTGCACGGCGGGACTTTCAGCGTCCTGATTCACTCAAGAGGGGCGAATTGTCGCAGATATTGCATTGCAGCATGCAGGCGTGGGTCAAGTCAGGGCGGGAAAGGCCTGGGCACAATGCAAACGGCCCGCACAGCGGAGCTGTACGGGCCGTTGCAGGAGGCGCGAGGCTGCATGCAGCCGCGCAGCGCTCGGGGTAATCAGGCGGACTGACTGAAGTAGTCGTCTTTCAGGCGATCAACGCCGAACTGGTAGCTCTGGACATGCGTTTCTTCGAGGTATTCCTGACGTTCGCGCTCGATCTCTGCATCCCGGCTGTTCAAGTCGTCTGCATGGGCACTGGTGATGGAAAGCTTGCTCATGACATTCTCCAGTTCTACGTAGTTTGAATAGGGGCCAATCCTTTTGGGCTTGGCTTCGTGCACTGCACAACGCAAATTTTGCACCTATTTTTGATCTTTGTGGGGCTTGTTAGGGTATCCCTATACGAATTCTTGTATTGACTGTGTGGTATGCACGAATACCGACCCTAACTCACTGAATCATCGTGGAAACTGCAAGTGTCCGTGTGCTCATAAAAGTCCTCTTTCGGCAGCTTTGTGCTGCATGGCACGACAAGGGTGCCTGGGTCGGCCAGACATGCACCAATTGCTGCAATGCATGGCGGCTTGCGCCTGATTCGCCGGCTATGCTGAAAGTGTCTGGCGGCGTTGAGTGACGGACAGATCTGCGCTAGGGCGCAATGAGCGCAGAATGCAGAAAGGCCCGAAGACCACAGCAGCTCGCTGAGGCGCTGACGCAGCCAGTTAAAAAGGAGTCAGCAAGATGGACAAGATACTTATTCCGGTGGATGGATCCGAAGTCGCCTTGCATGCCGTGCAATACGTGATCGAACAGAACCGGCGCGGCCAGCTAGACGCCATCTTCCTGATCAATGTGCAGCCGGGAATTCTCTCCGGCGACGTCAAGCGCTTCATCAGCCAGGACATCATCGATGCTTACCAGCGCGAGGAAGGCGAGAAGGCGCTTGCCGCGGCCAAGGCGCTGCTCGATAGCGAAGGCCTCGCCTACACGGCGCGCACCCTGGTCGGACACATCGCCGAGAGCATCATCAGCTTCGCGCAGAGCCAGCAATGCAGCAGCATCGTGATGGGCGGGCGCGGCCTGGGTTCGGTGATGGGCATGCTGCTCGGTTCGATCACCACCAAGGTGCTGGTCTTGAGCGAAGTGCCGGTGACCGTCGTCAAATAAGCCGCTCTGTGCGGCGGGCCGATGTGCTCATGCGGCGCGTTGGCTGTGCCGTTTGCTGCGCGGCCAGCGGCGGCGCAGCAGCTTTTCCAGCTCGACGATGAACAAGGCGAGGGCTGACAGCAGCAGGCAGATTGCCAGCTCGGCGAAGCTCAGCGGCGCGGTGCGGAAGATCGTGTTGAGCGCCGGCACGTAGAGGGTGGCCATCTGCAAGGCGACGCTGATCAGCACCGCGCCGATCAGCGGCCGGTTGCTGAAGAGGCCGGCCTTGAAGACGGACGCCCGCTCGCTGCGCATGCCCAGCACCATCGCCAGTTGCGACAAGGTCAGCACGGTGAACACCATCGTCTGCCAGTGCGCGGAACCCGTCTCGATGGCCCAGGCCTGCACGCCCAGCGACAGCGCCGCAACGGCCAGCCCGACAATCAGGATGCTCTGCCACAGGCCATGCGCGAAGATGTTCTCGGCCGGCGGGCGCGGCGGGCGCTGCATCAGTCCGCGCTCGGCGGGCTCGACCGCCAGCGCCAGGCCCGGCAGGCCGTCGGTGATCAGATTCACCCACAGCAGGTGGATCGGCAGCAGCGGGATCGGCAAGCCCAGGAGGGGTGCGAGGAACAGGGTCCAGATCTCGGCGGAATTGCCGGTCATCGCGTAGCGGATGAACTTGCGGATGTTGTCGAAGATGCGCCGCCCCTCGCGCACGGCTTGCACGATGGTGGCGAAATTGTCGTCGAGCAGGATCAGGCTGGACGCCTCGCGTGCCACGTCAGTACCACCCTTGCCCATGGCGATGCCGATGTCAGCACGCTTGAGTGCCGGCGCGTCATTGACCCCATCGCCGGTCATCGCGACGAATTCACCGCGCTTTTGCAGCGCTTCGACGATGCGGATTTTCTGCGCCGGATCGACGCGCGCATAGACCTCGATGTCGGCCACGCGTGCAGCGAAATCCTCATCATTCATCGCCGTCAGCTGTGGCCCGCTCAGCACCGCTTCGCCCTGCATGCCCAGCTGGCGCGCCACGGCGCAGGCGGTGGCGGGATGGTCGCCGGTGATCATCACTGCGCGGATGCCCGCCGAGCGGCACAGCGCGATGGCGGATTGGGCTTCGGGCCGCGCCGGGTCGATGAGGCCGATAAGGCCGAGGAACACCAGCTCTGCTTCGATCCCTTGCTCGTCCTTGTGCGGCTGCGCGGTCCAATGCCGCTGCGCCACGGCCAGCACGCGCAAGCCTTCGGCGGCCATGCCTTCGGCCGTGCTGAGCATGGCTTTATCGTCGAAGCTGGCCTCGCCTTGTTCGCCCAGCGCGGCGCGACACAGTGGTAGCACACTCTCCGGCGCGCCCTTGGTGTAGGCGATGAAGCCGCTGTCATGACGATGCACGGTGCTCATGCGTTTGCGGTCGGAGTCGAAAGGCAGCTCGAAGACGCGTTCGGCAGCTTTTTCCAGCTCAGCCTTGGCAAAGCCCGCATCGAACGCGGCCTTGAACAGCGCCACCTCGGTCGGGTCGCCGCTCACCGTGCCGTCCTCATTGCGCGTCGCGTCGTTCGACAGCGCCAGCGCCCGCATCAGGCTTGGCCAGGGCTCGCTGGCGGGGATCTCGGGCGGCGGTTCTGCATCAAAACGCAGCGGCCGCGTGGCATGCAGCACCACCATGCGCATGCGGTTTTCGGTCAGCGTGCCGGTCTTGTCGGAACAGATATAGGTCACCGAACCCAGGGTCTCGACCGCCGGCAGGCGCCGCACCAGCACATGCTGCTGCACCATGCGCCGCGCACCCAGGGCCAGCGAGATGCTCACCACGGCCGGCAGCGCTTCGGGAATCGCCGCCACCGTCAGGCTCACGGCGGTCATCAGCATCAGCACCAGCGGCTGGCCACGCAGCAAGCAGATCACGAAGAACGCCGCGCAGATCGCCAGCGTGGCGATCAGCAGCCAGCGGCCAAACACCGCAAGGCGCTTTTGCAAAGGCGTGGCGGGCTCGACCGCCGCGTCGAGAATGCCGGCAATCTTGCCCAGCTCGGTTTGCATGCCGGTCGCGACCACAATGCCGACGCCGCGCCCGTAAGAGACGATAGTGCCCTTGAAGGCGATATTGCGCTGGTCGCCCAGCGGCAGCTTGCCGGCAGTCAGCGCCGCCGCGGTCTTCTCGCTCGGCACGGCTTCGCCGGTGAGTAGCGATTCATCGAGCTTGAGCTGGGCGACTTCGATCAGGCGTAGATCCGCCGCCACCACGTCGCCCGCTTCGAGCAGCAGCACATCGCCGGGCACGATCTCCTCAGCCGGCACGTCCAGGCTTTGCCCCTCGCGCCGCACCTGCGCGCGGCTGCCCGCCATCTTCTTGAGCGCCGCCATCGCCTTGGCCGCGCGCAGCTCCTGCACAAAGCCGATGCCGGCATTGAGCACGACGATGACGATGATCGCTGCCGCGTCCTTGGCGTCGCCCATCAGGCCGGAGAGCACCGCCGCGACCAGCAGCACGAGGATCATGAAGTCCGCGAACTGATCCGCAAACATCCGCCAGCGCGGGCGCGGCGGCTTCTCGCGCAAGGCATTGGGGCCGAATTTGACCGTGCGCGCCGCCACCTCGGCGGCCGACAAACCCGTCGCAAGCTCCACACCCAGCTCAGCCGCCAGCGCATCCGCCGCCTGCGCGTGCCACTGCTGCGTCTTTTCCCTGGTACCAGTCATGGCGACCCCTTCGGGTCAGCATACAAGCTGTGGGCGGCAATGCCCATTTATCTTCTGGGTTTGGGCGTGGTGCTTGTTTGACGGGTGAGTTTTCACCGCAAAGGCGCAAAGGAAACGAAGGGCCGCGAAGGAAGGCGAAGGAGGGCGAAGGAGGGCGAAGGAGGGCGAAGATGATTCCCCTCTCCCGCCTGCGGGAGGGTAGCGCGCAGCGCCGGGAGAGGGCACATCAGCCTTCGCCCCCTGACGCCCGTTCGGTTTGAATGAACTGCACAAACGTCGGAAGGCGCCTGCGGCTTTTCCGACCGCCGTGCAATCTTAGTCTCAAGTTTCAAGTGCAACACTTGGAGTGAGCTAAGGTGTTGCGATGGGCAAACGTTACAGTCATCTGAGT
>NZ_JBDIVE010000014.1:0-68894 GCF_039631295.1 Uliginosibacterium sediminicola | reverse complement strand
ATGGCATGTCTCCGGTAGACTACGAAAAGCAGTACTTCATGAGGCTCGGGACTGTCTAGAAAACCCGGGGCGATTCATAGAGTGCGATGAGTGGATTAGAAGTAATATCCAAAAGCCTTGTCGGAAGGCCGAAATGTTGCATTCGAACTAGTCTATCTAAAGTCGTAGCATCATCCCGAAAGTCCTTGGAGTTCGAGATCAACAATTCACGATACAACTGATGCTCAACGAGAAGATACTTCGGCTCACCTCCTTTTTCTGGACGGAACAACGTCGGCGCCAATTTGTATTTTACGCGGTCAGCGTGACCACGATAAAAAACCTCCTTCCCATCGCCCTCCAGTTTTAGCACCTCATGGACAAACTCGCTCACCGAGGCAATAGGCTTAGCGTCTGGCAATGCCGCCTCTGGCAAACTCTGCACAGCCGACGTTTCTAACCCACTAGTAATGTCAACAGTATCTCTCGCCCCCATAGCTCTAAGCTGCGCATAAAGATCAATATCCTTGATAGCCCAATGTGTTCTCGTAAGCTCCCATCTCTGTAGACCAATCCTCTTGCCAAAATCTTGGATGTCGTTTATCGAAATCGGTGGTAGATCATCTAGTTGATAGGAAACTTCGATAGTGCGTCCGTTCATACTGATGGAGGTCAATCTACCTGTTTGAGTATCTCCATCAAAGTTTTCGTACATAAACAAACAAGGCAAGCTAATAAGCGCTTGTATTTGAGAAGATGAAAGATCTCCACCAAACTTAGCTGAAATTTCGTCTTCTGTATATTCAAGAAACCTGCTGCGCTCTAACGAATATCTACCCGTTTTTTCCCATATGTCGTTACTTCCATACACTACGAAGAGGTTGTACATTTTGCCGCCATCCTTTTCATAAATTACCGTCGAATACAGACTGAAGATCTCTTACGGCTTGCGCATAGTAAATGACTACAGAACTGTAGTGCGCGGTGAAACTTGAGACTAAGCTTCTGCGAAGCGCGAAGCCAAGGAAGGAAAGGGAGGGCTTTGGATATCAGCATCGCATCTGACTCGGTGTAAAGACGCACGATTTCCACCCTCGATACACACCTACGACGCACTCGGATCGAACAGACATTGGGCGAAGATTGAACCTAGCCCTCTCCCGGCGCTACGCGCCACCCTCTCCCGCGTGCGGGAGAGGGGAGAAACCCACCGCCCTGCTCTACTCTGCATTCTCCGCGTCTCTGCGGTGAAGGCCTTTACACAAGCCGTGCCTTTACCTTTGCGGCCCTTTGCGTTTCCTTCGCGCCTTTGCGGTGAAGAATCAGCCGCAAACCCTAATCAGCCCTCACGCTCCACCACCCGCCCCGCTTCGAACACCAGCACACGATCCAATTGAGCGAGCGCAGCAGGACGGTGGGCGACGCTGATGATGGTGACGTCTTTGGCCAGGTGCGCGCGCAGGCGCTGCAGCACTTGCGCTTCGGTTTCTACATCCAGCGCAGAAGTCGCTTCATCGAGCAGCAACAAGCTGAACGGGCGGCACAGGGCACGGGCGATGCCGATGCGCTGGCGTTCGCCGCCCGACAAGGCGTAGCCGCGTTCGCCGAGCGGCGTGTCGAGGCCTTGCGGCAAGCGGGCGATGAGTTCGTCGAGACAGGCGACATGACAGGCGGCGTCGAACACCGCGCCGGGCACTTCGCGCATGACGCAGACATTGTCGCGCAGTGAGAGATTGAACAGCTCGGTCTCTTGCAATACCACCGCAACCTGCTCGGTGAGCGAGGCGTGGCGGATGTCGAGGCTGTCTAGCGCATCGACGAGGATCTTGCCCGCTTGCGGGCGATGCAGGCCGAGCAGCAGGCGCAGCAGGGTGGACTTGCCCGAGCCGGAGCGCCCCGCTACGCCAACATGCTCGCCGCGGCGGATGCTGAAGCTGGCGTCGACGAGGCCGCTGTCCTCACGCGCGCTGTCGTGGCGATAGCTCACCTGCTGCAAGCTGAGGCTTTGCCAGTCAGCGGGAAAGTCGCGATTGCCATCAACAAAGCAATGCGTGTCGTCGAACAAGGGCATCAGGCGCGAGAGGTCGACGAAGCGCTCGGCCAGCACCTGGAAACGGTCAGCCAGCGTCGTGGTGGCCGAGCGCAGGCCGGCGAAGTACTGCGTGTAGGTGAGGACCATGCCGACGCTCAGCGCCCCCTGCAAGACGGCGGCCGAAACGCCGGCGAGGAACAAGGCCAGCGCGATGCTCGAATGCACCTGGAACCACATCCACTTGCTGGTGCGCAAGCGCACGCGTTCATGGGCGAGATTGCGCGAAGCCGCCTCGCGCGTGGCCAGTTGCGCGTTCATGCCGGCTGCTGCGCCCAGCGCCTTGACGGCCAGCACATTGGCGGTGACTTCTACAAAGGTGCCGCTCGATTGCTCGTTGGCCGCGTTGACACGCTGGCTCAGCGCCGCGACCTTGCGATCGAAATGCAGCTCGATCAGCAACAGCCCGGCGACAAAGGCGACGAAGAACAGGATCGTCAGCGGATGCAGGATGGCACAGGCAATCGCAATGCCGGCAAACGCCACCAGAGGCGGCACCAGATCGTTATGCACGCCAACCCACTCGCCCACCGCGTCAGAGCCGGTGAGCACGCGCTGCGCCTTGTTGCCGGTGCCCTCGCGCTGGTGCCAGGCGAGTGACTGGTCGAGCAGGCGCGCAAAACCCCACATGCGCGCCCGCGAGCGGGCATTGACGACGTACTGCCCGAGGCGGCGGCGACTGCGCAGGCGCAGCACGGCATTGATGGCGCTCGATACGGCGAGGAACAGAATGATCCCCGCCAGCGGCCACAGGCTTTGTCCGCTGCGGTAATCAAGCAGGAAGTTGACCATCAGGCCGATCAACAGCGGCGGCAGCAATTCATAGCTCTGCCCGGCGAGAAAGATCGACAGATGCAGCAAGTAGGCGCGGCGGTCTTCACCGAGAAAGAAAGCGATGCTGCGCGGCACCTTGCGCAGACGGAAATCGGCCGCGCTCATGCTGCCAGCGCCTGCGCGATGAAGGCCGACCACTGGGCGTCCGGCACCCATACTGCGCGCATCGCCAGCAGCGCGGCATCCTTGGCCCAGCCCTGCTCGCGGATGCGATAGAGCGCGATGAACACCGGCACGCGCTTGTTGTGCGCGCAATGCACGAGGACTTTGGCCTCGCCCGCTTCATTCATCGCGGCGCAAAAGCGCTGCAGATCGGCTAGCGTCGGCGCGCTGAACTGCACCGGGATATGCACATAGCGCATGCCGGCCGCTGCCACAGCCGCCGGCTCATCCTTCAAGGAATAACGCGGATCGTCATGCAGGGCAAGATTGATGACGACCTGAAAGCCGGCTGCCGCCAGCTCCAGGAACTGCGCTTCATTGGGCTGGCCAGAACTGGCGAGATTGCGTTCGAGGGCGACGAAACGGGTGATGTCGGTAATCGGCATGCGAAGCACCTGGGCGAAGTGATCAGAGCCCTGATCTTACCGAGCAAATGCCATGCGACTTGATCAGGAGTGACTACTCGCCCGAAGGTACAGATTGCTCAGCGCGAAACCGGCACCAGCAATTCTGAATGCTGTTCTTGCGCGACGGTATAGCCCTGCACCTTGACCTCGCGGCGGATGATGGGACCATCACCAGGACGGCAGCCCAGTTCATTCTCGATGCGCGCATACAGCTGCGGCAGACTGTGCGGCAAGGCGCTGCCGCGTACGCTCAGCACCGCATGCCAGCCACCCGCATGCTGCACGTGGTCAAGCCCGGCAAGGCGCGCAGGCATGTAGGGGAAGCCCGGCAGCGGACGCGCGATGGGGCTCTCGAAACAGGACAGCAGCGGATTCTGCCGGGCCGCTGCAGAGGGCGCGTGCTTGAGCTGCTCGAAGGGCAAGGCGAGGAATTTGAGATCAAGCTGCGCATCACCGTGGCGGGCAAAAGGCTGGTCACGATCAAGCTGATGCCACACGCGCCAGTGACGTACGCCAGCCACGGCCAGAGACGCATCCAGCTCGGCACGTGCCTGCCAGGCTTCGCGCTTGCAACCGGCATAGGGCGCGGCAAGAAACTGCAGCGACGGCAGATATTCGAGGCGCAGCGGCATGGGCGCGGCAGGGGCCAGATCCGGCAGCTGCGAGGGTGCGCAGCCGAACGTGCGCACAAAGGCGTGGGTAAACGCCGCATTGGAGCCATAGCCCGCATCAGCCGCAATACTGAGCAAGCTACGCTTGCCGGCACGCACCTCATCACGCGCACGATACAAGCGCAAACGCCGCACGCTGGCCATGGGCGACTCGCCAATCTTGTCGGTATAGAAACGCAGGAAATAGGCGCGTGAGAGGCAGGCGAGGTCGACCAGATCATCAAGCCGCAGCTCTTCATCGAGATGCTTGCCGATGTAGTCGAGCACGCGGGCCAGGCTGCGTCGCCGACTGGTGAAGGCAGCCTTGGTCAGCGCCATGCGGGGGGCTCGCTTGCCTGCAAAACGGGATTGGTCATCGCACGCCCCCTTGAACAAACAGCAGTCTTGCACAGCCGGACAGCAGCGACTTGATCGAAAGTCGCCACTCGCCGCCTCAGTCGCGCTGGGCGAGCAGTCCTTGCAGTGCGGCCTCGCAGAGGTCGAGCACGTGTTCGAAGCCCTCGCGCCCGCCGTAGTAAGGATCAGGCACGTCTTCAGCCTGGATGCCTTCGGCGAAGCTGAGGAAGAGGTGGATCTTGTGGTGGTGCTCGCGTGGGCTCTCGCGCTTGAGCCAGGTGAGATGGCCGCGGTCCATGGCGAGGATCAGGTCGAAGTCTTCGAAATCCTGCGGCACCACCGGCCGTGCACGCAAGGCGGAGAGCTCGTAACCACGCTTGCGCGCCGCCAGCTGGGCGCGCGGGTCGGGCGCTTCGCCGGTGTGATAGGCGTGGGTGCCGGCCGAGTCGAATTCAAAGACATCCTGCAGCCCGCGCTGCGCGGCCAGCTGACGCGCTATGCCATCAGCGGTCGGCGAGCGACAGATATTACCGGTGCAGACGAAGAGAACACGTTTCATGGTGTAGTCGCAGTGAGGGGGAAGGAGCGAGAAGCGAGTGGTGAGGGGAAAACATCCGGGCACAGCTGCCCGCGAAACTTTTCAACGCTCGCTGACAGGAGAGCGTAGCGCAACACGCCGAAAAACGGTGCGCCCCACGCCCCACTCCCCACTCCCCACTCCTAGTGATGATCCGCACCAAACACGCGCTGGCGCAGCTTGAAGAGCTCGTCGCGGGCGGCGGCGGCTTTTTCGAATTCGAGATTGCGTGCGTGCTCGGCCATTTCCTTTTCGAGCTTCTTGATTGCACGCGCCAGCGCTTTTTCGTCCATCTTGGCGTAGTCGACGCCAGGCTCGGTGACGTAGTGGCTGGCCTTGTCAGCGTCGGACTGGTAGACGCCGTCGATGATGTCCTTGATACGCTTGTTCACCGACTTCGGCGTGATGCCGTTGGCTTCGTTGAAGGCGATCTGTTTGTTGCGACGACGCTCGGTTTCGCCGATGGCGGCGCGCATCGAATCGGTCATCCGATCCGCATACAGAATCGCCGTGCCATTGAGGTGGCGTGCTGCGCGGCCGATGGTCTGGATCAACGAGCGCACCGAGCGCAGGAAGCCTTCCTTGTCGGCATCGAGAATCGCCACTAGTGAAACTTCGGGCAAGTCGATGCCCTCACGCAGCAGGTTGATGCCGACCAGCACATCGAATTCGCCCAGGCGCAGATCACGCAGGATTTCCACGCGTTCCACGGTGTCGATGTCGCTGTGCAGGTAGCGCACCTTGATGCCGTTCTCGGTGAGGTAATCGGTCAGATCCTCGGCCATGCGCTTGGTGAGCACGGTGATCAGCACGCGCTCATTCACCACCACGCGCTTGCGGATTTCGGTCAGCACGTCGTCAACCTGGGTGATCGCCGGGCGTACTTCGACCACCGGATCGACCAGACCGGTCGGGCGCACAACCTGCTCGACGACCTGGCCTTGATGCTCTTCTTCGTACTTGGAGGGCGTCGCCGACACGAACACGGTTTGCGGCATCAGGCGCTCGAACTCATCAAACTTGAGCGGCCGGTTGTCAGCCGCCGAAGGCAGGCGGAAGCCGTATTCGATGAGGTTGAGCTTGCGCGCCTGGTCGCCCTTGAACATCGCACCGACTTGCGGAATCGCCACGTGCGATTCATCGACGAACATCAGAGACCCGGATGGCATATAGTCGATCAGCGTCGGCGGCGGATCGCCCGGTGCACGCCCCGAGAGATGGCGCGAATAGTTTTCGATGCCCTTGCAGAACCCTAGCTCGGTGAGCATTTCGAGGTCGAAGCGGGTGCGCTGCTCAATGCGCTGCGCTTCCACCAGCTTGCCACCCTTGTGGTAGTACTCGATGCGCTCGCGCAGCTCGGCCTTGATGTTCTCCACCGCCTTCATCACCGTCGCGCGCGGCGTGACGTAGTGACTCGACGGGAACACCGTGAAGCGGCCAAGCTTCTGCTTCATGTGGCCGGTGAGCGGGTCGAACAAGGTGATGTGCTCGATCTCGTCATCGAACATCTCGATGCGCACCGCAAGCTCGGCGTTTTCCGCCGGGAAGATGTCGATCACGTCGCCGCGCACGCGGAAGCAACCACGCTGGAACTCCACATCATTGCGGTCGTACTGCATCGCCACCAGGCGCTGCAGTATGTCGCGCTGGCCGATCTTCTCACCCTCGCTGACGTGCAGGATCATGCTGTGGTAGTCCGTCGGGTCACCGATACCGTAGATGCACGAGACGGTGGCCACGATCACCACATCGCGCCGCTCCAGCAGACTTTTGGTGGCGGACAGGCGCATCTGCTCGATGTGCTCGTTGATCGCCGAATCCTTCTCGATGAACAGATCGCGCGAGGGCACATAGGCCTCAGGCTGGTAATAGTCGTAGTAGGAGACGAAATACTCGACCGCGTTCTCGGGAAAGAACTCGCGGAACTCGGAATACAGCTGCGCGGCCAGGGTCTTGTTCGGCGCCAGCACGATGGCCGGCCGCCCCGAGCGGGCGATGACATTGGCCATGGTGTAGGTTTTGCCGGAACCCGTGACCCCCAGCAAGGTCTGAAACATCAGGCCGTCGTTGATGCCTTCGAGCAGCTGCGCAATGGCCGCCGGCTGGTCGCCTGCGGGTGGAAAGGGCTGATGCAGGCGGAACGGGCTGCCATCAAACCTCACTACAGTGGGTCGAACTGCGTCGTCTGACATGCTAAAATATTAAGTTATCTGAGGTTTCGCCGGCTGACATTGCTGTCAACAAATTGCTGGCTGAGCCGTTGATTATTCCGTATTTCCCACCCCGGTGCGACACCCGCCGGGGTTTATTTCCTCAGCTGGAGCACTCATGAGTTCGTCTATCTTTGCCGCCGTCGAAATGGCACCGCGTGACCCGATCCTGGGCCTCAACGAAGCATTCAACGCAGATACCCGTGCGACCAAGGTCAACTTGGGCGTGGGCGTGTACTTCACCGACGAAGGCAAGATTCCCCTGCTCGGCGCAGTCAAAGCCGCCGAAAAAACGCGCATCGAAGCGGCCCCGGCACGTGGCTACCAGCCGATCGAAGGCGCAGCCGCTTACAACAACGCGGTCGCTGCCCTGCTCTTCGGCAAGGATTCGGCCCTGCTGGCCAATGGCCAGACCATCACCATCGAAGCCCTCGGTGGCACCGGCGCGCTGAAGGTTGGCGCCGACTACCTCAAGCGCCTGCTGCCCAATGCCACGGTCTATATCTCCGACCCGAGCTGGGAAAATCACCGCGCGCTGTTCGAATCCGCCGGCTTCCCGGTCAGCAACTACGCCTACTACGATGCCGCCACGCGTGGTGTGAACTTCGAAGGCATGCTCGCCGATCTGCGCCAGATGCCGGCGCAAAGCATCGTCGTGCTGCACGCCTGCTGCCACAACCCGACCGGCGCCGACATCACCGCCGCGCAGTGGGAACAGGTCGTCGCCGTGATCCGCGAGCGCAACCTGATCGGCTTCCTCGACATGGCCTACCAGGGCTTTGCTGACGGCATCAAGGAAGACGCCGTGGCGCTCGACCTGTTCGCTGCCTCGGGCCTGCAATTCCTCGTCTCCAGTTCGTTCTCGAAGTCCTTCTCGCTGTACGGCGAACGCGTTGGCGCGCTGACCATCGTCGCCTCGAGCAAGGAAGAAGCCGGCCGCGTGATGTCGCAAGTCAAGCGCGTCGTGCGCACCAACTACTCCAACCCGCCGACCCATGGTGGCGCCGTCGTTGCCGCCGTGCTCAGCTCGCCCGAGCTGCGCCAGCAATGGGAAGACGAACTGGCCGGCATGCGCCTGCGCATCCGCGAGATGCGCAAGTCCCTGGTCGAGAAGCTCGCCGCACGCGGCGTGGCGCAAGACTTCAGCTTCGTCATCAAGCAACGCGGCATGTTCAGCTACACGGGCCTCACCGTCGAGCAAGTTGAAAAGCTCAAGACCGATTTCGGCGTCTACGCGGTTGGCACCGGCCGCATCTGCGTGGCGGCGCTGAACACCAAGAACATCGACTATGTGGCCGATGCGATTACAGCCGTGCTGAAGTAAGCAAGAACTTCAGCGGCAGTACGACAGACAAAGGCCCGGCGAGGGCCTTTGTTTTTTGTGCCGCCATCACGTCGAGCCGCTCACAAACATCGAAACAATTCCCCACCACGCGGTGGCCCCGAATCCTTCAGACTGCACGGATGAACGACAGCCCTCACGCCCCCAGCAGCCATCCCACCGCTGTGCGCCGCAGCTTGCGCGCGATTGCGATCTTTGAAGCACTCAAGGGCCTGGCGGCCCTGGTGGCGATCATCGGCGTGGTCGACCTGCTACACCACGACTTGCGCCACCTGGCCGAGGCCCTGATCGGGCGCTTTCACCTGAGCCCGGACGGACACTATTCCTCGATCATCCTGCATTACGCCGACCTGCTGCCCGGTGCCAATGTGCATGCGTTGATGTGGCTGGCTGCCGGCTACATCGGCCTGCGGGCGGCGGAGGCTTACGGACTGTGGTTCGACAAGGCCTGGGCCGAGTGGCTGGCCGCGCTGTCAGGCGCTGTCTACGTGCCGCTGGAGCTGGAACACCTGTGGCAGCGACCCTCGCTGATCAATGCGGCTGTGCTGCTGATCAACCTGATTGTGGTGCTGTTTCTTGCACGGCAGTTACTGGCGCGACGCAAAAACAAAAATCCCCGGCAAACCGGGGATTCACAAGCCTGAACAGTGCGCTACCGGGCGGCGGCCCAGCTCGCGCAGACAAGGCTAAAGACGCATCAGAACGCCTTGACGTCGCTCTTGGAGATGTCGCAGTACGCGGTATTCCAGAACTCGCCCTTGTTGACCTGCGCCTCGCCCGGCTGCACGCCGATGGCTTGCACGCAGACCTTGGGATGGCCCAGCGTATAGCCTTTGATCTTCAAATTGCGCACCGTGGCCTTGTCGCCATAGTTGTAGTTGAGACGCAGAACGTAGCCTTCGGTCACACCATCCGGCTTGACGACCTTGCCATTGATGGTGACGTTGTTGGCGACCAGGTAGCGCGGACCGCCGTTGCTGGAGCAATCGCCACACGAAGCCCACAAACGCTGGATGCGATCATAGGTCTGGAAACCGCTGAGGTTGATGGTGCTGCCCTTGCCGTTGTGCTGGAAGACCTTGTCATCCGCCTTGGTGGCCGAACCACCGACCACTTTCATGGTTTTGCCGGAACCGCCCAACATGGTGGCTGCGTCCTCACAGACACCATCCCAGACCACGTTTTCCAAGGTACAGCTGCCCTTGCAATGCACGCCATCGGCACCGCCACCCTTCTTGATGTGGACGTTCTTGAGCGTTGCACCATCGTTGAGAATAAACACGGGTTGCTGCGATTCGGACTGGCCATCGCACGATGTGCCGATGGTCGCGCCGGCATAATCCTTGGTGCCGGAGATGGTGCTGGTCGCAGATGCTGAAGCCATCACAGCGCCCAGGCAGAGCCCGAGCAGAAGCTTGTTGTACATGTTGTCTCCTGATATGTAGTTTTATCGTGCATTGCGCTTGCATGCACAGCAGCCGTTAAACGGCCTGGCCAGATTGTTCGCGACCGCAATCAAGCATGCAAGCTGCACTGCGTGCACACGCGTGACCGCAGTCAGCGCAGGCACTTACTTGAGGCGCGCCTGCACGTCGGCCAGACCCTGCCAGTCGCGCCGCTCGGCGCTGCCGAGTGCGTAGCGGCGCGATTCCTCCAGGCTCTGCGGCAGGAAGGTCTGGATCAGGCGCTCCAGCTGGCCAATATGCGGCAGCATGGCGCCACAGAACAGCACCAGCTCGCCGCGCTGGATGACCAGGGTGGGGAAGTTCTCGACATCGATATCGCCAGCCACCTCGGGTTCGTCCTCAATATCGACCCAGGCAAAGCGCAGCTGTGGCATGCGCGCGGCCAGCGCATCGAATTCGGGCCGGTACTCGCGGCAGGAGCCACACCAGGCCGCACAGAGGCAAGCGACGAAAAACCCGTCGTCAGGGTGTTCAGACAAGACCATCAAATACCTTTTGCACTCAGGGGATGAACAGCTCCGGCGCCTTGACCGTGCCACGCAAACTCAGCGCGCGCAGCTTGCCCCCGCCATTGGGCAGACTCAACGCGCCCGAGATATTGCCACGCAGGCTGCCATCATTCTGGATCACAAACGCGCCGGAGGCCTGCAGCGCGCCCCCATCGAGATTGCGCAACACAATGCTGACCGGCTTGCCCGTGGCCCAGCTGAAGCTGCCATCCAGCTTCTGAAACTTGGTCAGACCGCCCCCCGCCAGCCCCGGTCCGGGCAGGCGCAAGCCTTCGAGCAAGCCAAAGCGCTCGATGGCGCCGCTCTGGATCATGAAGCTGCCCTTGCTGCTCACCTGGCTGGCCAACTCGGCCATGCTCGCCCCACGGGCGCTCAGCTTGAAATCGGCGGACAGCAGCCCCTGCTGCACGGGCTGATTGCCGAAAAACTTGGCCAATAGACTCGGCGCGTTGAGCTTGCCCAGGTGCAGATCACCCTCCAGCGCGAAATCATCGCTCACGGCAACTCGCAAACGCCCCTCGATCGCACCACCCAGGCCTGTGGCACCGATCTTGTCAAAGTAGAAACCATCGTCATCCATGCCGCCGGTAGCGGAGATCTGGTCGAAATTCAGCGCCGGCAGCACATTCCACTTCCAGCCTGAGGTGCTGAACAACAATTGCAGCTTGCCGTCCTGCGGCCGCAGATCGAACAGCAGATGCGGCTCCAGCTCAATCTGCACGCCGGCCAGGGTGCCGTCCTCGGCAAAGCTCATCTCGCCCGCCGGCAAGCTGATCGTCTTGTTCCCCAGCAGCAACTTCAGATGCGCAAAGCGCAGGGAGGTCACCTTGTAATCGGTCTTGCCTTCATTGCTACCCATGCGCGCCAGCGCGCTCGGGCGCGCCACGACCTCGTCGGCCTCCATCTTGTAGCGATTGGTCTTGCCACCCAGAATCCAGTCCGCCCAATCCGGTTTGATCCATAGCTTGTTGATGCTCACCGGGTCCGGCGTATGCACTTTCAGCTCGCGCACAAATTTGCTCGGCGCCGGACGCAAGCTGTAACCGTCTTCAATGTACGTCACCGACAAACCCAGCCAGCTCGTCGGCATGGCCGCCTCCGCCGGGCGCAAAGAGGCCGTCAGCGCCAGCAGGGCTATCGTCATCAAGGTCAGTACGCTTCGCTTCAACATATGCAGCTCCAGTACGGCAGGTAGGCAGGGGCATCTTACCCCGAGCTTGCTGCAACACAGCGATTCGCTAGTCCGGATTACAAAAGGGCTTGACAGACCTTGAAACGAGGTCTAATATTCGCAGCCTTCGTTCCTCGATAGCTCAGTCGGTAGAGCGCCGGACTGTTAATCCGTAGGTCCCTGGTTCGAGCCCAGGTCGAGGAGCCACCCATTAGAAAGCCAGCACCCCGGTGCTGGCTTTCTTCGTTTCGGCCTCTGCAAAACTCAGATGCCGCCGCGCCTGCTGTCGCAGCGTGATCCACGAAGCCCGCCGTCCGCGCGCGCCACCCAAGCCGCGCGCTGCACCCGCCACGCCTGCCCGGCCGCGCAAGCCATCCACCTACAGCCGACCTCGCCTTTCGCTTACATTTTATTTCACTCCGGAAACTTGCTATTGCAGCGCATTAACTTAGAATGATCATTCATTCTTTGTCCGCTCCAGCGCAATCCGCGCGCGAAAACCCAGACTCCACAGGTGGTGTATGCAAACAAACAAGCAGCTTTCCCACGCAGGCATCGGGCTTGCCGTCATGTTCGGCCTCCTGCTGGGCGCCTGTAGCAAAGCGCCGCAAAGCGGCCAGCCGCAAGGCGGCCCGAGTGAAGTCGGGGTGGTGACGATTGCGCCGCAAACCGTTGCACTGAGCAGCGAACTGCCCGGGCGGACCTCGGCCTTCCAGATTGCCGAGGTGCGACCGCAGGTCAACGGCATCATCAAGAACCGCCTGTTTACAGAAGGTGGCGAAGTCAAGGCGGGCGCCCCGCTCTACCTGATCGACCCGGCCACTTATCAAGCCACCCTCGACAGCGCCCAAGCGGCACTGGCCAAGGCGGAGGCCACGGTCGCCTCGACGCGCGCCAAGGCGCAGCGCTACGAAGAGCTTGCCAGCATCAAGGCGGTCAGCCAGCAGGATCGTGACGACGCCGTCGCCGCACAGAAGCAGGCCGAGGCCGACGTGGCGGTAGCCAAAGCGAATGTCGCAACCGCGCGCATCAACCTCGCCTACACCAATGTGGCCGCGCCGATTTCCGGGCGCATCGGCAAGTCCGAAGTCACGGCAGGGGCGCTGGTCACGGCGAACCAGACCACGGCGCTGAGCACCATTCAGCAGCTCGATCCGATCTATGTCGATGTGACGCAGTCCAATGCCGAACTGCTGCGCCTGCGTCAGGACCTGAAGAGCGGTCGCCTCAAGTCGGCCGGCGCCAACCAGGCTCGCGTCAAGCTGCTGCTTGAAGACGGTTCGGTGTATCCGCTCGAAGGCAAGCTGACCTTTGCCGACGTGACGGTGGATCAGGACACCGGTTCGGTGACGCTGCGTGCGATCTTCCCCAATCCGGAGCACGTCCTGCTGCCGGGCATGTATGTGCGCGCCCGCGTCGAACAAGGCCTGCGCGAGAACGCCATCCTGGTGCCGCAACAAGGCGTCACGCGTGATACCAAGGGCAATGCGACGGCAATGGTGCTCAATGCCGAAGACAAGGTCGAGCCGCGCGTGCTCAAGACGGAACGCGCCGTGGGTGACAAATGGCTGGTCAGCGAAGGGCTCAGCGCGGGTGATCGCCTGATCGTCGAAGGTCTGCAGCGCGTACGTCCGGGTGCGCCTGCCAAGGCGGTTGCAGCAGGCGCGTCGGCTCCCGCCGCGGCCAAGTAAGGGAGTCGCGCCATGGCACGTTTCTTTATTGATCGCCCCATCTTCGCGTGGGTCATTGCGATCGTCATCATGCTGGCCGGCTTGCTGTCCATCGACAAGCTGCCGGTCGCCCAGTATCCGACCATCGCTCCGCCGGCCATCGCCATCAGCGCCAGCTACCCGGGCGCTTCAGCCAAGACGGTGGAAGACTCGGTGACGCAGATCATCGAGCAGAAAATGACCGGTCTGGATGGCCTGCTCTACATGAACTCGACCAGTGACTCAACCGGTCAAGTCTCCACCACACTCACCTTCAACTCCGGAACCAATCCTGACGTGGCGCAGATGCAGGTGCAGAACAAGCTGCAACTGGCCTTGCCGCTGTTGCCGCAAGCGGTGCAGAACCAGGGTGTGCAAGTTGCAAAATCAGCGCGCAACTTCCTGCTCGTGATCGGTTTTGTCTCGCAGAATGGCCAGCTTACCGCTGGCGATCTCTCCGACTACCTCGTCTCCAGCGTACAAGACCCGCTCTCCCGCGTTACGGGCGTGGGTGAGGTCAATGTGTTTGGCTCGCAGTATGCAATGCGCATCTGGCTGGACCCAGCCAAGCTCAACAACTACAAGCTCACCACGGCCGATGTCAGCGCTGCGCTGACGGCACAGAATGCGCAGGTTTCATCTGGGCAGCTTGGCGCCCTCCCCGCCGTACCTGGCCAGCAACTGAATGCAGCAATCACCGCGCAGAGCCGTCTGCAGACCGTGGAGCAATTCAACAAGGTCATCCTGCGCACCGCGAGCAATGGCGGCAATGTTTATCTGCGCGATGTCGCACGTGTCGAGCTCGGATCTGAAAACTACGGTTCGACCGCACGCTTCAACGGCAAGCCGGCAGCAGGCATCGCCATCAAGCTGGCTGCGGGCGCCAATGCGCTGGAAACCGCCGATGCGGTGAAGGCCAAGATCAAGCAGATGAGCGCTTACTTCCCGGCTGGCGTCGAAGCGGTGTTCCCGTATGACACCACGCCTTTCGTGCGCATCTCGATCGAGGAAGTGGTCAAGACCCTGGTCGAAGCCATCGCCCTGGTGTTCCTGGTGATGTACCTGTTCCTGCAGAACATGCGCGCCACGCTGATCCCGACCATCGCCGTGCCAGTGGTGCTGCTGGGCACCTTCGGGGTGCTGGCTGCCTTCGGCTACTCGATCAACACGCTCACCATGTTCGGCGTGGTGCTGGCCATCGGCCTGCTCGTCGATGATGCCATCGTGGTGGTCGAAAACGTCGAACGGGTGATGAGCGAGGAAGGCCTCTCGCCCAAGGAAGCCACACGCAAATCGATGGACCAGATCACCGGCGCGCTGATCGGTATCGCCCTCGTGCTCTCGGCGGTGTTCGTGCCGATGGCCTTCTTCGGCGGCTCGACCGGCGTGATCTATCGTCAGTTCTCGATCACCATCGTCTCCTCGATGGTGCTCTCGGTGATCGTCGCCCTGGTGCTCACGCCAGCGCTCTGCTCGACCCTGCTCAAGCCGGTCGAGAAGGGTCATGCGCACAACCAGAACGGCTTCTTCCTGTGGTTTAACCGCATGTTCGACCGCAATGCGGAGCGCTACCAATCCAGCGTCGGCCGCATCCTGGGTCGCAGCACGCGCTTCATGCTGATCTACGGGCTGATGTTCGGCTTGGTGATCTTCGTGTTCACCCGCCTGCCCAGTTCATTCCTGCCTGAAGAAGACCAGGGCATCATGTTCACACAGGTCGTGATGCCGGCAGGTGCCACCCAGGAACGCACGCTCAAGGCACTGCATCAGGTCGAACAGCACTTCCTCTCTGATCAGGAAAAAGGCGCCGTCGAATCGCTGTTCACCGTGGCGGGCTTCAGCTTTGCCGGTTCGGGCCAGAACATGGGCCTGGGCTTCGTCAAGCTGCGTCCCTGGGATGAGCGCAAGGGTGCGCAGAACAACGTCAAGGCTGTTGCCGGACGCGCCATGGCAGCCTTCTCCAAACTGCGCGACGGTATGGCATTCGCATTCGTGCCGCCGGCGGTGATCGAGCTGGGCACCTCCAATGGCTTCGACTTGCAGCTGCAGGACAATGCCGGCCTCGGCCATGCGGCCCTGCTGGCAGCGCGTAACCAGTTCCTCGGTATGGCCGCCAAGGATCCGCGCCTGGTCGGCGTGCGTCCCAATGGTCAGGAAGATCAGCCCGAGTACACGCTGGACATCGACCATGCACGTGCCGGCGCACTGGGCATCACCATTGCCGACATCAACACCACGCTGTCGACGGCCTGGGGCAGTCAGTATGTGAATGACTTCATCGACCGCGGCCGCATCAAGAAGGTCTATCTGCAGGGCGACGCCAGCGCACGCATGGCACCGGAAGATCTCAACAAGTGGTACGTGCGCAACAGCAAGGGGGACATGGTGCCGTTCTCGGCCTTCGCTACCGCTCACTGGAGCTATGGCTCGCCACGTCTGGAACGCTACAACGGTCAGCCCTCGATGGAAGTGCTCGGCCAGGCCGCGCCCGGCCTGAGCTCGGGTGACGCCATGGCGGCCGCCGAAGAAATCATTGCCAAGCTGCCGGCGGGCATCGGCTATGAATGGACCGGCACCTCGTTCGAAGAACGTCGCTCCGGCGCACAGGCGCCTGCCCTGTATGCCATTTCACTGCTGGTGGTGTTCCTCTGTCTGGCCGCACTCTACGAGAGCTGGTCGGTGCCCTTCTCGGTGATCATGGTGGTGCCGCTGGGCGTGCTCGGCGCGCTGCTGGCCGCCTGGGGTCGTGGCCTGTCCAATGACGTCTATCTGCAAGTGGCGCTGCTGACCACGGTGGGTCTGGCCTCGAAGAACGCGATCCTGATCGTCGAATTCGCCAAGGAGCAGATGGAACAAGGCAAGCCCTTGCTGACCGCAACCCTGGATGCCGTACGCATGCGTCTGCGGCCGATCCTGATGACTTCGCTGGCCTTCGGCCTCGGCGTGGTGCCGCTGGCGGTGTCCACCGGCGCCGGCTCGGGCAGCCAGAACGCCATCGGTACCGGCGTGCTCGGCGGGATGATTACCTCGACCGCGCTGGGGATCTTCTTTGTACCGCTGTTCTTCGTGGTGGTGCGCCGCCTGTTCAAGAGCAGCGCCGCCGCCAATCAAGACAGCGATGCACAACACGCACAGTAAGGACATGAACATGAACAGGATCACTCTTCTGAGCTGCTGCGTGGCCGCCCTCCTGCAAGGCTGCGGCACCCTCGCTCCGGACTTCGAGCGCCCCGCCGCCAGCGTTGCCAATGACTGGCCGCAAGGCCAGGCCTACAAGCCGAGCACGTTCTCGGCGCAAAGCACGGTTGCCGAGCTGGGCTGGCGCGACTTCATCGCCGACGACAACCTGCGCCAGCTGATCGAACTGGCACTGGCCAATAACCGCGATCTGCGCGTCGCCATCCAGAACATCGACAAGGCACGTGCGCAATACCAGGTCCAGCGCGCCGATCTGGCGCCGAGCGTCAAGGTCTCGGCTGGCGATACCGCGCAGCGCACGGCAGCCACGCTCAGCGGCACCGGTGAGCCGAAGATCTCGCGTCAGTACAGCGTCGGTCTGGGTTTTGCGAGCTATGAGCTGGACTTCTTCGGCCGTGTGCGCGACCTCAAGGACGCCGCGCTGCAAACCTATCTGGGCACCGAAGACGCACGCCGCAACACCGAGATCAGCCTGATCGCCGAAGTAGCCAATGCCTATCTGACGCTCGCCGCCGATCAGGCCCGCCTGAAGCTGGCGCAAGAGACCTATCGCAGCCGCAGCGAGTCACTCAAACTCACGCAGCGCAGCTTTGATCTGGGCGCCAGCTCGGCCGTTGCGCTGAACCAGGCGCGCAGCAGCAGCGAATCAGCACGCGCCGACATCGCCAGCTACACCACCCAGGTGGCGCGCGACGAAAACGCCCTGACCCTGCTGGTCGGCACTGCCCTGCCGCGCAGCCTGCAAGTACGCGATCTGGAACAGAGCGTGGTGACCACACGTGAGCTGCCCGCCGGCCTGCCCTCGCAGGTCCTGCAGGCGCGGCCCGACATCATGCAGGCCGAGCGCAGCCTGCGCGCAGCCTATGCCAATATCGGCGCGGCGCGCGCAGCCTTCTTCCCGAGCATCACGCTGACCGCCTCGACCGGCAGCGCCAGCAGCAGCCTCGACGGGCTGTTCAAGGACGGCTCGGGCACCTGGAGCTTCGCACCGCAGCTCAATTTGCCGATCTTCGACCTCGGTCGTCGTGAAGCCAATCTCGATATCGCCAAGCTCAATCGCGACATCGCCGTGGCGCAATACGACAAGGCCGTGCAGACAGCCTTCCGCGAAGTCGCCGATGCGCTGGCGCAGCGCGGCACCATCGACGAACAGCTGGCCGCACAGGCTGCCGTAGTGGCCGCCAGCAGCGAGAGCCTGAAGCTCACCGATGCGCGTCAACGCGCGGGAATCGACAGCTACCTGGCGCTGCTTGACGCGCAGCGCACGCTCTACTCCGCGCAGCAAAGCCTGATCACGGTGCGTCTGGCACGTGAGAGCAACTTGATCACGCTGTACAAGGTGCTCGGCGGTGGCTTGCAGCCTGGCAAGAGTTGAATCGCGCCATGGCTACGTGTCGAGGGAGTGGGGAATGAGCAAGGAGATTCGCAAACATCATGACCCCGAGCGCGCCGAAGCACGGCGCAATCAGGTGCTGGATGCGGCAGCAGAATGCTTCCGCCACAAAGGCTTCCACGGCGCCAGCATGGCCGAGATCTCCAAACTCGCCGGCATGAGCGCCGGCCACATCTACAACTACTTCGCCAGCAAGGACGAGATCATCTTCGGCATCGTCGACCGCAATACGCAAGACATCCTGCAGCGCATGCAGGATGTCGCCAGCGGCGGACGCGATGCCTACGATGCGCTGATTGAGCGCCTGCCAATCACCATCGAAGAAAATACCGATCTTGAGCACGTGGCGCTGATGCTCGAAGTCAGCTCCGAAGCCGCACGCAACGCCAGCGTACGAGAACGCCTGCACGCTGCGGACAAAGTGCTCAGCGCGCGCCTGGAGGAGCTGCTCAGCTCCAGCAAGAAGATCCCGGCCTTCCAGGCCGACCCGCAGCGACACGCTCGCGTGGACATGCTTATTTCATTGTTTGAAGGTATCCGTCATCGTGCGCTCCATAACCCTGAGCTTGACCGTCAGGCGCTGCTGGAGTCGATGCGCAAGGTGATCGCTGCCATCCTCACCTGATCGCGCCGGCTTCAGCCTGGCACACTGGGCAACAGCAGCTCGAAGCAGATCTGCCCGCCCGCTCCGGAGGCGCACACTTCGCCGCCATGCACGCGCGCAATCGAACGCGTGATGGCCAGCCCCAAGCCGGCCCCGTCACCCGTCTCACGGCGTGCCGGATCGGCGCGGTAGAAGCGGTCGAAGAGACGCTCCAGATCAGCAGGCAGTTCCTTGCAGGCGTTTTCCAGACGCAGGCAAGCCTGCGTCTCAGTCTGCGACATGCTCAAGCGGATCAGGCTGCCAGGCAGCGCGTAGCGGATCGCATTGGAGAGCAGATTGGACAGCGCGCGGCGCAGCATCAGCTGATCCCCCTCGACCAGCGCCCCGCCCTGCTGCTGCAGACTGAGCTGCCGCTCATCGGCCAGCGCTTCGTAGAACTCGAACAGCTCAGCGACCTCGTGCTGCAGATCGACCACTTCACGGCGCGGCACGATCAGCCCGTTGTCCGCCTTGGCCAGGAACAGCATGTCGGCAATGGTGCGCGCCAGACGTTCGTACTCTTCGAGATTCGAGGCGAGCACCTCGCGGTACTCATCAGCACTGCGCGTCTGGCTGAGCATGACCTGGGTCTGCATCATCAGATTGCTGACCGGCGTACGCATCTCGTGCGCCAGATCCGCTGCGAAAGCGGACAAGCGCTCGAAGGCATCGCGGAGGCGATCGAGCATGGCATTGAACGAACTGGCGAGGTCTTCCAGCTCGCTGGGCACCTGCTCGGCCAACAAACGCGTGTTCAGGCGCTCGGCGCTGATCTGCCGGGCCAGCTCGGCAGTCTGCTGCAGCGGCCGCAAACCGGTGCGCGCCACCAGCCAGCCCAGACCGAGCGCCAGCAGCGAGGCGAAGGCCAGCAACAGCATCAAGGCCAGCTTGAGCCCGGCGATGAATTCACGATGATGCTGGGTATCGACGCTGACCGCGATGATGCTCTCCGGGTAGCTCGCATCGGCCGGCAGGCGCAGTGCCAAGCCACGCAGCTCGCCATGATGCGCAGACCACTGCTGCAGCGGCGTGTCCTCGACAGCACTGCGCGCGGCGCGCAACAAGTCAGGCGGGAAATCCGCCATGCCATGCACATAGCGCGGGCGCTCACCCTCGAAGAAGCCCAGCGAGAGATGGTGATGGCCGACCAGGGCATCATCCAGACGCTGCGGCAATTGCGCGAGGCTGGCGCTGCTGCGCGCGTTCTGCACCAGGTGCGAGACCAGCTCCAGCTTGCCGCGCATATCAACCACATCGAGTTCGATGAAATGCTGATCGATCACGCGCAGCATGTAGATTGACAGCAGCAACAGGATCAGCGAAGTCGACGCGCCGTAGAGCAGCGCCAGCCGCAAAGTCAGCGAACGGCCGATGGCACGCAAACGGATCGCAGGGCGTTTCACGCTGCGCGGACCTCCAGCACATAGCCCATGCCGCGTACGGTGTGGATCAGGCGCGTCGCAAAGGGCTCGTCAACCTTGCTGCGCAGGCGCTTGATGGCGACATCGACGACATTGGTGTCGGAATCGAAATTCATGTCCCACACCTGGGAGGCGATCAGCGCACGCGACAAGACCTCGCCCTCGCGCCGCATCAGCAGCGCCAGCAAGGCGAACTCCTTGGCGGTCAGGTCGATGCGTGTACCTGCGCGCGTGGCGCGACGCTTGAGCAGATCAAGCTCCAGATCGGCAACGCTGAGCCGCTCCGGCTCCTTGTTCTTGCCACGCCGCAGCAAGCTGCGGATGCGCGCCAGCAATTCGGAGAATGCGAAAGGCTTGACGAGGTAATCGTCGGCGCCCAGTTCGAGTCCGCGCACGCGCTCGGCCACATCGTCGCGCGCGGTGAGAAACATCACCGGCAGATCATGCCCGGCCTGGCGCAGCGCCTGCAGGACATGCCAGCCGTCGCGCCCCGGCAGCATCACATCGAGCACGATCAGGCTGTAGTCCCCGCTCAGCGCCAGATGCAAGCCGTCCTCGCCATGGCGTGCGAGGTCCACCACAAAGCCCGCTTCGCGCAGCCCTTGCAGCAGGTAATCGCCCGTCTTCGGTTCGTCTTCGACGATCAGTAGTCGCATGCTGCGCACTATAGCGAGGCGGCACGGCTTTGATGTGGCATTTTGCGCAGATTACAAACTTGTAATCTGCATGTCAGGCGACTGTTGCCCAGCGCTTGGCACAGTAGGCGGACTATTCGACAGGATGCCGCCGTGCCCGCCCTGCTCCACCGCTCTCCGCCACAGCTCAGCCTTCACCTGCGCCCGCCGCTCATGCGCTGCGCACTCGTCTGCGCGCTGATCCTGCCCAGCGCAGCAGCGTGGTCCGCACCGGATCTGCACGAAGTGCTGGAGCAGGTCTGGCAGCGCGCAGTGGCCGGCCAGCTGGCTGAAGCACACCGCAGCGAAGCGCTGGCCAACTCACTGGCGGCCAGCAGCATGCTGCCCGAGGCGCCAAGCATCGCGCTGGCGCAGCGCAGCGATCACTTCAACCAGGGGCGTGGCTTTCGCGAACGCGAGCTGGAACTGTCCCTGCCGCTGTGGCTGCCCGGCCAGCGCGAGGCGCGCATCAAGCTGGCAGAAGGCGAAAGCGCCGATAGCCTGGCTAGCGCCGCCGTGGCGCGCCTGCAACTGGCCGGCGAACTGCGCACACGCCTGTGGGACTGCGCCGCCACGCGCAGCGAACGCGAGCTGGCCGAACAAGCGCTCAGCACGGCAGAACAACTGGAGCAGGATGTCGCACGCCGCGAAGCGGCCGGCGAACTGGCGCGCAGCGAACTGCTGCAAGCCCGCGAAGAAACACTCAGCGCGCGGCGCGCCCTCGGCGACGCCCGTTTGCGCGAACGGCAGGCGCTGGAGCGCTACCGCCTGCTGAGCGGCCTGAGCGAACTGCCAGCGCAGTTCGACGAAGCCATCGCCACCGACACCGCCGGCCTGCACCCGCTGCTGCAACAGGCAGCCAGCGCCGTGGGCCGCGCACGCGCCCAGCTGCAGCTGAACCGCGAGAGCGAACGCGATACGCCCGAGCTGAGCATCGGCTGGCAGCAATCGCGCGACAGCTTTGCCGAGCCCAATCGCAACAGCCTGCGCCTCGGCCTGCGCATCCCCCTGGCCAGCAGCACGCGCAATGCCGCCCAGATCGCCACGGCCAATACCGCCCTGCTGCGCGCCGAGGCCGAACAGCGGCAAATCCGCGCCGAGCTGGAATCGGCCCAGCGCGAGGCGCAGCTGCAGCTCGATAGCGCCGAACACAACGAGGCCCTGGCGCAGGCGCGCAGCAAGCTGGTCGATGAACGCCTCAGCTTGCAGGCACGCGCCTTCGCACTGGGCGAGCTGAGTCTGGCCGAGCTGCTGCGCACCCGCCGCGCCGCCAACGAAGCCCGCCTCGACGCGCGCCGCGCTGCGCTGGCGCTGGCCGCCGCACGTGCCAATCTGAACCAGGCGATGGGAGTTTTGCCGTGAGAGTTTTCCTGTTAATGCTGATCGCCGCCCTGGCGCCAGCCGTCCTCGCCCACAATGGTGAAGACCATGGCGATGCGCCGGTCGCACAAGCGCAGACCGCAAGCCCGCGCTTTGAAGCGCGCAGCGAGCTGTTTGAAGTGCTGGGCCTGCTGCAAGCGCAGCAGCTGATCGTCTACATCGACCGCAGCGAGAGCAATGCGCCGGTCGCCAATGCGCTGATCGAGATCGAATCGGGCAGCTTCAAGGCCAGCGCCCGCAGCGATGCGGATGGCATCGCACGGCTGCCCGCCGGGCCGCTGACCCAGCCCGGCCAGCACGCGCTGATTCTCAGCCTCAGTGCTGGCGAGGAGAGCGATCTGCTCAGCGCCAGCTTCACGCCTGGCGCTGCAGACAACGCTTCACCCAGCACCACGCCGAGCGCCAGCCCGCGCCGCGCCATCCTGCTCGCCGGCAGCGGCGTGCTGGTGCTGATCGCCGCCGGCGTGCTGGTCGTCCTGATCAAACGGAGGGCCGCATGAAAATCGTCCTGATCCCACTGCTGCTCATCTTTTCGCTGGGCCTGCAGGCGCACGATGGCGAAGACCATGGCGCCGCGCCCGCCGCACTGATCGCAGGCGATGGCGCACAGCGCCTCACCGATGGCAGCCTCTTCGTGCCCAAGCCGGTGCAACGCAGCCTGGCGATCCGCACCCAGAGCGCGCAATCGGGCGAATACCCGCGCATCATCGAGATGTCCGGCCGCGTGATCGCCGACCCCGGCAGCGGCGGCCGCGTGCAAGCAACCCAGGCAGGCCTCATCGAAGCCGGTCCGGGCGGACTGGCACAGCTCGGCCAACGGGTCAGCAAGGGCCAGGTGCTGGCCGTTCTGCACGCCACGCTGGACCAGGCCAGCCAGGCCGACCGGCAGGCCGCGCTGATCGAACTGGCGGCGCAGATCGATGTGCAGGACAAGCGCCTGGCACGCCTGAACCAGCTCGAAGGCAGCGTGCCGCGCAAAGACCTCGAACAGGCGCGCATCGAACTGCAGAGCTTGCAGGCGCGGCAGGCCGGTCTTGCCCGTGCGGTCGATGCGCGGATCGCGCTGCGAGCACCGGTGAGCGGCGTGGTGGCGGCCAGCCAGGTGCTGATCGGGCAAGTCGTCGAGGCGCGCGAGACGCTCTTTGAAATCGTCGATCCGCGCCGTCTCGCGGTGGAAGCCCTGGCCTTCGATCCGCAAGTCGTCAACGGTCTGGGGCGCGCCTCGGCGCGTCTCGGCGACACGGCCGATGGCGTGATCACGCTGGACTTTCTCGGCGCTGGCCGCAGCCTGCGCGAGCAGGCCTTGCCGGTGCTGTTCCGCGTCCGCCCGCCCGCCAGCGGCGCCCTGCCAAACCTGGCGCTGGGGCAATCACTCAAGCTACAGGTCGAAACCGCGCAGCGACACAGCGGCATCGCCGTGCCGGTTGAGAGCATCGTGCGCAATGCGGCCAACGAGAACATGCTGTGGTTGCACACGCAGGCTGAGCGCTTCGTCGCACGGCGCGTGAAAACCCAGCCGCTCGATGCCAAGCGGGTACTGGTGATCGAAGGCCTGCAAGCCGGCGAACGTGTAGTCACGCAGGGCGCCAGCCTGCTCAATCAGGTGCGCTGAGACGATGTTCAAACAGCTTATCGATATCAGCCTGCGCCAGCGCTTGCTGGTGCTGGGCCTGGCCCTGGTCCTGATCCTCGGCGGCAGTCTGGCGGTGCTGCGCACGCCGATCGACGTGCTCCCCGATCTGAACAAGCCGATGGTCACCTTGATGACCGAGGCCGGCGGCATGGCGCCGGAAGAGGTGGAACAGCTGGTCAGCTTGCCGATCGAGGCGGCCATCAATGGCCTGCCCGGTGTGACACGGGTGCGCTCGGTGTCGGGCATCGGCCTGTCGGTGGTGTATGTCGAGTTCGACTGGGGCAGCGACATCCAGCGCAATCGCCAGCAAGTGAGCGAACGCCTCAGTCTGCTCCGCCAGCAGCTGCCGGCCGGCATCGAGCCACAGCTGGGCGCGATCTCCTCGATCATGGGTGAAGTGCTGCTGCTCGCCTTGCCGGCTGATCCGGCGAAGATCAACCCGATGCAGGTGCGCGAGTATGCCGATTGGGTCGTGCGGCCGCGCCTGCTGACGGTGCCCGGCGTGGCACAGGTCATCGCCATCGGTGGCGAGGTACGGCAGCTCCGCGTCAGCCCCGACCCGGCGCGTCTGATGGCGGCGCAAGTCAGCCTCGATCAGCTGCGCCAGGCACTGCAGAACTTCGGCCACAACTCGGCGGGCGGCTTCGTCGATGCTGGCGCGCGCGAATACCTGATCCGCAATATCGGCCAGAGCAGCCGCCTGGAAGATCTGCGCCAATTGCCGGTGGCCACCCGCAATGGCCAGGTGATTCCGCTGCAACAGGTCGCCGATGTCAGCTATGCCGCAGCACTCAAGCGCGGCGACGCCGGCTACAAGGGCCAGCCAGCGGTGATCCTGTCGGTGCAGAAACAGCCGGGCAGCGACACCGTCAAGCTGACGCGCCAGCTCGAAGCAGTAATCGACGAGCTGGCCGCCAAGCGCCCGGCGGGCGTCGAAGCGCCGCAGCGCCTGTTCCGCCAAGCGAGCTTCATCGAGCATTCGGTGAGCAATGTCGAGGAAGCGCTGCGCGATGGCGCCATCATGGTCAGCATCGTGCTGTTCCTCTTTCTCGCCAACTTCCGCACCACCTTCATCTCGCTGACGGCGATTCCGATCTCGCTGCTGATCAGCGCCCTGGTGTTCCACTATCTGGGTTTGTCGATCAATACCATGACCCTGGGCGGCCTGGCGATTGCCATCGGCGAGCTGGTCGATGATGCCGTGGTCGATGTCGAAAACGTGCTGCGCCGCCTGCGCGAAAACCGCCAGCGGGCAAAGCCGCTGAGCGTGCTGGCCGTGATTGCGGCGGCCTCGAAGGAAGTGCGCGCCAGCGTGGTGTGGGCCACCTTCATCGTGGTGCTGGTGTTCATCCCGCTGTTCGCCCTGCCCGGCATCGAAGGGCGGCTGTTCACGCCGCTGGGCATCGCCTACATCGTCTCCATCCTCGCCAGCATGCTGGTGGCAATGACGGTGACGCCCGTGCTCTGCTACTACCTGCTGCCGCGGATGAAGCAGCTTGAACACGGCGACAGCCGCCTGGTGCGCTGGCTCAAACGACAGGATGCGCGCCTGCTCGCCTGGTCCTTCACGCGCAGCCGCAGCCTGCTGGTGCTGGCCTTGTTCGCCGTGCTGCTGGCAGCGGCCAGCCTGCCCTTCATGCCGCGCGCCTTCCTGCCGCCTTTCAACGAGGGCACGCTGACCGTCGGCATCAGCCTCAAACCGGGCAGCTCGCTGGCGGAATCGAATCGCATCGGCAGTCAGGCCGAGCGCATCCTGCTCGGCGTGCCCGAAGTCGTCCAGGTCGGCCGCCGCACAGGCCGCGCCGAGCTCGATGAACATGCCGAAGGCGTGCATGCCAGCGAGATCGAGGTCGAACTGCGGCCCTCGTCACGCAGCCGCGAGGCGGTGATTGCCGAGATCCGCCAGCGCCTAGCGGTGCTGCCCGCCAGCCTGAGCGTGGGGCAACCCATTTCGCATCGACTCGACCACCTGCTCTCCGGCGTGCGCGCACAGATCGCGCTGAAGATCTATGGCGATGATCTGGACACGCTGCGCAGCCAGGCCGCCGTGCTGCGTGATCGGCTCGCCCGGGTGCCGGGGGTGAGTGATTTGCAGATCGAGAAGCAGGTGTTGATCCCGCAGTACAAGATCCGCATCGACCAGGAAGCCGCCGCCCGCCATGGTCTGCCCAGCGGCCAGCTGCAGGCCGAGCTGGAACGACTGCTGCAAGGCGAGGACATCAGCCACATCATCGACGGCACGCGGCGCTACGCGCTCAATCTGCGCCTGCCCGACTCGGCACGCAGCGCCGAGGGCCTGGCCAATCTGCTGATCGCCACGCCGAGCGGCACGCTGCCGCTGTCGCGCCTGGCGCAGATCGAGGAAGACAGCGGCCCCAACCAGATCGGCCACGAGAATGCGGCGCGGCGCATCATCCTGTCGGCCAATACCGATGGCTCGGACATGGCCCGGATCGTCGCCGACATCCGCCGCGAACTGGCCGCCAGCCCCCTGCCGCCGGGCTATTTCAGCGCGCTTGAAGGCCAGTTCCAGGCGCAGGAAGAAGCCAGCCAGCTGATCGCCCTGCTCGCCGCCATCGCCTTGCTGCTGATCTTCATCGTGCTCTACTCGCGCTATCGTTCGGCGCTGCTCGCCGGCATCGTGATGGGCAATATTCCGCTGGCCCTGGTCGGTGCGGTGATCGCGCTGTGGATCTCCGGCCAACCGCTGTCGGTCGCCGCCCTGGTCGGCTTTGTCACGCTCACCGGCATCGCAGCACGCAATGGCATCCTCAAGATCAGCCACTACATCAATCTCTGCGCCTTCGAGGGCGAAGTGTTCGGTCAGGCGATGATCGTGCGCGGCTCGCTGGAGCGCCTGACGCCGGTGCTGATGACCGCCCTGGTCGCCGCCTTCGCGCTAACCCCCTTGCTGATCGCCGCCGATGCGCCGGGCAAGGAAATCCTCCACCCGGTAGCGGTGGTGATTTTCGGCGGCCTGATCAGCTCGACCCTGCTCGACACCCTGCTCACCCCGCTGATGTTCTGGCGCTGGGGCCAGCGCCCGCTCGAACGCCTGCTGGCCGGGGAACGCGAGGATACTTTCTGATTTCCCGATCAAGCTTTCACCCTGGAGTCTCACCATGAAAACCTGCCACGCCCTGCTGTGCTCACTCGCCGTCCTCGCCGCGCCCTGGGCGCATGCCCATTCCGACGAATACCTCGACAGCCAGCCGACGCCGCATGGCGGCCAGATGCACATGGCCGGCGCCTACCACTTCGAGCTGGTGCTGGTCAAAGACAGCAAGGAAGCGCGCGACAACACGGTGCTCGTCTATATCACCGACCACGCCATGCAGAAGATCCCCAGCGCGGGCGCCAGCGGCAACGTCACCCTGCTGTGGGGCAAGGAGAAAAGCAGCGCGGTGCTCAAAGCCGATGGCGATAACCGCCTGAAGGGCACCGCCCGCTACGCCTCGCTCGCTGATCTGAAAGCCGTCGTCGCCATCAGCTTCCCCGGCAAAGGCACCGAACAGGCGCGTTTCACGCCGCTCGCCAAATCGATGTCGAGCGCGGCCAGCATGTCAGGCATGAGCGGGCATCAGCACTGAGCGGGCGAGCTCAAGCCGGCTGCAATTCGACGAAGATCTCGGCCGCCAGCTCGGGCATCTCCTTGCCGAGCGCGTAAAGCCCGTCGAGCACAGCCGGCGTCGCGACGCCGGAAATGGCATCCATCTGCGCATGGGTAAATGGCTTGAGAAAATAGCCCCCTTCGACCAGCAGCTTGAAGCCTGCCGCCAGGCTCACGGCACGCAAGTGCTCCGCATCAAACACGCGCGCTTGCTGAAACATCTGGTTGCGTGCGCTCAGCGCGTGGATGGAGTCGATCAAGCCCATGCTGCGCGCCAGGCGCCGGTGCATTGAAGCCGCGTTGGGAACATTGATATGCACCCGTGTATGCGGCCCGCACATGCGTCGCAGGGCTGCGAGCAAGGCCGCTGCATCAGGCACTTCATGCAGCAAGCTGCTGCAGATGATCAGCTCGGGTTCGCCCGCGCAGGCTTGGCGAACCGCATCGACCGCCTCTTCGGCGAAAGCCTGAATCAGTTGCGGGCGCGCTGACAGCGCACGGGCGCGGGCGACAAAATCGGCCGCCGGTTCGACGATCAGCCACTGCCGCACGCGTCGCGCAAAATCATCGAGCTTGTCGCACAACAAGTCGGTCCCGCAACCGATCTCCACCACCTGCGCAGCGTTCAAGTCCCGCAGGCGTTCGAGCAGCATGCGCTGACGGTAGTGCACCATCACCGACTCGAAGCCGGCATCGGCCTGATAGGCCTGTTCGTAGTGGGCGATGCGTTGTTGTTCACTCATGCTGAACCTTGGCGTAATGGTCGATCTGCGAGCATCTTACCCGCAGCGCCACCCCGGACAAGGCTTGTGAGCCCCGGCACATCGACCGATAATGCCAGCTCACTTGCTCACGCCCGCATCGCCCGTGTCCGACATCCACCGCATTCCGCTCTCCTCGCTGCTGCGTCCCGTCCGCGCAGGTGCCACGGCGCCGCTCGACCGCCTGCAGCGGCCTTTGCGCGACCTGCGTATCTCGGTCACCGACCGTTGCAACTTCCGCTGCACCTATTGCATGCCGCGCGAGCGCTTCGGCCGCGACCACGCCTTCCTGCCGCGTGAGGCGCTGCTGAGCTTCGAAGAGATCAGCCGCGTCGCAAAAGTGTTTGCCGATCTGGGCGTCGAAAAGATCCGCCTCACCGGCGGCGAACCCCTGCTGCGCAAGGATCTGCCCAAGCTCGTCGAGATGCTCGCCGGCATTCCCGGCATCGAGCTGACCATGACCACCAATGGCGGCTTGCTCGCGCGCCACGCGCAAAGCCTGCGCGATGCCGGCCTGCAGCGCATCACGGTCAGCCTGGACGCGCTCGATGAGGCAACCTTCCAGCGCATGAGCGACAGCGAACGCCCGCTTGCCGAAGTACTGGCCGGCATCGAAGCGGCTGACGCAGCCGGCTTCCGCCCGCTCAAGATCAATATGGTGGTCAAGCGCGGCGTCAATGATCACGCCATTCTCGACATGGTCCGCCACTTCCGCCACAGCGGCCACATCCTGCGCTTCATCGAATACATGGACGTTGGCGAGAGCAATGCCTGGCGCATGAACGAAGTGATGACGGCCAGCGACATCCTCGCCCGCATCCACGCCGAATACCCGCTCGCCCCCATCGCCGCCAATTACAGCGGCGAAGTCGCCCAGCGCTATCGCCTGCTCGACGGCAGCGCCGAGATCGGCGTCATCGCCTCGGTCACGCAAGCCTTCTGCAGCAGCTGCACGCGCCTGCGCCTGTCCCCCGAAGGCAAGCTGTTCAGCTGCCTGTTCGCCACCCAGGGCCATGACCTGATCACCCGCTTGCGCAGCCCGCAAAGCAACGACGCTGCACTGGCCGCCTGGATCGCCAGCGTCTGGCGCGCCCGCCAGGACCGCTACTCGGAGCTGCGCGGCAGCGGCACACACAGCGCGCAGGGGGAGAAGATCGAGATGTCATACATCGGCGGTTAGATCAGATGAATGAGCTATCTAGGCTTCAGTCTTGGTACGCAAACCAATGTAACGGCATCTGGGAACACAGCTATGGCTTGTCTATTGAGACGCTTGATAATCCAGGCTGGTGCTTGACCGTAGACCTAATCGACACGGATATCTTCGAGCTTTCATTCATTGAGCTTAAACGCGAAGCAATCGAGTCTGATGATGACTGGCTTGTCTGTCGAGTTGAGGATGGCCGTTTCAGAGGCCATTGCGGTCCGGCGAATCTTCAAGAGTTGCTTTCCATCTTCCTAGATTTTGCAGGCGCCTGATGGCCGACTCCTCGCTTGATTCGGTATCTATCCCAGGAATGAGCATCACCGGCCTGATCCTCGCCGGCGGTCAAGGCAGCCGCATGGGGGGTGTCGACAAGGGCTGGGTCGAGTTCGAGGGGCGCAGTCTGGTCGAGCGCCTGCTGCCGCAACTTGCCGCGCAGGTCGATAGTGTGATGATCAGTGCCAATCGCAATCTTGCGCAGTACGCTGCGCTGGACGTGCCGGTGGTAGAGGATTTGCGCAGCGATTACGCCGGCCCGCTAGCGGGCATCGAAGCGGGGCTTGCCGCCAGCACCGGCGACTGGCTGCTCACCTGCCCGGTCGATACGCTGAATCTGCCCGGCGATTACGCTGCACGCATGCAGGCCGCCGCGCCCGCCGTAGCGACGCTCGCGGGCCGCATGCAGCCAGTATTCATGCTGATCCCGAAGAGCGCCCTGCCCGCCTTGAGCGCTTATCTCGACGCGGGCGAGCGCAAGGTCGGCAAGTGGGCCGAGCAGCAAGGCTTGCGGCCGGTGAGCTTTGACGATATTCCCGGCGCGCTGAGCAATCTCAACGACTCCCAGGCGCTGCAGCAGGCGCAGCAGTAAACGGAAGTGCTAGCCATGGGAAGCAGTAAAACTCAACTCACCTCCGAATCATCCAGCAACACGCAGGCAGTGTCATTATCATCACGAATGCATCAAATACATTCTCCACTCAATCGTACAACTTGATTTCATTAGTACATATTGGGTGAGGCGCTGGAGCACAAGCAAAAAAACAGCTACAACTTCAGGCGTACTCACAACTGTCCTCATCAGACACATCAATAAATGGCAAAGAAGATCAGTACGGACTCAAATCCACCGACAACATCAACACTGAATCAACCGCGCATATCTAACTCACAGACGCACACTTAATGCGTAATTTTACAAAAGGTTTCGCCATGAAAATCGAATCAATTCGGCTTAAGAACTTCAAGGCATTCCGTGATGTGCACCTAAAAGACATCCCCTCCTTTCTTGTCGTTGTTGGCGCAAATGGCGCAGGAAAATCAACGCTATTTGACGTATTCGGATTTTTACATGATTGCTTGAAAGCAAATGTTCGCCAAGCTCTAGACAAGCGCGGTCGCTTTGCTGAAGTTTTGAGCCGCGGTTGTGACCCGAAGAAAGACACAATTCTCATCGAGCTACAGTACCGAATGGAAATTACCGGTGTAGAACGCCTAGTAACATACTCACTGGAAATTGGCGAAAGAAACCTCTCGCCTGTCGTACATAAAGAAGTTCTACGCTATAAGCGCGGGAGATACGGCAGCCCATTTCATTTTCTGAGTTTTGCTGAGGGTGAAGGCTATGCCATCACCAACGAAGAAGAGTTCAACAAACCGGACGAGGAACTAGAACGAGAAACCCAGCGAGTAGCTCCCGACACCTTAGCTATCAAAGGCCTCGGACAATTTGAACGCTTTAAGGCAGCCAACGCATTCCGGAGCCTTATCGAGAACTGGCACGTATCAGACTTCCATATCAGCGCTGCGCGCGGACGCAAAGATGCCGCTGGAGAAACGGAACATCTATCAGAAACTGGGGATAATTTACCCTTGGTTGCACGCTATCTTCACGAGCAACATAAAGAAATATTTGGTCGAATCCTTGCGACAATGACCAAACGCGTACCAGGAGTGTCATCCGTCGAACCTAAGCTAATGGATGACGGCTATCTCACGCTGAGATTCCAGGACGGATCTTTCAAAACGCCATTCTTGGATCGTTATGTATCCGACGGCACAATCAAAATGTTTGCATACCTTGTGCTATTACACGACCCTAGCCCTCACCCATTACTGTGCGTAGAAGAGCCCGAAAATCAGCTCTATCCTCAACTAATGGCTGAGCTAGCAGAGGAGTTTCGCAGCTATTCAAATCGCGGGGGGCAAGTCTTCGTGTCAACCCACTCGCCCGACTTTTTGAACGCCCTTGAGCTAGATGAGGTTTGCTGGCTTGTCAAGCAGAATGGCTGTACGGAAATACACCGCGCACGCGACAACACGCAGATCGCAGCTTACGTTGCAGAAGGCGATCAGCTAGGCTACTTGTGGAAACAAGGCTTCTTCGATGGAGTCGACCCACAATGAGAGAGTTAGTCTTTTTGCTGGAGGAGCCGTCTGCCAAAGCAATGCTGGAAACCCTGCTGCCCCGAGTCCTGAAAGAAGACACAAAAGTTCGGTGTATTTCGTTTGAGGGAAAACAGGATCTAGAGAAACAGCTAATGCGCCGAATTCGCGGATACCAAAATGAGCAGGCACGCTTCATAGTACTGCGCGATCAAGACAGTCATCCGGACTGCAAGGCCGTAAAAAACAAACTACTGACGTTGTGCGCTGCATCAGGAAAGTCCACACGGTGCTTGGTTCGGATTGCATGTCGAGAGCTTGAAGCTTTTTATCTCGCAGATTTGCAAGCGGTGGGGCAAGCGCTAGGCATCAGCAATCTGGTTCAACACCAGCACAACAGAAAATTCAAAGCCCCTGACGAACTAGGAAGCCCTAGCCGAGAATTAAAAACCTTGACGAGCAATCGCTACGAAAAAGTGGCTGGATCTCGTGCAATCGGCCGACACCTTGAACTCGACAACTCCCGTTCGCCAAGCTTTCACAATTTGGTTACAGCCATTCAACGTTCCGAAGCAGAGCTTCTAAAAGAAGAAAGATAAAGGCAACGCTTGATCAATCCCCCGGCGCGTCGAGCAGCTTGGCCACATCGTCGAGCTGTACCGACTCGATCTTGTTGAAGTGGCTGGAGATTTTCTTGCTGGAGATGTGCACGTCCTCCACATCTTTCTGCGCCAGACGGATGTGGTCGGCGAGCTTCTGCATGCGCTGGTCGAACAGGCCGAAGTCCTTGGCCAGCTTGCCCAGCGCGTCCTTGATGAGGTGGATCTGCTTGCGCGTTTCCACGTCCTTGAGCACCGCACGCGCAGTGTTGAGCACCGCCATCAGGGTGGTCGGCGAGACAATCCAGACGTGCTTGTTCTGCGCGTAGCTGACGAGGTCCGGGTGGTAAGCGTGGATCTCGGCGAACACCGCCTCGGCTGGCACGAACATGACGGCGCCATCCGAGGTCTCGCCCGCCACGATGTACTTGTTGGCGATGGCGTCGACGTGGCGCTTGATGTCCTGCTTGAACAGGCTTTGCGCAGCATTGCGTTCGAGTTCGCCCAAGCCCGGCTCGAACATGCGATGGTAATTTTCGAGCGGAAACTTGGAATCCACCGCTACGCGCCCGGTCGGGTCGGGCAGCTTGAGCACGCAGTCAGCGCGCACGCCCGAGACCAGCTGGCACTGGAATTCGTAAGCGTCGGGCGGCAAGGCGTTGATCACCAGCGCTTCGAGCTGTACTTCACCGAAAGCGCCGCGCGCCTTCTTGTCGCCCAGCAGCTCCTGCAGGCTGACCACATTCAGGGTCAGATCGCCGATCTTCTTCTGCGCTTCGTCGATGGTCGCCAGGCGCGCCATGACATTCGCAAATGTCTCGTTGGTCTTCTTGAAGCCTTCGTCGAGCCGCTGATTGACGACGCCGGTGATCGCATCGAGGCGCTCATTGATCGCCAGCGTCAGCGCCGCCGTGCTCTCGCTCTGTTGCAGCACCGCCTTGCGCAGCCCATCCTGCAGCAGCTCGCGGTCGGCACGGGCGTTCTCGCTGAGCTTTTCCAGGGTTTGGGTGAGCATCTCGGACTTGAGCAGCTCCTGTCGCTGCAACAAGCTGCTGGAGAGTTCGCTGAGCTTGAGCGCGGTGTCGCTCGCCTGTGTGCTGATCAAGGTCTGCATCGCCAGCTGCAGGGCCTGCATGGCTTCGCGCGTGCTGCGCAACTCACCCGCCACGAGGCCGCGCAAGCGCTCGGAATGATCGGTCTGCGCGGCGCTGATGCGGTCACCCATGCGATCCAGACCGGCATGCAAGTCAGCGAGCATGGCGCTGTGGCCGCGAGCCAGCGCGGCGCGCACCGCCAGCCACAGCGCGGCCACGCCGAGCACCAGCAGCGCGGCGATGATCAGCAGTTCATTCACGATGTGCGCTCTGCTCCAGCGCCGGCCTGCGGCGCGGCAGCTGGAGCCGCCGACTCCGCACCTTCAGCCACACGCAGACTGCGCTTGATCTGGTCCAGATCGCTCAGCACCTGCCAGGTGAGGTGATCGAAGCGCTTGTGCAGATCGGCAATCGATGCCTCTGATTTGAGATTGACCTCGAAGTCGCGAATCATCGTCAGCCGGTCGCGTGCAGCCTGACGGTTCTGCGACATCATGATGATCGGCGCCTGCAAGGCGGCGGTCATCGACAAGACCAGATTGAGGAAGACATAGGGATACGGGTCGAACGCCTCGTTGCGCAGCACCTCGGTATTGAGCACGGCCCAGGCGACCAGCACGAAACTGAAAAGAATGATGAACTTCCACGAACCGCCGAATTCCGCCACGCGGTCAGACAGACGCTCACCGAAGGTAATGCCTTCCTCGCTGAGCAGATTGGCATTGGGGTCGGTATTGGAGGCCTGGATGCGCCGCGCAATGCGCGCCAGGGAACGCCGCTCGTGCTCGCTCAGGGCACCCACGCCGGAGTGCAGCAAATGCTCCGCGAAATGGCGGATTTGTCGATCATCACGCTTCATCGCTCTATCCTCGAATGTGGTGCAGGGAAGCTGCCGCCTTCAATCCAGGCGGAGTCTCTGCGGTTTGATCTGTATGGTGTCGCGCTCGGCGGCGATCATCAGTTCGCCGTCCTGCAAGGTGCATTGCAGCTTCATGCCGCGCTCGACCAGGGCCACCATGGCGGCACAGGCCTCGGCCTCAATCAGCCAGACAGCCAGCTTGTCCTGTTTGGCAAAGGCCTTGGCATTCTGCTTCCACCAGATGTCAACCGCGCGACCGTAGGCATAGATCAGCACCTCGTCGGCACGGCCACAGGCTTTGCGGATGGCACGCTCTTCAGGCTGGCCGACTTCGATCCAGCGCGTCACCGCACCGGTGAGGTCGCGGTCCCACAGCGCGGGTTCGTCCTCGCTGGAGAGCCCCTTGCCGAATTCCAGCGATTCGCTGGCATTGAGCACGAAGGCCAGCAGGCGCACCATCATGCGCTCGTCGGTCTCCGAGGGATGACGGGCCAGGGTCAGTGTGTGATCCTGGTAGTAGTGACGATCGAGATCGGCGATGCCGACTTCTGCCTTGTAAACAACGGAACGCAGCGCCAAAACGTGGGCTTTCCGCTTACTTGCGGCGGATCAGGAAAACGAATTCGTCGCCCTGTTCGCCGGCAGGCAGCAATTCATGACCGGTCTGGCGCGCGAAGGCATCGAAATCCTTGACGCTGGCCGGGTCCGTGGTCAGCACACGCAAGACCTGACCCGAGTTCATGCCGGCCAGGGTTTTCTTGGTACGCAGAATGGGCAAGGGGCACTTGAGGCCACGGACATCGAGTTCCTGATTGTGCGTCTGCATCGTGCTTTTCCTCTGTAAAACTGCGCTCGCCGCTATTCTAGCTTGTCTGCGAGCTTCTCTTTCTGTTTCGCACGCAACTCGCGCAAGCGGGCGTCGATTGCGCTCTGCGTGAAGTAATCGCCGGCACCGCTGCGCTGCGCCAGACGCAGCTGCTGGATGGCGCCTTCCAGATCGTCATTGAGCACGAACAGCTCGGCCTGCGCGCGCTGCTGATCGGCGGTTTTGCCCTGCGCGGCATAGGCCTTGGAAAGTAGCACGTGCCAACGCACATCGCCGGGCGCATCGACAATCGCATCACGCGCCAGCTGCGCAGCCAGATCAGCCTGGCCGATCTCGATCAGCGCCAGCGCACGCGACAGCTGCAGATAGTGCGCTGCCGGGTAACGCTGCAAAGCCGCCTCGCAGATGGCCGCCGCCTGAGCGACCTGGCCCTGGGCCGAGGCGACATCGGCCGCCAGCATTTCGACCAAGGGAGACTCGAAACGCAGGCTGCGCAATTGAGCCAGGGCCTTGGCCGCCTCGGCCGGATTTTTCTGGCGCAATTGCACACGGGCGATGGCGTACCAGCGTGCCGCCTGATCCTGCCGCCGCGGCGCGCTGGCCGACTGGATGCGCAGCAGCGCATCACGCGGTGTGCCATTCATGGCGTCAAGCTTGGCGCGGGTCAGCACATAGTCGTTGCTGTCGGCGACGCTATGCGGCACCAGCATGCTGGCGCGCCCCTGCATGTCGGCGATCCGCTCGGAGGTCAGCGGATGGGTGCGCAAAAAAGCCGTGTCGCTGCGCTCGCTGCCCGCCACGCGGGCCAGACGTTCGAAGAAGTTTTCCATGCCGCGGATGTCAAAACCTGCGGCGTTGAGGGTCTGGAAGCCGACGCGGTCGGCCTCACGCTCGAAGCTCTGCGAGAAGCTGAGCTGGTTCTGGATCATTGCGGCCTGTCCCGACATCACCGCCGCCTGGCCGATGTCGCCGCCACTCTTGCCGCGCCCGCCCACCAGCAAGGCCACCAGCAGACCCGCAACCAGGGCGATGGTGCCTGCCCCCTGCGAATCCACCATGCGCACAATATGTTTTTGCTCGACGTGACCGATTTCGTGCGCCAGCACACCGGCCAGCTCTGACTCGCCCTGGGTCAGCGTGACCAGGCCCGAATGCACGCCGATGTAGCCGCCGGGCATGGCGAAGGCATTAACGGTATTGTCATTGAGGGCAAAGAAATTGAAGTCCTGCGGCGGAAAACCGCTGGCCTGCACCAGGCGACGGCCCAGCGAATTGAGGTAGTACTCGATTTCCGGATCGTCGATGTAGCTGCTTTCGTCCTGGCGGATCTGGCGCATCGCCATCGCCCCGATGCGCCGCTCACGCGACGGCGACAAAGCTGCGCTGGCCGGATCGCCCAGTTCGGGCAGCTGCGCCAGCACGGGCTCCAGGGTCAGGCTCACAACGAGCAGGCAGGCCACTGCACGGCGAAGGAAACGGAGTGTTTGCATGCGCGTATGATAGCGCCGTCACCCCGTGCCCCGCGGCACAACTTGTAACAAAAGACAAAGCATGAGCAAGCCAGAAGACCACAGCTCCGACGCCGCACTGACGCATTTCGATGCCGCCGGCCAGGCCCATATGGTGGATGTCGGCAGCAAGCCGGAGACGGCCCGCCGCGCCATCGCCAGCGGCGCCATCCGCATGCAGGAATCAACCTTGCAGCGCGTCATCGCAGGCAGCGCGGCCAAGGGCGATGTGCTGGGCATCGCACGCATCGCCGCGATCCAGGGCGCCAAGCGCAGCAGCGAGCTGATCCCGCTCTGCCACCCGCTGCCGCTCACCCGCGTGGCCGTCGATTTCGAGATCGACACCGCAGGCAGCCGCGTGCTGTGCACCGTCACCGCCGAGACCACCGGCCGCACCGGCGTCGAGATGGAAGCGCTGACCGCCGTCAGCGTCGGCCTGCTGACCATCTACGACATGCTCAAGGCAGTCGATCGCGGCATGCAGATCGAATCGATCCGCCTGCTCGAAAAGCTTGGCGGCAAGTCCGGCCACTGGCGCGCCAGCGAGGCTTGAAATCCAAGCGGCTGTTCGCGATCTCTTAAGTACCCATCTCAGACTGGAAAAAGACTGTCTTTGACGCCAAGGTCGCAAAGAAAAGCGAAGATTCGCCAAGGGCATCAAGTCGGAAATCATCCCCTTGTCTTGCTTTGCAGACCTTGTCTTGTTTTCTTCGCGTCCTTCGCGTCAAAAATTCAAACCTTAAAAGATCATGTACAGGCTCTAAGCACCGAACGCGATAGATGGAATCGGGCAGGCGCGCTATAGTCCGCGCTCCCTGATTCTTGGCGCAGCATACCTCCGGCCTGTCGCCGGCCCGTGCCGCGCCTCACCCCGATGGCACTGGAAACCGAACTCAAGCTGAGCTTCCCGCCGCAGGCGCTGGCGCAGATCCAGCAACACCCGCTGATCAGCGCAACACGCAAGCTGGGCCGCGCACAGACGCTGGAAAACACCTATTTCGACACGCCGGACCTGATGCTCGGCACTTACCGCGTCGCCCTGCGCACCCGGCGCATCGGCCGCCAATGGCTGCAAACCGTCAAATGCGCGGCCAGCTCGTCCGGCGGCTTGTCGGCGCGCCCCGAGTGGGAACAGGCGTTCAGCGGCCAGTTCGATTTCAGCGCGGTCGATGACGAACATACGCGCAGCCTGCTCGAAAGCCATGCCGCCGACATCGTGCCGCTGTTCGCCACCGTGTTCCGCCGCGAGACGCGCGAATACGCACCGCGCGCGGGCCTGCGCATCCTGATCATGATCGACAGCGGCAGCGTGCAGGCCAGTGGCCGCGAAGCGCCGATCTCCGAACTGGAACTGGAGCTGGCCGAAGGCGAGGCCAGCGATCTCATCGACTTCGCCCTGCAACTGGCGGCCGACCTGCCCCTGATGCCCGAGGACGCCAGCAAGGCCGAACGCGGCTACAGCCTGTTCCACAACACCGCGCCACGCGCCCAGCGCAGCCGGCGCGCCGATCTGCAGCCGGAGATGTCGCTGCACGCCGCCTTCATGCGCCTGGCGCTCGAACAGCTGCGTTGCTGGCAGGCCAATGCGCTCGGCGCCCTGCAGTTCGAAGACCCCGAATTCGTTCATCAGCTGCGCGTGGCGCTGCGCCGCCTGCGCACCTTGCTGCGCATTTTCGCCGCGCACTTGCCGCTGGGCTTTGCCGGCCACTGGCAGCTGCAACTGGGCCAGCTGGCCAATGACATCGGCCAGGCCCGCGACCTGGACGTGCTGCATCACAGCGTGCTGGCGGCGCCAATCAGCGCGTCCGGCGCACCCGATTGCCAGGCCCTGCTGGCCCAGCTCGACGCCGCTGCGCGCAGCGCCCGCGAACAAGCACGGCGCAGCCTGCAGGCCGCCAATAGCCGCGTCTTGCTGCTGCAATTCCTGCGCGCCCTGCACACCTTGCCGGCGATGGATCAGCAGCAGAACCTGCAGGAATTCGCCCGCCACAGTCTGCGCCAGCTGCACCAGCGCGCCTGCAAACGCCTGGCCAGCGCACGTGATTCGCAACAGGAAGCCGATCTGCACCGCCTGCGCATCGCCTGCAAGCGCCTGCGCTACGCCAGCGAATTCTTCGCCAGCCTGTTCGGCAAGCACACCCTCAACACGCATCTGCGCGCCCTCGCCCAGGTGCTGGAGCAGCTTGGCGAGATCAACGACATCAGCGTCGGCCGTGCGCGCCTGCAGGACTGGCAGAACGCTCATCCGCCACTGGTCCCGAGCATCACCTGGGTGGGCGGCTGGCATGCGGCGCAGGCCGAACGCCGTGCCCGCCGCGCGATCAAGACCGCCGCCGAATGTCTTGATGCCGAAGCACTATGGAAAAAATGCCGTAACGCAAAGCAGGCAAAATAACGCCCTCTTCTTTGCGTTCATCTCTGGACTCCGCACACCCACATGGATCTCCTGCTCTGGCGTCACGCAGAAGCTGCCGATGGCAGCCCGGACGAAACCCGCCCACTGACCACCAAGGGTCTCAAGCAGGCGCAGCGCATCGCGCACTGGCTGGACGAGCACGCGCCGAGCGATCTGCGCATCCTCGTCAGCCCGGCGCTGCGCACACAACAAACCGTGCTGGCGTGGACCAAGCGCTTCGAGATTTGCGCCGATGTCAGCACCCGCGCCGATGCGCCGGATCTGCTCGCCGCCACTGGCTGGCCCACCGCCGGCGGCGCGGTGATGGTGGTCGGCCATCAGCCCACCCTGGGCCGCGTGGCCTCGCTGCTGCTATCGGGCATCGATGAGGAACTGAGCTTCCGCAAGGGTGCGCTGTGGTGGTTCAAGCTGCGCGAGCGCGACGATGAGGAACAGGTGGTACTGCGCGCCGTGGTGTCGGCCGACATGCTTTAGGAGGGGCTAGGGGCTAGGGGCTAGGGGCTAGGGGCTAGGGCGTCAGCGTAGTGGCTTTTTCTCCAACGCACGCCCAGCGTGCGCTGATTTTCCTCTAGCCCCTAGCCTCTAGCCCCTAGGGCGTGTTCACATTCACGCGCCGGTTGCGCGGTGAATGTGAACACGCCCTAAACCCCAGCCTCGCGCGATCAAGCCCTCTCCCGCGTCACCAGCCAGATCCCGCCGCACACCAGCAGCAGCGCCAGCAGGTATTTCCATTCGAGGATGTTTTCGTCGAGGAATAGCGACGAGAGCAGCGTGCCGAAGACCGGCACGAGGAAGTTGAACATCGTCACCAGACCGACGCGGTTGTACTTGAGCAGCAGGCTCCACAGCGCGAATGCCGCCGATGAAAGCAGCGCCAGATAGGCGAGCAGCGCGCTCGACAACCAGCCGAAGCCACTTAGCGAGCCCCCCACGGCGTAGCCGGCGAGCAGCAGCAAGGCGCCGCCGATGCTCAGCTGCCAGCCGGTCATGACGACACTGTCCATGCCTTGCGAGACGCGCTTGCCGTAGATCGAGGCGGCCGCCAGCAGAAAGGCGGCGATCACCACGAAACCCTCACCGAGCAGGGTGAATTCGAAATCCAGGCCGTCCCGCCCGACATTCACCAGCATCACGCCGGCAAAGCCGATCAGGCAGCCGAGCACGCGCGGCCAGCTCAGGCGGTCGTCGCGATAGAGGAAGTGCGCCAGCAGCACGCTGAAAAAGGTCGTCGTGGCGTTCATGATCGCGCCTTTGGCCCCCGTGGTGTAGGCCAGGCCGACGTAGAAGAAAACATACTGGATCGCCGTCTGGGTGAGCCCCAGGGTGAACAGCTGGCGCCAGCCGCCAGGGCGGATGTCCAGCACCGGGCGACGGCTGATTAACGACATCAGCAACAGGAGCAGGCCCGCCAGCACGAATCGATAGCCGGCAAACACCATCTTGCCCGGCACATCGGTTGCCGCGATATGGAACAGCGCGTAGCCGTTCTTGATCGCCGGGTAAGCGCTGCCCCACAGCAGGCAGCAGAAACTTGCACAGAAAACCACCACCCAGGGCCGGGTGAAGAACTGCCGGCTTGAATTCACGCTTCGTCGGTCTCGGGGCTCGTATCGTCCTGCACCGGTTCGGCCACGGCGGCTGCGGCAATCATCTGCGCACGGCGCTCGGGCGTCTCCAGGCTGATATTGCCGATAACGCCGGTGCGGTAATCCTTGAGCAGGGCCAGCGCCGCCTTGCCCAGATCCAGCTCGCCGCCCCTGACGCGCCAGGCACGCCGCGTGGCGATGCGCTCGATCAGCGAGACGCCATCGAGCCCTGCCACATCGAACCCGTAACGTTGGGCGAGCAGGCCGGGGTAGTGTTCGAGCAGCAGATTGCCGAGAAAAGCCGCCACTTCGTCATCGATCACCGCATTGGTGCCGATGGCGTGACTGGCCGCCAGCATGTAGCCATCACTCGGATAAGCGATCTTCGGCCACATCAGGCCCGGCGTGTCGATGATCACCGTGCTGCGGTCGATTTCCAGACGCTGCGCAGTCTTGGTCACCGCCGGAATATCACCGACGGCCGCGACCTTGCGCTTCATCAGCGCATTCATCAGGGTCGATTTGCCACAGTTGGGGATGCCCATGATCATCATGCGCAGCTGCTTGTCGGGCGTGCCACGCGTCGGCGCCAAGCCGCGACACCAGCCGACGATCTTGGCCACATCAGACGCTTTCTTGAACGACACCGCCGCCGCCTTGACGCCCGGCATGCCGTTGTAATGCGAGATCCAGGCCTGCGTCACGCGCGGATCGGCGATGTCCGCCTTGTTGAGCAGCTTCAGACAGTTGCGCTGGCGGAAGCGGCGCAGCTCTTCGATCATCGGATTGCTGCTCGCGGCCGGCAGGCGTGCGTCGACCACTTCGATGACCACGTCGGTGAACTCCATGTTCTCGGCGGCCTTCTTGCGCGCCGAGTTCATGTGTCCGGGGAACCATTGGATGGAGGCCATTGCTGTCCGTATCAGTTATTCAGTTGAATGGGGGCGCCGCTGGCGGCATAGGCGGCCAGTTGCGCATCAGCAGTCAGCAGCGGCAGGCTCTCGACCTTGGACTGCGCCGCCAGAATGCGGTCAAAAGGATCGCCGTGCAGCGGCGGCAAACCCGCAACCGCCAGCGCGTGCTCGCTGCTGATCGCCAGTTCGGCATAGCCATTGGCGAGCAAGCCGCGCCGCAGGCGATTGGCGTCGACCTTGAAGTCGTCACGCCCGAGAGCGCCTTTGATGACGACTTCCCAGATGCTCGCCGCACTGAACAGGAAGTCGTGCTCATCGGCCACCAAGAGTGTGCGTACCGCTGCCGGCAAGCACGGCGAATCGCCGGCCGCCCACAGCAGCAGCTGGGTATCGAGCAGGTATCTCATGCGCTTTCGAACAGCGCGGCCACCGCCGCAGTTTCCATCTGGTCGAAATCATCGGGCAGCACCAGCTCACCGGCCATGAAGCCGATGCGCTGCCGGCCCGGCAAGTCTTCGGCGCTCAGTGCAACAACCTTGACCATCGGCTTGCCGGCCTTGGCAATGATGAAGGGCTCACCTGCCGCGGCCTGATCGACCAGGCGCGAGAGCTGGGTCTTGGCATCGTGGATATTGATGGCTTGCATGAATGCGGAAACCAGAACTAAGTCTGGTTAGTCTAGTTTAATCCCGCATCACAAACAACACAGACTGCGGCCCCGACCGGGGAGATCGGGCCGCATCGTTGATCAGGCTTGAGGCAAAATCAGCACGGCCCGGAAGTCATTGACGTTGGTCAGGGTCGGTCCGGTGATGATGGAATCACCCAAGGCGCTGAAAAAGCTATGCGCGTCATTACCGTCGAGAAAACGGCGGGCCTGCATCTCTTTAGCCCAAGCACGGCTCAAGGTGCTGGCATCGATGTAGGCCCCCGCAATCTCCTCCATCCCATCGACCCCGTCGGTATCGCCCGCCAGCGCGGAAATACCCGGTGCCGAGTCCAGCGCAAGTGCCAGCGACAACAAAAATTCGACATTGCGCCCGCCCCTGCCCTGACCACGCACGGTGACCGTCGTTTCACCTCCGGAAAGCAACACGCAGGGCAGCTGGAAAGGGGAACTTTGCGTTGCGGCCTGGAAGCTGATTCCAGCCATCACCTTGCCCACATCGCGCGCCTCGCCCTCCCATCGATCACCCAGAATGTAGGCGTGAATGCCACGCGCCCGAGCAAGGTTGGCCGCCGCCTGCAAGGACAGCGAAGGCGCCGCAATCATGCGCAACTCGTTGCGCAGCAGACGCGGATCATCAGGTTTGACGCTCTCCCCCGCACCCGAGCGCAGAACAGCCAGCACGCTGTCGGGCAGCGCGATGCGATAGCGGCTGACGATTTCCAGTGCGTCCTGGCAGCTTGTCGGATCGCCCACCGTCGGCCCCGAGGCAATGTCCACCGGCATGTCGCCGGGGATGTCGGAAATCATCAGGCTCACCACCCTGGCCGGGTAACAGGCTGCCGCCAGCCGCCCGCCCTTGATTTTCGACAGGTGACGGCGGATGCAATTCATTTCCGAGATCGTGGCGCCGCTCGCCAGCAAGGCGCGATTGACCGCCTGCTTCTCGTCCAGCGTGATGCCGTCAAGCGGCAAGGGCAGCAGTGCTGAACCGCCGCCGGAGATCAGGCAAATCACCAGATCGTCCGCCGTCAGATCGCTCACCAGATCGAGGATGCGCTGTGCGGCCAGCATGCCGGCTTGGTCAGGCACCGGATGCGCGGCCTCGATGACTTCGATCCGCGAAGTCGGTACGCCATACCCATAGCGCGTCACTACGGCACCGCACAAAGGGCCGTCCCAGTTCTGCTCGACACCGCGTGCCATGCTTGCTGCGGCCTTGCCGGCACCAATCACGACCGTGCGTCCCTTGGGGCGCTCGGGAAGATTGCGCGCGACACAATCCTCCGGCTTGGCGGCCGCAATGGCAGCCTGGAAAAGCGATTCGAGAAAGTCACGCGAAGTGGCGTGATCAATGGCGGTGTTCAAAGCGAGTCTCCTTCATCATGGCATCCACAAAACCCGGGTGTTCTGGCTTCGCGCTGAAATGCCGTTCTGTTCTTTTATGCTTGCAGGCATCGGGCGTAACATGCGAGACCCGCCTGAAGCGCGACGCAAGGCAGCGGTTGCCAGCGCTCTGCACGAAGCGCTTGTGCAGCGGCCTTGCCCGATTGAATTTAAGGCAAAGACCAAGCTGCTTGGCCGCCTGAAAATCACTCTGTTGGTTCCATTGGGTTATCAATCAATGAGCACGCTGTCTGAACTGAAGTTTTTTACACAAGTGGTGAAGCTTGGCAGCCTGACCGCTGCGGCACGCGAACTGGACCTCACGCCACCGGCCGTCAGCAAACGGCTTGCGCAGCTGGAGGCACGCCTCGGCGTTCGCCTGCTGAACCGCACGACACGCCGGATCAGCGTCACCAACGAGGGCGAGGTCTATCTGAGCCATGCGCAACGCATCCTCTCCGAGATCGAAGAAATGGAGCAGATGGTCACCAGCAGCCGCGTCGCCCCGAAAGGCTTGCTGCGGGTGAACACCACGCTCGGCTTCGGGCGCTGCTATATCGCCCCGCGAATTTCCGCGTTTCTCAAGCAGTATCCGGAAGTCGAAGTACAGCTGATCCTGACGGATCGTCCGCAAAGCCTCAGCGAGGGAGAATTCGATGTCGTGGTCCGCTTTGGCGAACCGCCGGACTCACGCATCATTGCTCGCAAGATCGCACCGAACCAGCGCTTTCTCTGCGCGGCACCCAAATATCTGGCCCAGTTTCCCGCCCCGCAAACGCCTGAAGACCTGACTCGCCACAACTGCATCGTGCTGCGTCAGAACGACACGGCTTACGGGATCTGGCGCTTCACACACGAGGGGCAATCGACGACGGTCAAGGTGCGCGGCAACCTCAGCTGTAACGATGGCGAAGTGGCCCTGATGTGGGCACTAGAAGGCCACGGCATCCTGATGCGCGCGGAATGGGATATCGCGAAGTATTTGCGTAGCGGACGCCTGGTACGTCTGCTGGAAGACTATGAATTGCCCCAGGCCAATATCTACGCGGTCTATCCGGAGCGTCACTACCTGTCGGCCAAGGTAAAGGCCTTCATCGATTTTCTGGTTGCCGAGTTCGCCGTCCCGCCTGACTCGCCAAATCAGGAGGAGAGACGCTGGTAAGGCGCCTCTCCTCAGATCACACCCTGCTAAGACGCAAGCGATGGATCAGCCGGCGGCGGGCAGCGGAGCATGGTCGTCGCCGGTCCCCGCGCCGGCGTAGATCTCGGCCAGCCGATCCTGCGTCATCGGGGTATTCAGCGCGGCATCCATCTTCTCCTTGTCGAGCGAGCCTACAAGCTTGCCGACAACCAGGGTCGCCACACAGTTGCCAATCGTATTGGTGATGGCACGCGCCTGCCCCATGAACATATCAACACCCAGCAGCAAAACCATGCCAGCCACCGGGATCTTGCCAAGAGACGCGAGGGTGGCCGCCAAGGTAATGAATGCCGTTCCCGACACCCCGGCCGAACCCTTGGAGGTCAGCAGCAACACGCTCAGAACAATCAGCTGATCCGTCAGGGTCAGGGGCGTATTGGTCGCCTGGGCAATGAAAATGGCAGCCATGGTGAAATAGATGCACTGCCCGTCAGGATTGAACGTCAGGCCAGAGGGAATCACCAGGCCGACAACGGATTTGCTGACTCCGGCATGCTCCATCTTGCGCATGCATTGCGGCACCACGGACTCCGAAGAAGCGGTGCCCAACAGCACGAAGATCTCATCCTTGATGTAGACCAGAACCTTGGTAATCCGCAGGCCAAACACGCGACACACCAGGCCGAGAATGACAAATACAAAGACGGTACACGTCAGGTACATCGTCCCCATCAACTTGCCCAGCTGCACCAGGGTACCCAGACCATATTTGCCGACCGTGAAGGACACCGCGCCAAATGCAGCAATCGGCGCATAACGCATGACCATGTTCACGATCTTGAACATGGCATTGGCAAAAGAGTCGAGCACCTCCACAACGATCTTGCCACGCTTGCCAGAATGAGACAGGGCAACACCGAAGAAGATCGAGAAGGTCAGGATTTGCAGAATGTTGTTTTTCGCGAAGGCATCGATAACGCTGGTCGGGAAAATGCCGAGGAAAAAGTCCATCCCCGAAGCCATCTTGGGCGCATTGGTGTAGGCCGCGATGGCGTGCGAGTCCAGCGTCGAAGCATCAATATTCATACCCACACCCGGCTGCATGATATTCACAAGCACCAGGCCAAGCGCCAAGGCCAGCGTGGACAGAATTTCAAAGTACAGCAAGGCCGCACCGCCGACCTTGCCCAGCTCCTTCATGCTCTCCATCTTCGCAATGCCCAGAACAACCGTGGCGAAGATGACCGGCGCAAACACCATTTTGATCAAGCTGATGAACACCGTGCTGAACGGCTTCAATTGCGCGCCAATTGCCGGTTCGAACGCGCCGACCAGCACCCCCAACAACACGCCGGTAATCACCTGGACGTAGAGAGACTTGAATCTAGACAACAACATGGCTCCTCCTTAATGCACTTGGAATAATGTATGAAAGTGCTTTTATGTCCCCACGATCGATACCTTCTGCCTATCGAACGCTGTGCAGACTGTAGCCGTGAGCCTCCCTCGCCAGATCAGCCAACATTCACTTCGCTCTGTCCATAAAGTTAATAATTGCAACAATAAACAAAATTTATCCAACAAGACACGGACACGCTGTGCGTGGAGGCCCGCAGGCAGTGCCCGCACTTGATCAAGCTGGCCAACCTGATTGCAGAATCAGCACCCAGCCGCCAGGCATCGGAGAGACGGCCCGTGCGCAAGGCACGGCATTGCCCGGCGCATCGCTGCGCACCGAAGCACACCAAGCCGATTGATAAATCCAGGTTATCTATGAATTAAGTCTGGCGGCGGGTCTGGGGAAGCTGCATTCCTACAATGGCCCCACCATTCACAACACAAGGTGCTAACAATGAAGACATATCGCATTGCCACGATTCCGGGCGACGGCATCGGCAAGGAAGTGGTTCCCGCCGGCCGCCAGGTTCTGGCCGCACTGGCCAAGACCAGCAGCACGTTCAATTTCGAATTCGAGGATTTCGACTGGGGTGGCGACTACTACCGCATCCACAACGTCATGATGCCCGACAACGGTCTTGAGCTCCTGCGCAACAAGGATGCGATTCTCTTCGGCTCCGCTGGCGACCCGGACATCGCCGATCACATCACGCTGTGGGGCCTGCGCCTGAAGATCTGTCAGGGCTTTGATCAATACGCCAATGTGCGCCCCACGCGCATTCTTCCGGGCATCGATGCGCCGCTCAAGCGCTGCAAGACAGAAGACCTGAACTGGGTGATCGTGCGCGAAAACTCCGAAGGGGAATACTCGGGTGTGGGCGGTCGTGTGCACCAAGGCCACCCGATCGAGGCTGCGACGGACCTGTCGATGATGACCCGTGTCGGCGTCGAGCGGATCATGCGTTTCGCATTCAAGCTGGCGCAATCACGTCCGCGCAAGCTGCTCACGGTGATCACAAAGAGCAACGCCCAGCGCCATGCAATGGTCATGTGGGACCAGATCGCCAAGGAAATCTCGACCGAATTCCCCGACGTCAAATGGGACAAGGAACTGGTCGACGCCTCGACCGTCCGCATGGTCAATCGCCCGGCCTCGCTGGACGTGATTGTCGCCACCAATCTGCACGCCGACATCCTCAGCGACCTGGCCGCCGCACTGGCGGGCAGCATGGGCATTGCACCAACCGGCAACATCGATCCGGAGCGTCGCTATCCGTCGATGTTCGAACCGATCCACGGCTCGGCTTTCGACATCATGGGTAAAGGTCTGGCCAATCCCGTCGGCACTTTCTGGTCTGCAGTGATGTTGCTTGAGCACATCGGCGAGCCTGAAGCGGCGGCACGCTTGATGAAGGCCATCGAGCACGTCACGGCCAACCCGGCACTGCACACGCGTGATCTGGGTGGCACCGCAACAACGGTGCAAGTCACCGAAGCGGTATGCGCCTATCTGGCCGCACACGCCTGAGTCCGTGCAATAGCTAACGGCCCCCTGAGCGTCACCAAGACGCACAGGGGGCCGTGTTCTTTTCTCCGTCTGCCTTACGCAGGAATCACACAGATGCCAACGCATCCAGTGCTGCATTCATGATGATACCGCCACCCAGACACACGCGGCTCTCGTAGAGCACCACCGACTGCCCCGGCGTGACCGCCCATTGCGGTGCAGCGAAGGCGATTTCGGCCTGGGTTTCGCTCAGCGCGTCGATCTCGCAGGGTTGGTCCGGCGTGCGGTAGCGCGGCTTGGCGGTGTAGACCCAGTTGGTGCGCGGCGCGCGGCCAGCGATCCAGTTGAGGTCGCCGGCGATCAGGCGCTCGCGCTGCAGTGCCGGGTGTTCGTGACCTTGCACGGCGTAGAGCACATTGGCCTTCATGTCCTTGGCCGCCACGTACCAGGCGTCGTGCTCGCCGGCCGTGTCATTGCCCTTGATGCCGCCAATGTGCAGGCCCTTGCGCTGGCCGATGGTGTGGTACATCAGGCCTTCGTGCTCGCCGAGCAGGCGGTTGTCGTCGAGCGCGCGAATTTCGCCCGGCTTGGTCGGCAGGTAGCGCATCAGGAATTCGCGGAACGGGCGTTCGCCGATGAAGCAGATGCCGGTCGAATCCTTTTTGTCATGCACATGCAGGCCGGCTTTCTCGGCGATGCCGCGCACATCGCGCTTGTAGACATTGGCCAGCGGGAAGATTGTCTTCGCCAGCTGCGCCTGGTTCAAGCGATAAAGGAAGTAGCTCTGGTCCTTGGTGCCGTCTTCCGCTTTCAGCAACTGGAATTCGGTGCGCCCGTCACTGCGCCACTCGCGCACGCCGGCATAGTGGCCGGTGGCGATCTTCTCGGCACCCAGCTGCATGGCGTGATCGAGAAAGGCCTTGAACTTGATCTCGCTATTGCACAGCACGTCCGGATTGGGCGTGCGGCCGGCTTCGTACTCGCGCAGGAAGTCGGCGAACACGCGGTCCTTGTATTCCTTGCTGAAGTTGACGACTTCCAGGTCGATGCCGATCACGTCGCAGACCGAGGCAACGTCGACCAGATCTTCGCGGGTCGAACAGTATTCGCTGTCGTCATCGTCTTCCCAGTTCTTCATGAACAAGCCGGTGACCTCGTAGCCCTGCTGCTTGAGCAGAAGCGCCGCCACCGCCGAGTCCACGCCGCCGGACATGCCGACCACGACCTTCATTCCATTACCGTCCACTGCCATATCGAATCCGTTCCACTTCATTGCGGGCGCAGCGCGCCTCAGTCGTAATGCCTGATCAGTTCCAGCGGGAAAGCCTGCCCCGCCAGGTAATCACGCACGCATTGCATCACCAACGGGCTGCGGTGCCGCGCTTCCTGCTCTTCCAGCTCTTCAGGCGTCAGCCACACCGCGCCGATGATGCCGGTGTCCAGCGCAAGGCTGCTCTCATGCCCGCGCAGCTCACAGGCAAAAGCAAAGCGCAGGTAGGTCAGATCACGATCCGGACGCGGCCACTGGTAAATGCCGACCAGGGCCGTCGGCACGACGCGGTGCGCCGTTTCTTCCAGCGCCTCGCGGATGCAGGCGGCGAGCAGGGATTCCCCCGCTTCAAGGTGGCCGGCGGGCTGATTCAGACGAATTCCCTGGTCAGTATGTTCCTCGACCATCAGGAAGCGCCCCTCGCGCTGCACGACGGCAGCAACCGTCACATCGGGTCTCCAGACCATGCCGAACTCCGTTGAACGCCAAAGCCGACATTCTACGTCTCGTCCAAAGGGTCCGCTTGCGCTAAAATCGCGTCTTTGACCGAAAACTGAAGGGGAGCAAGGCTCATGTCGATGGCTGATCGCGACGGATTCATCTGGATGGATGGCAAGCTTGTGCCTTGGCGCGAGGCAACCACGCACGTACTGACGCACTCCCTGCACTACGGCCTGTCGGTGTTCGAAGGCGTGCGCGCTTACAACACCAATCGTGGCACGGCGATCTTCCGCCTCAAGGAACACACCGACCGGCTGTTCAATTCGGCCCACATCTACATGATGAAGATCCCGTTCTCCAAGGACGAGATCAACGAAGCGCAGAAGGAAGTCGTGCGCGCCAACAAGCTCGAGAGCTGCTACCTGCGCCCGATCGCCTTCTACGGCTCGGAGAAGATGGGCATCTCGACACGCGGCGCCACCGTGCATGTGGCCATCGCCGCCTGGCCCTGGGGCGCCTACCTGGGCGCGGAGGGTCTGGAAAAAGGCATCCGCGTGAAGACTTCGTCCTACGCCCGCCACCACGTCAATGTGACAATGGCGCGTGCCAAGGCCGCTTCGACCTACGCCAACTCGATCATCGCCAACCTCGAAGCCACGCAAGACGGCTACGACGAAGCCCTGCTGCTCGACACCGAAGGCTTCGTGGCTGAAGGCGCTGGCGAGAACCTCTTCGTCATCAAGGACGGCGTGATCTACGAACCCGAGATCGCCTCGGCGCTGATGGGCATCACCCGCAACACCATCCACACCCTGGCCAAGGAACTCGGCTACACGGTGCAGACCCGCCGCCTCACCCGCGACGACATCTACATCGCTGACGAAGCCTTCTTCACCGGCACCGCCGCCGAAGTGACGCCGATCCGCGAGCTGGACAATCGCCAGATCGGCATCGGCTCGCGTGGCCCGATCACCGAGAAGATCCAGGCCCGCTTCTTCGACCTCGTCAATGGCCGCCTGCCCGAGCACGATGCCTGGCTGGCATTTGTCTGATGGGGCATAAATCTACTGCGCCCGCCGATCCTGACACTGCGATGCTCACCGTACCTGCGTACGGCTGCGCTTCTCCTGTCAGCCTCGGCGCGCTCGCGACGATTTCTGCCCCATCACACGCACACGCATTCGTTCAAAAAAACTGCCTCCACTGAGTCAAGGAGTTCTCATGCCGGAAAACCAAGACAAAACGCAACCCATCGCAGTGAGCGCGCACGAACTGCCCCTGCACTGTCCGCAGCCTGACGCACCGCTGTGGGCACGCCATCCGCGTGTCTTCCTCGATGTCACCAAGACGGGCGATGCCAAGTGCCCGTACTGCGGCGCGCATTATGTATTGCAGGGCGAAGCACCGAAGGGCCACTGAGCCCACTGCTGCATCAGCTTGAAAGGGCCGTTCGCGGCCCTTTTTCACAGGATCCTTCCGACTCCGCATGGCAAGAAATACCGAAATCAAGGCGCGCGTTGCCGACCCTGTCGCCCTCTTCGAGCGTGCCGCGCGCATCGCCGACAGCGGGCCGATTGCCATCTTTCAGGACGACACCTTCTTCCACTGCAGCAACGGGCGCCTGAAGCTGCGTGACTTCGGCGACGGCCGTGGCGAACTGATCTTCTACCAGCGCCCCGATCAGCACGGCCCCAAGGAATCCTTCTACGTGCTGTCGCCCAGCGCTTCGCCCGCCAGCCTGCGCGAAGCACTGGGCCTGGCGCATGGCATCAGCGGACGCGTCATCAAGCAGCGCAGCCTGTTCCTCGCCGGCCAGACCCGCATCCACCTCGACGAAGTGCAGGGCCTGGGCCATTTCATGGAGCTTGAGGTGGTCCTCGACGAGACGCAAAGCAGCGCGGATGGCGTGCGCATCGCCGAAGCGCTGATGCGCGAACTGGGCATCGACGCCCGCGCGCTGATCGACGGTGCCTATGTCGATCTGCTGCGCGAGACCACGCCAAAGGAAGTCGCCTGATGCGCATCCTGATCATCGCCCCCTCGTGGATCGGCGATACGGTGGCCGCCCAGCCGCTGTTCATGCGCCTAGCCCAGCGCTATCCGGCCGCGCGTATCGACGTGCTCGCGCCGCCCTGGGTCGCCGCCACGCTGCGCGCCATGCCCGAGATCAATGGCGAGATTCTCGACAACCCCTTCGGCCACGGCGCCCTGCGCCTGCGCGCACGCTGGGCGCTGGCGCGACAGCTCAAAGCGCGCGGCTATGCGGCCGCCTACGTGCTGCCCAACTCGCTCAAATCAGCGCTGATTCCGTTTTTCGCCGGCATCCCAAAGCGCGTCGGCTTCACCGGCGAATCGCGCTACGGCCTCATCAATGTGCGCCACAGCTTGGACAAAGCGGCCCTGCCGCTGCAGGTCGAACGTTATGCGATCCTCGCTGAAGTGCCGGGCCAGGCGCTGCCGCGTCCCCTGCCGCAACCGCGTCTGAGCGTTCGCGCCAGCGACATCGCCGCGACCCTGCAAGCGCTGGGTCTGAGCGCCAGCCCGGCGCCCGTGGTGTTCTGCCCCGGCGCCGAATACGGCCCGGCCAAGCGCTGGCCAGAGCAACATTTTGCGGCGCTGGCCCGCCAGCTCGCTGCCCAGGGCACACCGGTGTGGCTGCTCGGCTCGAAGAAGGACGCCATCGTCGGCGATGAAATCGTGCACCTTGCTGGTGGGCAAAATGCGGGCGCTGCACACAATCTGTGCGGCGTCACCGGCCTCGATCAAGCCCTGCATCTCATCGCCAGCGCGCGACACGTGGTCACCAACGACTCGGGCCTGATGCACGTCGCCGCCGCGCTGGACGTGCCACTCACCGCGCTGTTCGGCTCCTCCAGCCCTGGTTACACACCGCCCCTGTCGGCCAAGGCAAAAATCATTTCGCTCAAGCTCGAATGCAGTCCCTGCTTCAAACGCGAGTGTCCGCTGGGCCACCTCAAATGCCTCAATGACATCTCGCCGGAACAGGTCTTTGCTAGCGTAGATGCCCACTCGTGAGCTTGAGCACAATGAATCCCGACTTCCTGCAAGACTACCTTTACGCGCATATCCCGATCTCGCAGGCCATGGGCGTCAAGGTGCATGCGCTGACCGACAACAGCGTGAGCCTGTGGGCGCCGCTCGCGCCGAATATCAATCATCGCGGCACCGCCTTCGGCGGCAGCATCTCGACCCTGGCCACGCTGTCGGCCTGGTCCCTGCTGCGTGTCGGCGTGCACGACATTTCGCCGCTACCAACACTAGTGGTGCGTCGCAACAGCGTGGAATACCTCAAGCCGATCGAGGGGGAATTCATCGCCACCGCCACGCGGCCCGACGCCGAAAGCTGGCAGATATTTCTCGACACCCTGCACGCGCGCGGCCGTGCCCGGCTCAGCCTTGAAGCGCTTGTGCATTATGCAGATCAAGAAGCCGCGAGCTTTTCCGGCGTGTTCGTAGCGCTTGGTGTAGCATCCACCCCGACATGAGCAAACCGATCTACACCTCGCCCGACGAAGCCGAGCAGGCGTTCTACGAAGCACTCGCCCGCGGCGATCTCGAAGCCATGATGAGCGTCTGGTCCGAAGACGAAGAAGTCGTCTGCATCCAGCCCGGCGGCTCGCGCTTCACCGGTCTGGCCGCCATCCGCGAAGCCTGGCGTCAGCTCTTCTCTGCAAGCGTCAAAATCCGCGTGCACATCAGCCATCCGGTCAAAACCCAGGCCATGCTGCTGGCCGTGCACTGCGTGCTCGAACACGTCAGCATCGAAGGCGAAGACACCATGGCGCCGCCGATGATCGCCACCAATGTGTACTCGCGCGGTGCGCAGGGCTGGCAGATCATCCTGCACCACACCTCGCCGGCGCCGGACACCGAAGGCCTGCTGCTGCAAGAGACTCCCCGCGTGGTGCACTGAGGCCGCCGCGCCCTTCAGGACACAGCCAAGACACGCCGCAGGCTTTATGCTCTGCACTGCAACATCATCCGGATCACGGCATGTCCTACGAATCTCCCGCCTGGCTGCTTAACGGCCACCTGCAGACCATCTGGCCGCTGCTCATCAAGGGCAGCCTGCCCAAACTCAAGCGTCGCCGCTGGGAAACACCCGACGGCGATTTCATCGATCTGGATTTTCTGCCACACCAAGACCAGGCGCCCCTGGTCGTGCTGTTCCACGGTCTTGAAGGTTCGAGCCGCAGCCACTACGCCCGCGCCCTACTGCGCAAGCTCGCCACCAAAGCCTGGAACGGCGTGGTGGTGCATTTTCGCGGCTGCTCCGGCGAGCCCAATCGCTTGCTGCGCGCCTATCACTCGGGCGACGCAGACGAGATCGACTGGATCCTGCAGCGCCTGGCACTGCAATATCCCGGCGTGCCGATCTACGCCGCCGGCGTATCGCTGGGCGGCAATGCCTTGCTGTGCTGGCTTGGCAGTCGGCCGCATGCCTACAAACTGATTACCAAGGCCGCAGCGATTTCTGCGCCGCTGGACCTGAGCGCCGCGGGCATCCACCTGGCGCGCGGCTTCAACAAGATCTACACACGCCATTTCCTGCGCAGCATGCGCGCCAATGCACGGCAAAAAGCGCAGCAGTTCCCCGGGCAGTTCGATGCCGAACGCGCCGTCCACGCCGATACCCTGTTTGATTTTGATGACGCCTACACCGCGCCAGTGCACGGCTTCGGCAATGTACACGCCTACTGGAAGCAGGCCTCGGCCAAACCCAGGCTGGCCGACATTACCCTGCCCACGCTGGTGATCAATGCGCGCAACGACCCCTTCCTGCCGGCACAGCATCTGCCGCACAAACATGAGGTATCGCCACTGGTCACCCTCGAACAGCCCGCACAAGGCGGGCATGTCGGCTTCGTCAGCGGCGCCTTCCCCGGCAATCTGGACTGGCTGCCGGAGCGGCTGATCAGCTACTTCGAGCGCTGAAGCCGCCGCGCGAGCCCGCCCTCAGGCATAGGTATCAACATTGGCGCCGGGCTGGCCCACTGCCGGTTTGACCGGCTTGGCCGGCTCGGGCAAGGACTGGATCACCTGCTGGATGTTCTGCTCATCCTGATCCATCGATTTGCGCAACAGACGCAACTGCGCCTGACCACGCACATCATCGAGCTTTTCGGTACTCAAGCCCCGGGCCACACTATCCGTCACACTGCCAAGTGCATCCATGGCAACACTCCTTCAAAACGCGACGCCGGGCGAGAGCGTCATTCACGGAAATTGCCGAACTGCAAGGGAAAATCGGTCACCGACTTCTTCAGCATGGCGATGGTTTCCTGCAGCACATCACGCTTGGCGCCGCTCACACGCACGGAATCGCCTTGAATGCTGCCCTGCACCTTCAGCTTGCTGTCCTTAATCAGACGAACGATCTTCTTTGCCAGCTCGGCATCGATACCATTCTTAACGACCACGGCCTGCTTAACTTTATGACCGCCTATCGTCTCGACATCTTTGCGCTCCATGCAGCGCACATCGACATTACGCTTGACGAACTTGGTGGTCACGATATCCCACACCTGCCCCAGCTGGAATTCGCTGTCGGCATACAACTCCAGCGAGCGATCCTTATCCTTGCCCACCAACTCGATCCGCGCGTCCGAGCCTTTGAAATCAAAGCGATTGGTCACTTCCTTGTTCGACTGATCAACCGCGTTATGCACCTCGACCCAATCAACTTCATTGGTCACATCAAATGAAGGCATGAACAACTCCCCAAAAACAAACACATCCGTCACGGTGCCGCCCACATGAGCACAACCCGACGCCCGGGAATATTTTACCCGGCTATCGGCGCGCTTCTTGCATGAAAGGGCATGTCGACAGTCAAAACTCGACACATGTAGTAAATTTGCTGCGGTGCTGCATTTTTCCACACAGCATCCGTTAAAAGTCAGGTCTTATGCATTTTCAAGACTTTACAAGCAAGCGTGATTGACCTAGCATTTACCCTAGGTCAATTGGCCAATTGACTTAAAGACTTTCAAAAGGATCCTTTTATGAACAAATTTGCTATTGCATTGATTGCAGGCCTGTTTGCGGCGAGCTCCGCATTCGGCCAAGCTGTTGAAGGTGGCGGTGCTGCTGCAGGTAGCGGTGCTGGCGCTGGTGCTGGTGCTGCGGCCGGTGGTGCAGCCGCTGCAGGCACGACTGCTTCGACCGGTATCATTGGCAGCATCTCTGCAGCAACCGGCCTGTCGGCTGGCGCTGCAGCGGCTGCTGCCGGCGTTGCTGCTGCTGCTGCTGTTGGTGCAGCCGTTGCGGTTGCTTCGAGCAGCGACAACAACACCACCACGAGCCACAGCGGCGGCAATCACTAAGCTGCTTCGCTTCGGCACAAAAGCCCGCGCTTGCGCGGGCTTTTTCATGTTTAAATCCGGCCTGACCCCGCCTGCAGCCACCTACGATGCTTGATCTACTATGACCCGCCAGCCCTCGTTGAATATCTTTCTTGGTGCTGCGCTTGCATTAGGGTCGGCCCAATTGCTTGCCGCCACCCCCTCCGTCAATGGCGCCAGCGGTTTGATCAATATGCCCGATGCACGCATCGGCAGCGAGGGCGAGTTTTCCAGCGGCTACGCCTGGTACCGGCCCTATTCCGCGATGTGGCTCAATCTTGCTTTTACGGATTGGCTGGAACCATCATTTCGCTACACCCGCATCGCCTATGTACCTGCCGGCTTCTCTGAAGAAGAGAATAAGCGCTATGGCGCGTACAAGGACAAATCAGCCGGCGCAAAGATCAAACTGATTCCTGAAGGCCCATGGTGGCCCGCGTTTGCGGTGGGCAAAACCGATCTCACCAGTGTTGCGGACGGAACACAGCTCTACAACTCAACCTATTGGACGGCGTCCAAGCAACTGGGGCCTCTGGACCTAACGGTCGGCCGTGGCCGTGGCCGGATCGACGGTTATTTTGGCGGCGCGCGCTGGCAACCCACAGAAAAGCTCCCGCTCAAACTGGTGGTGGAGCGCGATGTTAACAACTACAGCAAAGACATCAGTGCCGAGCAATCCGGCGCAGCCAAGCGCAAAAAGGGGCTTGCGTACGGCCTGGAATACGACTGGGGTGGCTTCAGCACCCAACTCTCCTACCAGCACAATGTCGTCGGTCTGAACGTTTACACCACAGCGAACTTCAATACGCGCCGCTTCAATCCTTGGTCAGACGAGCCCAAGCCCTTTCTCGACCCCGTGCCGCGCCCGACTCAAGCGCAATGGGAAAGCAATCCGGAGTTTCGCAGCGCACTCATTTCAGCGCTTTACAAAGATGATTTTCGTTCGATCAAGCTGCAATATCGCGATGGTTTTTTGCAAGTCAGCTTGACCAATCGCCGCATCTCGAACATGAGCCGTGCAGCAGGTCGTGCGGCGCGCATCCTGCTAGCACATGCGCCAGTCGAAACCCGCCAGATCAATATCACCTACACCCTGGCCGAAATGCCGGTGGCCGATTATCAGTTCGTCAATCTGGACGCTTTGCGTGATTACTTCTGGGGCATCATCCCGCGCAGCCAGCTGGCTGAAAGCGTGCGGGTATCGCTGGCTTCACCCGATTCAAAAATAGAGGATGATGAAGCGGAGGAGGCTTTGCGTGGCGCAAAGCAAGCCGACAGCGAATCCATAATCAAAACCAAAGGAGAAGCGACGGCAATCGCCGTCCGCAATCAAGATCCCTACCAAAGCGGCTACAGCATCCGCCCCTACACAGGCTTTATGTTCAACGACCCAAGCGGCACCTTGAAATACAGCCTTTCATTATTGGGCTCCGCACGCAAGCGCTTCGAGGACAATTGGGTTGTAGAAGGTGGTCTGCAAATGGACCTGCTGGAGAACCTCAGCGATGTCTCCCGCGCATCCAACTCCGAACTTCCGCATGTTCGCAGCGATGTGTCCGATTATGCCAAGGCCGGCCGTTTGCAACTCAGCCGTCTCCTAGTGCACAAGTATGTACAGCTTGGCAAAGGCCTCTACGGGCGCGCCTCGGCCGGTATTTACGAGCGGATGTACAACGGCGTCGGCGGGCAGATTGCCTACTTCCCTGAGCAATCGCCTTGGGCGCTTGACTGGTCGATCGACGAGGTACGGCAACGCGATCCGCAAGGCTGGTTCAAGATGCGCAATTACTCGACGCTCACCTCCTTGCTGTCCCTGCATTACCGCCTCACCGAGTCCCTCACCCTCACCTCACGCGCAGGCCGTTTCCTGGCGCGAGATGAAGGGGTGCGCTTCGAAATCGGGAAACGCTACAACTCAGGCATCGAAGTCGGCGGCTGGTACACCTGGACCAATGGCAATGACATCACCAGACCAGGCTCACCCTCAAGCCCTTACCACGATAAAGGCATCTACATCAACATACCGCTGGAGTCGCTGTTCACGCGCGACACACAGGCAACAGCCGGCTTTGCCATTGCGCCCTGGACACGTGACGTCGGCCAGATGGTGGACTCCCCTAACGATCTTTACGGAATGTTCCGTCGCTCGATCATCGACAGCCTGTTCCGCAAGGACGGCCTGACCGATTTTGGTGAGTACGACGACGACTACCCGGCCCGCCGCACGCGCCTGAGCCCCCTGGAACGTCCGCTGTCGGACCTCGCGATCAAGGACAGCAAATCCTTCGCCGGAGAATTGAGTAGCGGCAACAGCATGCGCAACGTGGCGGCCGCCGTGGGTGTGATCGGTCTGGCATCACTGGCCGACAAACCCGTCTCCAACTGGATGAAGACAAACATGCAGGGCCGCGCCTGGCGCAGCCTGGGCCACATCGGCGACGCCGTTCCCTACGCTGGTCTGCTCGCTGGGGGTGTCGCCGCCGCCTTCGCCACAGATGAGCGCGGCTCCATGGCCGGTCTTGCCTCGGCAGAGGCAGGAATTGCCGCGATCGGTCTGTCTTCCGGCATCAAGTACCTCACCGGCCGGGCACGCCCCACGGACTCCGATGATGCCCGCAACTTCGAACTCGGGCGCAGCGGCAAGAGCTACGGCTCTTTCCCTTCGCGTCATGCCACCCTGGCCTGGGCAAGCCTGACGCCGCTGGCCAAGGCCTACGATGCGGACTGGCTGTACGGCGTGGCCGCGCTGAGCAGCTATTCGCGTGTGCGTTCGCGGCAACACTGGTTATCCGACAGCGTCGCGGGCAGCCTCATCGGCTATGGACTGGGCTCGCTGACCTGGAGCTGGCGCAAGAAAGACGGCGGCATGATCCCCAACTCCGTCTCGATCACGCCCCAGGGCGCCTCAGCGCAATGGAGCTTCAAATGAAGAAGTACGTCTTCGCTCTGCTGCTTGGCAGCCTCACCCACACCGCCCTACTCGCAGCGCCCTGCAAGCTCATCGACCCCGAATTACAAGCCAATTATTCAGGAGGCTGCGTGGATGGCCTGGCCGAAGGGCAAGGCAAAGCCGATGGCATCGCAAGTTATGAAGGACAGTTCCACGCCGGTAAAAAACACGGCAACGGTGTCAAACGCTGGGCCAACGGTGATGTTTACCGTGGCGACTTTTCGGCCGACTACTTTCACGGCCGTGGCGAGTTCGTCTGGGGCGATGGCCCAGCCAAGGGGCTTCGCTACGTAGGCGATTACTATCAAGACACCTTAGAGGGACAAGGCGAGTTTTATTACCCCTGGGGCGACACATACCGTGGCGGCTTCAAGCGTAACCAGTGGGATGGCGAGGGCGAATACCGCTGGGGCTCGGGCCCCTTGGCGGGGCACCGCTACGTGGGGCAGTATCGTGAAGGCAAGCGCGAAGGCTTTGGTCGCTACTACGGATTTGGCGGCGATGTTTACGCGGGCCGCTGGGAAGACAACAAACCCATCGACCCCGCCACGCCCATGATGCTGCGCTTTTACGAGCAAGTCGCTGCAGTCGCGAAACTTAAAGAAGGCACGCTCATCTGCAAAGTGGGGCGTGAAGGCTATGCGAGCAAACCGACCGTGCAGCGCGCTACCGTGACCGGCAAACGCCAGGATTTCTTGGAGCTCAAGCCAGCAGATGGAAGCGCCGCCGTCCTCAGTTCCGGTGAAGGCTGGTACCCCTGCCCTTGATAAAAAGAGAAAATCAGACAATCAAGCTCAGGATTGCCCCCATAGAAAATGCTGAACAATCCTACAATCAGGGGCCTGTGACCACGCAAAAGTATATCTCTATCATGCATCCATCACGCAAACGGCCCATCCCAATAGCGCCGATACATCCCGATTTTTCGCTTTATCCACTTAGGAATACACGCTTCCTTCTGGCCAATTTTATAAGCAAATAATTTCACCGCATTACGAAATAACGCAGCTGGCCATAACACACAACGTCTGAGGCCTAGGTATTTGAGCTCGGACTTGACATACGCAACGCCCTCCCCGCCTGCCCCACCAAAATTCGAACGAATCCAGCTCTCGCGCGCATGAAAAACCCCCATGTCAAAATAGCGCCGAAATTCATCCTCAACGGTATAGTTATGAGAGTGCCTACAATGTGCGCTACCTGAATATGCAATCTTCCACCCTCCCATCAACATTTTAGCCGCAACGTACATATCCTCAGCAAAAATAACATGCTTAGGAAAGCCCCCAACCTGAATCAAGGCATCGCGCCTATAAGCAGAGAACGAATTGGACATAAAAGCTGCTTTTATCCCCATCGTTGACACGTCTGAAAATGATTTCATCTGGTCATACTGAGGGTAATTAAATACGCGAGCATGCATTGCAAGTGGCGTTGCATCCAAATGAGGCAATTGGCGACCACACACAGCACCCACCTCAGAATCAGAAAAATGCTTTAACAAATTCGCAATGGCATACGGATCATCCAAATAAGCATCCTGCGTCAAGAAAACATAAACATCGAAGCCCGGATTGTCATCCACCACGCGCTGCCTGGTCCCGCCGTGATTAAACTCGCTCGAAGCGATCACCGTAACCAAGTCAGCACGTTCCCGAGCCAGCTCAGCGGACCCATCTGCCGAGCTGGAGTCTATAACAATCACATCAAAAACAGCAATTTGACGATCAAGAGAATCAAACAGCCTCAGCAATTCGGAGGAGCCATTATAGGTTGGAATTACACATGCAACTTTAAAACAGCCAGAATCATCCATTATGAATATCACCAACACCACTAGACAAGGGACAAAATGATATTTTTTACAGCCTCGGCCGACTTATCCCATGAAAAATATTTAACTCGCTCGGAGCCTCTTACCACCAAATCTCGACGCAGCTGTTCGTCAAATATCATTTTATTGAGGCCATCAGCAATTGAGTCTTCTTCACGCGGATCAACCATGATCGCGGCGCCTCCGGCGATCTCCGGGAGACAAGATGATCGGCCTATCAATACTGGCACCCCAACCGCCATCCCCTCCACTATTGGCAAACCAAACCCCTCATATAACGAGACAAACGCCACGCCGAGAGATTTTCGATAGGTGGCAACCAACTCACTTTGTTCCAATACGCCAAGGAAACGCAAATGATGCTCAACGCCGCAGGTCTTTGCGCATGCCAGAAGAGACTCATTTCCATGCCCAGTAAAAGCCAGAGCGACCCCAGCGCGCGGCAAGTCGGACAATGCAAACGCACGAATGAGTCTCTCTAGGTTTTTATAAGAACGATAATTCCCAGGATAAAAGACATAAGGCTCTGAGACCTGTGCCGACATAGGCTCTGGCACAAACACGGAAGACACCCCGTTGTATACAACGTGAACCCGATCTTCAGGAACCCCAGACCATTCACAAAACTCTTGTCTCGAGTATTCAGAAACACAAACAATTCGGTCAGCTCGTCGATACAAACCTTTTAAAAAAATATCGTAATAAAGCCTATGAGCTTTAGTGTAAAAATGGCGATGTGTCAGATCGTGGACTGTCACAACAGTAGCGCGCTTCGAATACACAGGGGGAACAAAGCCAGGATTCCAGAAGATGTCATGCCCTCCCGTCTTAAGCAACGCATAACTCAAAGAGCACGGCGACAGCGGCGAGCCGATTCTTGTGCTTAGATCCAATCCATCAACAATAAAATTGCGTCGCAGTCGCGACACCAGCTCTTGCGCAACGACCCCAATACCACTCGCAGCTGGCCAGCGAAGATCTGCAGCGATTTTGTACATTAACAACACCAAATAATATAAAGCGTTATTCTGAAAACGAAAACTATACGTTTATAAACCAAGTGTCATCACACAAAGCAATTACTCAGCATCTAAACGGCAAACGCTCAACTAATACCACCAGCCTCTCTCTCAACAAGTAAAGCCAATCTACGGAGCTGGGAATCACGTCGGGCAATATGAAATTCCATAGACGCACAAGGCCCCAAGGGGGTGCTAATAGAGCGCTCGTGATATGCGCTCAATATCGACAAAAGCTCTTTCCGATCGGAGAAACGCATTTTTTTGGGAACAACCAACCTAAACCCATCAATATCAGGCGCCACACAAGGAATACCGACACCAGAAAACTCGCGAACGACCATTGGCTCCCCCTCCCAACGTGAATTGAGCACCAAAAGATCGCCGCTGCTAACAACATCCGCAATACTTTCAGGCTTAACCCACCCTAGCATATGAATCTTAATGCACTCCACGGAGCTAGCTGCCTGAGTGACTTTGCTCGAGTCGGGGCCATCACCAATAATCAATAGCTCGCGATATGGATTTTCTACAGTGTCCAGCCATGAAATCAGGCCTGTGATATTTTTCTGCCCATCATCCAAGCGACCACAAAACACCAAACGCTGCCCTCGATACGGAGGCTTCTGCGACACAGGAACAACGACATTATTAACAACAGAGCAAGGAACCCGAAAAAACCTTGTCAAGAGCGCCGCCTGAACCTTGTTGATAGTAATAAATCTATCAACACTACGTAACAGCGCTCGAAGAAGAAAATCATAAGCACGGGAGACCCCTCGCCCCGCATATGATCTATTGATATACATGGGAACATACGCGAACACCTTGTTATCCGCGTTTGCTATCTTGGACGCCCGACATAGCGCGACGCACGCCTCAACCGTTCCACCCGACACCAAAACCAGCCGGGAAGAATTAAAGGCGGTTTTCATCTCAAGCGCGTAAGAGCGTGCAAAGCGAAACTGCTGCCACACCTTGCCTAGCCTAAATATATTTTTCGTTACAGCACAAATTCCGTTCTCATTGAAAAAACAAGCAACCTGACGAGAAGAGCACACAACCTCAACCGTAAGCGATTGAGCAATAAGACCTTGAACAATCCCAAGTAGCTGTCGCTCATGCCCACCAACAACCTCCCCGACAACCAAAATAAGAGCATCGACACACCTAGTTCGTACATCATCATAAAACGGCGCATCCATAGCCATTCCTATTCTATTCTCACAAACCCATATCTCTTTCGGATGGCCTAAGATTCGAGTCTTCGAAGGGCAACCGCACAAAACCTTAAACGCAAAACCAAGTCAACAATTAATCGACACCCACAAAGCGCGCAAACAATACTTCTCTAGCCTCTTGCAACAAGCGCCGGAACTTTCGGCGTTTATATCCATAAAAACATTCGGTCTACAATACAATGTGAACTACACAGACTCACTCAACCAAGTCGTACAACACACCAAAAATTCTGGCCTCACAACCACTCCAGTTCACAAAACCGATAAATTTTCATACCGCCATTCAAACAGTCTAAAAAAATTATCGATTTTAACCCAACACAAAAATGAAGCTCACCGCAGAAACTTCCTAGGCATAATTCGCAACGCACTTATACTGCACAAGACAAACAAAACAACAGCCAAAAAAAAGTGCTCAAACAACAAGTATCCGCCTCCAACGGGTATGAATCCAATACCACAAAAGAAACAGAGCATGACAAAATCAGAAGGTGATTTATAAACACGAACCCTGCTAAAAAAAACCTTCGCAAAAAATCCGGACCAAGCGCCTGCAACCCCTAGCACAGGCAAAATAAAAATCCAAAAATCTGCGTAAAAAACACCCAAACCAAATGAAGGGACGCCCTGGTCTAAATAAAAAGAATCTGGAAAAAACTGTTTTGCCAAGCCAAATGCACCGAAGTCCTTGGGCTTGCTTTCGAAGATGAGCCGAGGCAGTCTAGTGTAAAGGTTGTCCTCTAAAAAGACCCCTCCGTAATGAAAGTCTTTTAGCGAATCTACCAACATCACTGCATTTCTCGCGTAATCTGAATAACCAACCATAAGAGAAATAATTTGATCAAACCCTATGCCATTGGCCATCAAAAAAAACAACACTACTGCTACCACAACAGCGATCAAACCAAACAACGAAAATCTAACAATACCGATTCGCAAACCGCGAACAGCCCAGAAGTACTGTAATAATATAAAAAAGCACACAAACACATGCCCTTTACTTCCGTGTAAATATGCAAAAAACACACAAAAAACAAAGGAGACTATTTTTAGCCATCGAGAAACAGGCAAGAACAGCATTACCACTAGAAATAAATTTGCAGCAACGATTGATCCGAAATATGCCAAGCCAAACCCTGTTCTTGTCACAACGTAAACATCTCTCGGCGAAAAACCATTTTGAGCCAGGAGCTTAAAGATCGGCAGATAAAGAAAAACGGCAACAAACAGCAATGTGGCGGCAGCCAACTTTGTAGCGGGGCGAAAACGAAAACTTTTTACTAACGCCGACGGCACAGAGGAATAGACATAGGCAAGAACAAACGAAAGTGCAAACAAAAAATAAGCAGAATATATTACAACATAGCCTAAAACGGAGCCTGGATTAGTCGCCATCGACAAATAAGCCAACTCAAAAATAAAAACAGCAGGAATCTCAATGGCGAACCATGCCGTAATAGGCCCCACCCATGAACCATACCTCATAGAAACAAAACAATACAAACCAATGTTGGCCAAAAGCCCTACAAATACAACCAACATTTGAAGCGTAAGATGCTCCATATTAACGCCTTATTGAGATTCTCTTAGCGGGCACCCCTCCCCAGATTTCGTAGGGAGGTATGTCGTGCGTCACAATTGCGCCTGCGGCTACTACCGCCCCATCCCCAATAGAAACACCTGGCAAGACCACCGACTTTGCTCCAATCCAAACATCGTTCCCGATTTCTATTCCAGTTTTACCTGTATCCCATTCTTGATTTTTTATCATCTTCGATGCGGCTATACCGTGATTACTTCCGATCAATGACACAAACTGCCCAAGCAAACAGTCAGCGCCAATTTTTATTTCCCCACCTGCTGCGCGAATATTACAATACTCGTTTATAGCCGTATTAACACCAACCACCAATGCAGCCTTAGACGTAAGATTGCGAGGATCTTTTGCGACAATAATTAACGCTCCGCGCCCGACACTTACACCTGCGCTCAAAAAAACCTTCCCTCCTTTATCGACACGAACTATCGCAGTGTCGGCTATAGAAATATTCTGCGCTAAAAAACCTGACCTCTGCCAAATTTCCCACGCGCCAACTAGCATTTTTTTTATACAAAGTTTAATAAAAAACAATATTTGTTTATGCACAAAGCACCATTTCCCGAACACTCAAAGATATAGCTTGAACGGCCTATCCTGTAAGGTATCGCCCAACCTCCGCCTCTTAGCTAGAAAATATAGAATTTCAAACAGCATCATCGAAAACCGTGGAAAAACCAGCGAGGCAAATAAACACAAAAACATGAGCTTATTCAAAATACCTTTGTCTCTCGAAAGCCCCCACAATACAGTCGCGGCATACGGCAACGCACGCCAATCCTTTCCGTGCCGGGCTTGAGATGCACAAACTTCAAGCGTAAATCGAAACTTAGACGGCAACCCTTTCGAAATGACTTTTCGAAGGCTTTTTGCGTCGGCAGGATCGCTCACTAAGGAACAAAGTTGAAGCAAATTATAAACAGGAACAATAGACCAACTCTTCTTCAAATTTGGTGGCCTCCAAACGACAAGAGACTTTTCTGAATATAACGCTCTTCCACCATCTTGAAGGCAATTTATAACAGGCGCCAGATGGGGGCAATTCATCCATATTGAGGTATAACTGCTTTTCAAATAGGTCGCTATTTTGTCGAGGTTAAAAACGCAGTTAGACATTAACAATGTCCATTGAAATCCGTCATTCAACTGCAGAAACTCAGCTAAGCCTGTGGCCAACAAAGATTTTTCCCGGACAAAACCCTTCGAATCTGGACAAAAACTAATAAAGCAGCACTCTGACCGCGTGGAAACAATTTCCTTTATACTTTTAACTGCACCGTCTTTAACACTGTCATCATCAGACAGAAGCCACAACCACCCCGAACTTACACAAGAAATACATTTAGTTATATTGGCATTCCCTCCAACATTAACATGATTTATTGTTAGTACGACCCTCGAATCCTGTAATTCTGGAATAAGCCTGGGATCAAACCCCTCGGTTGCATTATCAAATATATACAACCTATCCCCACCATCCATCTGGGGCAACAACTCCTGCACTCGCCTCCTCAATGAATCGATCCGCCCATATGTCGGAATTGCGATGGTTATATTATTCATTTTCACCTTTCTCGCAACTCAGCGAATAATATTTTTTAAACAATAGCACACCCCATGACAACGCAACGAATAGCTTCAATGTCGCATATAATTCCATTGCAAAACGACACTATGTTTTGTTCCGTAGAAAACGGCTCCCAGCGTCAAGACAGCAACCACAATAGATTGCTTCAGCATCGGTTCTTCCTTGTGCGCCCTCATGTAGACTGACAAAGAAAAACACAACATGATTTGTAATAGTCACAACCATCAAACAGAGGAGAATATCCAATTCTGCAATTCTCGACACAAAAAGCAACCATTCCATCTCAACAAGCATACAACAGCCACAAAAGACACATTTGCGTCAATGTTAAATATCGCAGATCGCAACATTAAGCTCTTAAATAGCTGATTAGTTCTAACCGCTCCCCGCGCGCAACAATACGGCAAGGTTGGCGCTACGATTATAAGCAGGAACGAAAATAGTTAAAACAGGTCGCAACACCCCCCCGCGTCATTGCGGCCATAGCCTAATCCAGCGCTCTGAAGTAAATCTCAAACAGCAACATACCCCCTCCCGCGAGCCCCCTCAGCAGGCTTGCAAACCATAAAGCCAGTAGCGCATGTTTCCTATTAAAATAGTCTGGCGCGTATGCCGCACACCACTCGCTTAAATATTATTTTTTGCGGTTAAAAAGCCAGGCACTTTGTCTTACATTTCGCTATCGAACACCACAGGCTTTAATAGACTATTAACCCGGCAACATTTTACGCAACACAACCGGAACGGTAGTGTCTAGCCAAATAAATTTGTTACGGTTTGCCGCTGTATCCTATTTTGCTGCCGGTTTAATAATGCTTTTGTTTTAAGAAATTTAAAAACACACATAAGCACCACGGAAGAGCAACGAATACAACCACTCCCGCATACAAAACCATAGTAACGAGAACACTTCTTTGCGCCCCAAGATAAACAACCAGCAAACTCAGGAAACCAACTGCAATCGAACTCAGCATAAGCGGCTCTACCTTGTGTGATCTCATATACGTAGCTGCGGAGAAAATAAAGTGGTTCACCACCGTTACTACAGCAATGCAGAACAGAACTCTTAGGTCTGGAAGTCGATATACGAGCTTCACGTCGTGGAGATCAAGAAGAAACACTATTGCCAATATGATGACACACCCCAGTAGATTAATGCCGCCAGACCTCAACCACAATGACCAAAATAGACTTCTAGCTCTTTGATGTTCATTTTGTGCGATAAGCCCCGCAAAAACGGGGGCTTTAGCCGTGACCCAACTCATTGCAACAGAAAGCGTAGTGCTAAATATCGCCATGGCCAAACCAATTTTTCCGGCCGCCACTGCACCCTGATAAGCAAAAACAATCGGATTGAATAACTGAAATATGAAATATCCGCTTATCCAGCTCAGGGCAATCCGCCACTGAAAAGGAAATATCTCCTTCCTCCATGAAACTCGGCATTCGTCCAGAATGACCCTTGCATTCAAGTCAAAAATGAATTCCCCGTGACTTTTTATCCAATAAGCAGTAATAAGCGCACTAGCCATTGAAATCAAGGGAACGGCCCATAGTCCGCCACCACAGGACAACAAAATCCACAGCGGCACATAGCCGAAAACCGATTGGATCAGGCGAAGACGTGCGACCTGTCCTACACGCCCGGCCCCTTCGATCACTGCAAGAAATGGGCTAAGAAACAAATTCATGGATGAAAACAAGGTCAGAAAGCCCCAGCCGAATACCCAGCCCGTCACATCGGGAAGGCCTTTAATGTAAAAGAACAAGTACCCCGCAGCGCCGACACATATCCCGAACAGCACTGCAATCACGCGATACCATTTAACAAGTAGTTTGATAAGCGAACTCAATCTATCCAAATGACGAGCATCGCCTTCAAGCCCTCCCTGGTCACCAAATTTTATATAGGCCATTTCATGGCCAACCAATTGCGTCACGACGTAATTAAAACCGAGCTCAAAAAACACTTGCAAAGCAATCAAGCTAGAGAAGGTGAAGTAATACCCTTGCTCAGCCTGTGTAAACCAATGAGGAATCCCGAGAATCATGATGCCGCCAGCAAAGACGGACCACAGACGCATCACAAGAGTCGAAAGGATATGAAAATCCAAACCCATCAGGCTCTTTAACCTAACAACAAAACTATTTTGCATATACCCTTAACAAAATATTAATTAATGCTCCGGCAACAAAGTAGAAAGCACGTCACACATTAAAACACTAAACAACCACAACACACCACGCATGTCAGCGCAGAAATAGCGTGGTAAAGCTCATCGAACTCTTAGGCTTTGTGTGACGCAGATATCTAAGACATGCCTCAGTACATACTGTTCGCAGGACGAATTGCTATATGCTCCGGCAAACTCGAATGGGCCGAGCTATGTTCTTTTGGCCGGACGATCATTTGCGTATCTCCGACGCCCATCGCGAAAGCCCCGCTGGTGAGTGCTTGCATTCGCCAAGCTGTTGAGTTCGCTAGAGCCCCCCTCCGAATCCCCCAATCCTTCAACTGCCACGTCAAGCTTACTACGCTGATCTGGCAAGAAAAATCTCAGAGCCGAACCCCTTCCAGGCAAATTAACGGGCACTCACGCTTTCGTACGCTGATTTGCTGAAGTGCAATATGTTCGTCTCTCCTGTAATAAAACATCCCGTGCTTTGCCGCACTTGAGCCGGGCGCATTTACCTTACGCAGGACTCAGGCATTCTCCGTCTTCGAAAATGGCGACAGACACCCATCTCGGACCACCTTCGATTCGTGCGGAAAAATGGCAATGCAAATGCTTGAGGACAAATCTCCTTCAGCGCTGCGCAGCGCGCAAGCTGTTGAGGGTTGCGCGGATAGCATCATCCAGTTCGTAACGCAGGCGCAGCCCAAGCTCACGCTCGGCCTTCTCTACCGACGGAATGTAGCGATCAAC
>NZ_JBDIVE010000013.1:0-77148 GCF_039631295.1 Uliginosibacterium sediminicola | reverse complement strand
ACTCAGATGACTGTAACGTTTGCCCATCGCAACACCTTAGCTCACTCCAAGTGTTGCACTTGAAACTTGAGACTAAGGAGGCTCCACCATAGGTTACAAAAGCGAAATCACGCCCGGCTACGAGCGTTTCATCCACTTGGTTAATTAATGCTGTCCAATAGTGGATATCCGACGGTCCCTCTACCCAAAGGATCGCTCGAGCGAGAAACAATTGAGAGGGGCGAATGCCCAAGTCTGCAAGCAGTGCCAACTTAGATGTTGTGGTTTCGATGGGTTCAATCACGGTGCCGTGGTGCGCACCTCTCGTTGCCCTAAATGTTCGCCAGTCGGAGGCCACTGCATCGACTAGTGCCGTTGAGTGTGTTGTGAAAAGCAACTGATGATTTGGCAAGTGTTTCGTAATTATTTTTGCAAGTTCTACTACAGCCCCAGGATGAAGGTGCGACTCAGGTTCATCAATCACGACAAAAAAAGGCCGGTCTGAATGAAGGCGCAAGTACGCCAGAACGATAAGTATTTCGGAGACCCCGGCCCCTAGATCCGCAAGAGGGCACCGTAGTATTTCTTCGCCCCGCTTTACTTCCAGCCAAAAGTTTTCGGTGTTTATGTCTATACGTAGATAGTCTTCGCCCAATAGCAACGCAAACCAAGTTTCGAGATCAGCCTTGCACTTTGTCCAGAACAGTTGATTGTTTTTGTCGTTCTGCTTGCTTTGCAAAGCAGTGATGATGTCTCCACCGTCGGTGGTGTGCTGTATATTCTCAGTTGATTTTCTGGAGGGATCCCTCAGCGGACGAATCTCCATAACTGACATCGCCAAGCAACGACATACCGCAAGACCTAGTCCGCGATGACGGTGAGCATCCGTGATTTGTTCTGAGTAGATGTGATCCGTTAGGAGTAGCTTGTGAGTGCTCCCGTCTCTGATAATGAGAGGTTTTCCATAACAAGACATAGGGATTACAGATAAGTAGCCCGTATTTCCATCACGCGTCATTGTGATAGATACGCGTATCTGCTCGTCATTGAACAGAGTTCTGGGTAATTCCCAAGGGCAACCAAGAGCATCCGTATTGAGATGTATTTCTGCTTTGATTACGCCAGCTTTGCGTAACCAGTGGTCTACTTCTCGCGGATTGAATTGAATTTGCAATGGGGAGAACCACCCCGATCCCGCACAAAGTGCGCTGTTGGTGCGGGACGAATCGCTCCATGGCTCCGCCTTTTCGTAGTCACGGAGTATTTCCCTTAAGCGAACCAAGAAACGTCCGAAATTTGATTTTCCAACGTTGTTTGCGCCAATCATGAGATTGACGCGACCTAGATCGGCAAGGTGTACTTCGTGCTCAGGTGAATACGAGCGCCAGCCCAAAAGTTTCATTTCATTAATCAGCATCGGTTATCTCCGGCTCTGCTTTAGCCAACGCTCGACAACTCCAGCAATCGAATACCACGACGGAGGCCCATCAGACCATGCCTTATGAAAGCGCACGTCCGAGCTGCTAGGCTTAGGGGTAGGCATATCAAATAAAACGCGTCCAGGCAGCGTTACGCCATCACCAGATACCACAGCTTCTCCATCTCGAAGTGAGCTTAGCATTCCAGCCTGATTGCCCAACGTATCAGGTAGCAGTCTAAGAACTCGGGACTGATCAACGTCGGATGTCAGCCTGAGAGCTACAAATGTTCCGCATTGAGAAAGGATCGTAGGTGAGACGTTTGCAGGCCGTTGGGACACAACGACCAAACTAAGGCCATACTTCCGGCCCTCTTTGGCAATGCGCTCAATTGCTTCAACTGCAATTGCATACTTAGCGTCGGATTCAGCGGGTATGTACGCATGGGCCTCCTCGAGAACAAGAGCAACAGGGAGGTTCTCGGCATTGCTATCCCAGTATCTGTAGTCAAAAAACAATCGACATAGAATTCCTATGGCGGTCGCCCGAACTTCTGTTGGTAACCCCGAAAGATCAAGGACAGTCGCATGCACATCTGACTCACCCAATCCAAAAATTTTCTCGAAGAAGGTCGCCATTGACTGTCGAGAATCGACAGCATCAAAGAGAAAGGAAAAACGTGGATCGCGTCTTCGCGACTTCATTTTTTCGACGACTTTTTGTAACGGTTCTCTTTCTGTTTTCGCTGTGATTCCTCCCAAATGTTCATCCAATTTGGAGATGAGCTCATCCCATTCGAAACAAATGGGAGTGTCAACGCTAATCTTCTCGGCATCCAGCTTCGAGTTTTCACCTAGAGACTCTTGTCGAAGGGCTAGCAAGTGCGTTGATAAAAACACCTTCTGATTGCTCCCCAACACCCCACCAGTAAAAACATCAACAAACTCGTCAAAGGTAAGCAGCCAGAACGGGAGATGGAAATCTTGCCATCCGATGCAGCACGAGCGCTCGGAAAACTCTCCTTGAAATGCCGGGCCATACTCGTTGTGAATGTCAAATATGACGAGACGTGGGCGCGCATAGCTTTTGAGAACTGCCTGCGCGAGAGAGGCTACGGTATAGCTTTTCCCCGATCCGGTTGTTCCCAAGACGGCTGAGTGGCGTCCAAAGAATTTGTTCAAATCGAATCGGGCTACTCCTTTGCCAGTACCTACTCTGGTTCCTACCGGGAAAAGCCGATTTCGTGATTCCGCGTCGAGAGCGGCATCTAAGAGTGCATCAAATGCTTCGCCAGTGATGAAGTACGCGGCAGAGCCAACAGGGGGTAGATGATCCACTCCACGTCGAAAGCCGTCAGTGATTGACCCGACAACGACTAGCTCCACTTTTTTGACGTCGGTAAGAATTCGTAGTCCCTTGTTTTGGGGATCAATACGTTCAACCAACTCCTGCCATGCTCGCGTGACTACACATAGGACATCTCCATGCCCTCCGCCGCAATTCACAAATGATCCTACCGTTATGTGTACCTCTTCGCCTGTCTCTAGCGTCACTCTGAGTTGTGTGGCTTCAAGCGTAATTGCGGCACCATCGACAGATACAACTTGTCCAATATTTAGTTTTTCGTTTCGAATCGACATTTCGCCCCCCGGGCAAGAGATGTGATAAGTGAAGGGTACCCTTCGGCATGAAGAAACGCCAACATCATTGTTGAGTCGCGTGCGCCGGATTCTCGTACCGCCCCCCTCGGATATTCTTAAGACAGAACGCAAAGCGCTTCCGCCAATCCACCTCTCGCGCAAGGCCGTAACCCGGAATGCGTATCCGAATCGTAGGTCGGAAAAGCGGAGCGCCTTCCGACGTTTGGAATTTCTTCCAACGTTTGGATTTGATTACTCGGTGAAGGTGATCGACCATCGCCAACGTCGGAAGGCGCCTTCGGCTTTTCCGACCTACGCTTTTCCTAGCTACGCTTTTCCGACGAACCATATGACCGTACTGTTGGCATGACGGACTATCGACGCTATCGGGTTACTGGCGGCACCTATTTTTTTACGGTGAATCTGCTTGAGCGGAAAAATCGCTTGTTGGTCGAGCATATCGACTTGCTGCGCGAAGCAAGGCCGTAACCCGGAATGCGTATCCGAATCGTAGGTCGGAAAAGCGGAGCGCCTTCCGACGTTTGGAATTTCTTCCGACGTTTGGATTTGATTGCTCGGTGAAGGTGATCGACCATCGCCAACGTCGGAAGGCGCCTTCGGCTTTTCCGACCAACTATATGACCGTACTGTTGGCATGACGGACTATCGACGCAATCGGGTTACTGGCGGCACCTATTTTTTTACGGTGAATTTGCTTGAGCGGGAAAATCGCTTGTTGGTCGAGCATATCGACTTGCTGCGCGAGGCAGTTCGTGTTGTTAGGCGTCGCCGGCCCTTTCATATCGACGCATGGGTTGTTTTGCCGGATCATCTTCACGCGATGTGGACGCTGCCGACGGGAGATTCCGACTACTCCGGGCGATGGCGGGAGATCAAGAAAGCCTTTGCCAAAGGATTGCCAAAAACAGAGCGTTTGTCTGCCGTGCGTGCGGCCAAAGGCGAGCGTGGCATCTGGCAGAGGCGCTTCTGGGAGCACACGATCCGTGATGACGCTGACTACGCTGCGCACATGGATTACGTGCACTTCAACCCGGTAAAACACGGCTGGGTACGGCGTGTGGCGGATTGGCCGCACTCGACATTTCACCAACTGGTGAAATCCGGTGTTTATCCGGCAGATTGGGGCGATGGTGTCGAAGAGAGCTCCCGTCATCCGGCAGAGTGACCGAATACCCCGAATATTCCTAGGGCGGAACGCAGAGCGGTTCCGCCCATCCACCTCTCGCGCAGCCTGATGCATGCCACCTGGTGGCGGCTGGCGGAAGCTCCTGCGGAGTTCCGTTCTGCGAGATTGGGGCTACTTTTCGTGTAGTGCCAGGGCCGCAGGGTGGGGGCCCGAGCAACCCACCGCTTTCCCTTGCGCACGGCACCGTGGCTGATCGCTGCGCGTGTTCAGGACCAAGGGTGCAATGCTCTTCGGCTATTGCACACTTGTGCTCACGATTCAGGCTAGCGCGTGGCGCAGGCTGTCGGCCAGTGCGGTGACAGTTTTGTCAAAGCACAGGCTTTCATTGCCGAAGACAAGGTAGAGCGGCGTCTTGCGGACTTGCGCGGATGCGACGGGCAGTCGTTTTAGCTGGCCGCTGTCGATCAGCGTCGCCACGCGGTTGATCGGTAGCCAGCCGTATCCGACGCCGTGACAGACCGCTTCGACAGCTGCTTCGACGGTGGTGAATGACCATACCGGCCGGGCGCCGCGCATCTGCGTGCGCTGCATGGCGCGATCGGTAATGACTACCAGTGGATATTGTTCGAGCTGCGCTTGACTGAGCGGGTCGCCAAGTTGGTGCAGGGGGTGGTCGGCATGGGCGAGCGCGACGAAGTCGATATTGAGCAGGAAGCTTGCCGTGGCATCGCTATCGGGCTTCTGGGTGATCACATACAGCTCGGCCTCCTGACGGTTCAGGATGTTTTCGCTCTCGGTGCGCAATACTTCCGCCACATGCACCTGTACTGCGGGCCAATCCTGGCTGAAGTGCAGCAGGGCGGCAAATAGCTGTGCTTTCGGCAAGACCGAATCGACGACCAGCCCAACACTTCCCCGCACGCCGGCTTTCAGGCTGGCGGCGCGGGATTCCAGCTGACGGAAGCCGGCGAGCAGTGGCTGCGCTTGAGCCAGCATGACGCGCCCGGCTTCAGTCAGTTCGGCCTTGCGGCCTTGGATGTGCAGCAGCTCAATGCCCAGGCGCTCCTGCAGCGCAGCCAGCGCATAGCTGACCGAAGACTGGCTGCGGTTAAGTCGCTCTGCGGCGCGCACATAGCTGCCTTCCTCGACCAGCGTCTGTAGCACGAGCCATTGTTCCAGAGTGGTGCCGGGCGACATCCAGACTCCTCAAGATGAGTGAAAGCGATGCTGGAATATATCTGTAAATCGGATTGTTTTGATCAGAAATCAGCGCCAATCAATCGAATTGTTTGGGTAAGAATAGGTGCTCATCGAATCAACTCATCAAGAGGAGAAACATCATGGCCACATTCGACAAGGAAGACCTCAGCGGCTTCATCGGCAAACACCTCGTCTATACCTACGACAACGGCTGGAACTACGAGATTTACGTTAAGAACGCTACCACCCTCGACTACCGCATCCACAGTGGCATTGTTGGCAATCGCTGGGTCAAGGATCAGAAGGCGTACATTGTTCGCGTCGCGCAGGCGGTCTACAAAATCTCCTGGACGGAGCCGACCGGCACCGATGTGAGCCTGATCGTCAATCTGCAGGACAAGGTTTTTCACGGGACGATCTTTTTCCCGCGCTGGGTCATCAACAATCCGGAGAAAACCGTCTGCTTCCAGAACGAGCACATCGCACAGATGGAAGCCTACCGCGCAGCAGGCCCGGCCTACCCGACCGAAGTCATCGACGAATTTGCCACCATTACTTTTGTGCGCGATTGCGGCCCGAATGACGATACGGTGATCAGCTGCGCAGCCAGTGAGCTGCCTGCCAACTTTCCGGCCAGTTTGAAGGCATGAGTTGAAGGACCGTGGGGTGCGCTTGCGCATGGCATCCAAGGGGCCGCAGGCTGCGGCGCCCGGGCTGGCCGGGGAGTCAGGCGCTGCCTGACTCCCGGTTGCCTGCTTCAACGCAGGCGGGCTTTCAGCTCTTCGCTGGCCTGGTGCAGGGCGGCACGTGTGGCGGGCACATCGGCGAGGGCGTTGAGCAGTCCGAAGTCATGGATCATGCCGTTGTAGCGGGTCGCCACGACCTTGACGCCGGCAGCGTCCAGCTTGCGTGCATAGGCTTCACCCTCGTCGCGCAGCACGTCTTTTTCGGCGGTCTGGATCAGGGTGGGCGGCAGTCCCTTGAGTTGCTCGGCCGTCGCTTGCAGCGGTGAGGCGTAGATCTCCTGACGCTGGGCGGGATTGCTCGTGTAGGCATCCCAGAACCATTTCATCATGCCCTTCGTGAGGAAGTGGCCGTTGGCGAATTCGTCGTAAGAGGCGTTCTCGAAATTCGCATTGGTCACCGGCCAGAACAACACCTGTGCGCGCAGTGCCGGGGTGCCTTTGGCTTTTGCCATCAAGGCGACGGCGGTGGCCATGTTGCCGCCGACGCTGTTGCCGGCGATGGCGAGCCGCTTGCCATCGACCTTGATCTGGGCGCCGTTGTCGGCCACCCATTGGGTGGCGGCGTAGATTTCATTGAGCGCCACCGGGTAACGCGCTTCGGGCGACGGCGTGTAATTGACGAAGATGGCCACGGCGCCCGAGTCAGCGACGAGATCGCGGACGAAGCGTTCGTGCGTCGGGAAGTCGCCAAGAATCCAGCCGCCACCATGCACGAAGATGAAGGCGGGCAGCGTGCCCTGCGCACCGGCGGGCCGCACGATGTTCAGCACGAGCGACTTGCCATCGACCTGGATGATCTTCTCGCTGACTTCAGCGGGCGGCAGCTTGGCGCCCTTTTGTGCGTCGATGAGCACCTGGCGTGCAGCGGCTGGCGACAGGCTTTCGATGGACGGGCCGCCGCCTTGGGCGAGCGCTTCGAGTAAGCCCTGGGTCGTGTGTTCGACGCCAGCGCTGCCCGCTGCGTGGGCCACACTGCTCAGGGCGGTGATGGCGGACAGGAGCATGAATTTGTAGCGGGGTTTCATGATGGTTCCTTTCGTGACGGATGGCTGAGAGATCAATGCCGGTTGGCAGGACGAACTTTAGGCTTTCCGCTCGGACTAAAAATCACGTAAAGTTCGGTTGAATTGATCAGGAGTACGCGATGATGAATGTCTGCACAGATCGCCTGGAGGCTTTGCTCGACCATTTCCCGGTGCGCGCCCGGATGTTTCACTCCGGCAGCCTGTGCGGCACGACGGATCTCTCAGCGCCCGGTGAGGGCGGGCAGATCCATCTGATCCGCTCCGGCGCGCTGGAGGCTATCCATGCGGCCATCCCTTCATTGCAGATCAGCGAGCCGAGCCTGCTGCTCTATGCGCGGCCGACGCAGCGCTGTTTCGTGACCGACACGCAGCTCGGGGCTGATCTGGCCTGCGCGCAGCTGGATTTCGAAGGCGGCGAGGCCAATCCCATCGTCAGCGCGCTGCCTGAGATCGTGTGTTTGCCGCTTGCGCAGATCGAGGGCGCCAACCCGGTACTGACACTGCTGTTCGCCGAAGCGTTTGGCAGCAATTGCGGCAAGCAGGCGCTGGTGGATCGGCTCTTTGAAGTGGTGCTCATCCAGGTGCTGCGCCACCTGATGGAAACGGGCGAGCTGCACAGCGGGATGCTGGCCGGCCTGTCGCATCCCAAGCTGCGCAAGGCGCTGGTGGCCATGCACGAAGAGCCGGCCAGCGATTGGTCACTGGATGCTTTGGCGCTTGCCGCCGGCATGTCGCGCACGGTGTTCGCCGAAACCTTCCGCCGCGTCGTGGGCTGCACGCCGGGCGCGTATCTGCAGGCCTGGCGGGTCAGCCTGGCGCAAAAGGCCTTGCGCCGGGGCGCGCAGCTGAAAATGATCGCCGCGCAAGTGGGCTATGGCAGTGAGGCCGCGCTGTCACGCGCATTCAAGGCGCATAGCGGTGTGGGCCCGCGTGAGTGGCGGCAGCGTGGCACTTAAAGCCGGCGCGCCGCAGCGCCCCGAAGCCCTGTCGCGCTGGCCGTTTGCAGCGCATTCGTAAACGCTCAGAACTTCTGCTTGAAAAAGCCGGACAATGGCGGCCGGATCATTTTGAGCAGCGGCTGGGCATTCCATGGAAATCAAGGTCAACTTTCTCGACAAGCTTCGTCTCGAAGCCAAGTTCGACGACTTCACGGTCATTGCCGATCAGCCGATCCGCTACAAGGGCGATGGTTCGGCGCCGGGGCCGTTCGATTACTTTCTGGCTTCGTCCGCCTTGTGTGCGGCCTACTTCGTGAAGCTGTACTGCGACACGCGCGGCATCTCGACCGAGCACATGCGCCTGTCGCACAACAACATGGTCGATCCGGAGAATCGCTACAAGCAGATTTTCAAGATCCAGATCGAGCTGCCGCCGGATATCTCGGAGAAGGATCGCCAGGGCATTCTGCGTTCCATCGACCGTTGCACGGTCAAGCGCGTGGTGCAGAACGTGCCGGACTTCATCATCGAAGAGGTGGAGAGTCTGGATGCCGATGCGCAGGCCTTGCTGCTGCCAAATCTGGCGGCCGGGGCGGGCACCTGTATCGCCGGCAAGGATCTGCCACTCGAAGAAACCATCGCCAATATGTCGGGCGTGCTGGCCGATCTGGGCATGAAGATCGAGATCGCCTCGTGGCGCAATATCGTGCCCAATGTGTGGTCGCTGCATATCCGCGATGCGCATTCGCCGATGTGTTTCACCAATGGCAAGGGCGCGAGCAAGGAAAGCGCGCTGGCTTCGGCCCTCGGTGAATTCATCGAGCGCGCCAACTGCAATCACTTCTACAACGATCAGTTCTGGGGCGAGGACATCGCCAATGCGCCCTTCGTGCATTACCCGGACGAGCGCTGGTTCAAGCCGGGCCGCAAGGATGCGCTGCCGAAGGAGATCCTCGACGACTACTGTCTGGCGATCTACAACGCTGATGGCGAGCTGCGCGGCTCGCATCTCTACGACACCAATTCCGGCAATGTGGCGCGCGGCATCTGTTCGCTGCCCTATGTGCGCCAGTCGGACGGCGCGGTGGTGTACTTCCCGACCAATCTGATCGACAACCTGTTCCTCAGCAATGGCATGAGCGCCGGCAACACCCTGGTCGAAGCACAGGTGCAATGCTTGTCGGAGATCTTCGAGCGCGCGGTGAAGCGCGAAATCCTCGAAGGCGAAATCGCGCTGCCCGATGTGCCGCCGGAAGTGCTGGCGAAGTACCCCGGCATCCTCGCCGGCATCCAGGGTCTGGAGGAGCAGGGCTTTCCTGTGCTGGTGAAGGATGCTTCGCTCGGCGGGCAGTACCCGGTGATGTGCGTCACCCTGATGAACCCGCGCACCGGCGGCGTGTTTGCCTCCTTCGGCGCGCATCCGAGTTTCGAAGTGGCGCTGGAGCGCAGCCTCACCGAGCTGCTGCAAGGGCGCAGCTTCGAGGGCCTTAACGATCTGCCACAGCCGACCTTTGAGAGCAATGCGGTGACCGAGCCGAACAACTTCGTCGAGCACTTCATTGATTCGAGCGGCGTGGTGTCCTGGCGCTTCTTCAGCGCCAAGCATGATTACGAATTCGTCGAGTGGGACTTCTCCGGCCAGGGCAAGAACAGCAATGCCGAGGAAGCCGCAAGCCTGTTCGGCATTCTCGAAGCGATGGGCAAGGAAGTGTACATGGCGGTGTACGACAAGCTGGGGGCAACGGCTTGCCGCATCCTGGTGCCGGGCTACTCCGAGGTCTATCCGGTTGAAGACCTGATCTGGGACAACACCAACAAGGCGCTCGCCTTCCGCGCCGACATACTGAATCTGCATAGTCTCGACGACGACGCGCTGCGGGCGCTGCTGGAGCGTCTGGACGACAGCGAGCTGGACGTCTACACCGACATCATCACCCTGATCGGCATCGAGTTCGACGAGAACACCGACTGGGGCCAGCTGACAATTCTGGAGCTGAAGCTGCTGATCAACCTCGCGCTGCAGGAGTTTGAAGCCGCGAAAGAGCTGGTGGAAGCCTTCCTGCAGTTCAACGAAAACACCGTCGAGCGCGGCCTGTTCTATCAGGCGCTGAACGTGGTGCTGGAAGTCGTGCTGGACGATGAACAGGACGGGGGGCTGGAACTCGCCGACTACGAGCCCAACTTCCGCCGTATGTTTGGCAACGCGCGCATGGATGCGGTGCTGGGCTCGGTCGATGGCAGCGTGCGCTTCCACGGCCTGACGCCGACCAGCATGAAGCTGGAAGGGCTGGACAGGCACCAGCGCCTGATCGACAGCTACAAGAAAATGCACAGCGCACAAGCCCGCGTGGCGGCGCTGGCTAGCTAGGCCCGAGGGGCAGCCACCTCACGCTGAGTGGCACGGGCTGCAGGCATCCTTGCGCACGGATGTCTGTACTTCGCCTGTGTGCAGATGCCGCTGTTCTGCAGTCATTCAAATTCTCGACTTGCCCGGCGCCTTGAAGCGCCGGGCTGTCCTGCCTGGGGCTTGCGCGGTTTCGCCGCTCAGTCGGCCTCGGGAACAATGGACGCCAGCACCGACTCCAGTATTTCTGCCGAGAGGGCTTCGTCCTCAACCGCGCGTGCGAGCACGAGCGCGCCCACCATGCTGGCGTAGATCGTCAAGGCGCGCTGATGCTTGGCGCGTCGGGTGCGGCCCGTGACAAGCTCGGTGATGAGCTCGACGGTTGTGCGCACGCCTTGCGTAAACGCGGCGCGCAGGGGAGAGCCGTGGCGTGCGGCCTCGGCGCCGAGCGCCGCCATTGCACATCCTTCGCCGCGCTGATCGCGGTGCGTGGTCGACAGGTAAGTGGACGCGATGATCGCCAGGGCGTTCTCGCGGTCATGCTCGACGACTTGCCGCAGCGTGTTCAGGCTGCCCTCCAACGCGTGCATGCTGGCTTGCGCCATCAGATCCTCTTTCGACGCGAAGTGCCCATAGAAGCCGCCGTGCGTCATGCCGGCGGATTTCATCAGGTCGGCCACACCGATGCCGTCGAAGCCGCGCTCGCGGAACAACTTGGCCGCCGTATCGATGATCCGCTCGCGGTTTTGTGCTGCTTCAGCTCTGCTGACTTTCACTTTTCTGCCTCACTCATTCCACAACGTTCTTGACATTATAGATTACGAACGTAATATATAAACAATGATGACGATCATCATTTAAAGGCGGCCGGCAATTAACCAGCAGAGTGCTTGGCCATCAGACCCCCAACAATCTGGAGCAAACATGAACAAGCACGACAAACAGGGCACAGCTCTGATTACAGGCGCCTCAACAGGCATTGGTGCGGCATACGCCGAGCGTCTGGCGCAACGCGGGTTTGACCTGCTGTTGGTAGCACGCGATCAAGCGCGGCTGGACGATGTGGCGGCGCGACTGCGCGCCGAGTTCGGCGTCAGCGTCGATACCCTGAGCGCAGATCTGACTGTCGCCACCGATGTCGCCCGGGTGGTGCAGCGCCTGAGCAGCGATTCGTCGATCAGCATGCTGGTGAACAATGCGGGCGTTGCCGTCAGCACTTCACTGCTGGATTCCGACCCCGACGCGCTGGAGCGCATGATCAGCCTGAACGTGCTGGCCGTGACGCGACTTGCCGTGGCCGCTGCCGGGGCTTTCGCCACGCGCGAGCGCGGCACGCTGATCAACGTTGCGTCGGCCCTGGCGCTGGCGCCGGAGCTCTTCAACGGCGCTTACAGTGGCACCAAGGCCTATGTGCTCAACCTCAGCCAGGCATTGGACAAGGAGCTGGCGCCCAAGGGCGTGCGCGTGCAAGTGGTCTTGCCCGGCGCGACACGTACCGAGCTGTGGGCGCGGGCCGGCGTTGATATCGCCAATCTGCCCGCCGCGATGGTGATGGAAGTTGGCGAGATGGTCGATGCGGCACTGGCCGGCCTGGATCTGGGCGAGACGGTGACGATTCCGTCCCTGCCTGAAATCGCCGACTGGAATACCCTCAACGCAACGCGCCTCAGCCTTACTCCGCGCATCTCTCTGCAACACGCGGCTGCACGTTATGGGAAGGCCGCCGCATGAGCAGCAAGATTGCGATCGTGACCGGAGCCTCATCAGGCATCGGCAAAGCAACGGCAGAGCGGCTCGCGCACGCGGGCTACCGGGTCTATGGCACCAGCAGACGAGGCGGGGTGATGGGCAGCCGTCCTTTCTCGATGCTGCCGCTGGATGTGACCAGCGACGCTTCTGTGGAGGCGCTGGTTGAGGAATTGTTGCGTCAGCACGGGCACATCGACCTGCTCGTCAATAACGCCGGTTTCGGCGTGGCGCCGGCTGGCGCGGAGGAGGTCTCTATCGAGCAGGCGCGCTCGATTTTCGAGACCAACTACTTCGGGCTGGTGCGCATGACCAGCGCCGTGGTGCCGCACATGCGGAGCCAGGGCAGCGGCCGCATCATCAACATCAGCTCGGTGCTGGGCTTCCTGCCCGCGCCGTATATGGCGCACTACGCGGCGACCAAGCATGCGGTCGAGGGCTATTCCGAATCGCTCGATCATGAGCTGCGCACGCGCGGCATCCGCGTCTCGCTTATAGAGCCTGCCTACACCAACACACAGTTCGACAGCAATGCGCTGGAGGCCGATACTCCGCTCGATGAGTACCGCGCGGTACGGGTTGGACTGAGCAAGCTTGTGCGCAAGCTGGTTGAAGCGGGCGACAAGCCTGAGGTGGTGGCCGATGTGGTGCTCGAAGCCGTCAGCGCCGCCAATCCGAAAATCCGCTACACAGCGGGCAAGCTGGCGCATCGTTTGCGACTGGCGCGACGCTTCGCGCCGGCCGCTTTGCTCGACATGGGCATTCGACGAGATCTGCTGCTGGATACCTTTACGCGCGCAGGAAAAATATGATGAAAGCACTTGTCTTGAAGCGCTATGGCAAATCCGCGCAGCTCGAATTCGCCGAGCTGCCACGGCCCACAATCAAGTCGGATGAAATGCTCGTCGAGGTTCATGCCGCCGGATTGAATCCGGTCGATAACATGATCCCGACGGGCGCCTTCAAGCCCATCCTGAAGTTCCAGCTGCCGGCGACGATGGGCAGCGATCTGGCCGGTGTGGTGGTGGAAGTGGGCAGTCGCGTCACGCGCTTCAAGGTGGGCGACGCTATTTTTGCCAGCCTTTTCGATCTGGGCATCGGGTCGCTTGCCGATTTTGCCGTGGTGCCCGAGCGCGCTGCGGCGCTCAAGCCGGCCAATCTGGACTTCGTGGAAGCCGCCTCGATCCCGATGGTCGGGCTCACCGCCTGGCAAGCCCTGCGTGTGCGCGCAGATATACAACCCGGTCACAAGGTATTCATTCCCGCAGGCTCGGGCGGCATCGGCACCTTCGCCATCCAGCTCGCCAAACATTTCGGCGCCAAGGTCGGTACAACGACCAGCACCGGCAATCTGGATCTGGTGAAGCGCCTCGGTGCGGACGAGATCATCGATTACAAAAAGCAGGCGTTCGAGCAGACCTTGCAGGGCTATGACATGGTGCTGGGCACCGTGCGTGGCGACGGCATCGAGAAGTCGCTGCAGATCCTGAAGCCCGATAGCCAGGTCATCTCGCTGGTCGGCCCGCCTGACGCCGCGTTCGCCCGCAAGCGAGGCATGAACTTCGTGCTGAAGTGCTTGTTCGGTTTGTTGAGCAGCAAGATCATCCGGCGAGCGCGGCAGCGCGGCGCCGCCTACTCATTCCTCTTCGTGCGCGCTGATGGCCGCCAGCTCTCGCAGATTAGCAAGCTGCTGGAGGCAGGCCACATCCGCCCGGTGATCGACAGGGTATTTCCCTTCGCCCAGACTCTTGAGGCGCTTGCCTATCTGGAGCAAGGCCGGGCCAAAGGCAAGGTCGTTGTGCAGATGCTGAGGGCCTGAGCAGCGCGCGTGATCAGCAAATCGCCCGGCTGGAGGCGTTCGCGTCATCCGGGTTCAGGTCCTTGCCTTGAAGGCGCTCCCGGATTCCGCTGCGCTCCGAGCCTAGCCTAGGGCGTGTTTACGTTCACGCAATCCGCTGGGTGAATGTGAACGCGCGCTAGCGAACGGTGAGAGGCTCAGGCCTTGCGTTGCCAGATTTTGATGATCAAACGGTGGTCGCCAGCACGTTGATCGCCAGGCCATGCGCAGCCTGTGCCAGGCGTTCATCATTGGTCCACAGTGCATCGCAGCCGTGATGCTGCGCCGTCGCCAGATGCAAGGCGTCTGGCGTCTTGAGGCCGAAGCGCGCGCGCAATTGCGCGCCCTGAATGAATACCGCTTCCGGCATGTCCAGCTGCGCGAAGTGCTGCAGCCCTTCCTCGTAGTAGCGTTGCAGCACGAGATTGCCGTGTTTCATCGGCGCGACCAGACATTCGAATTTGACCAGCGGCGATATCGCGAGGCGGTCTGCCACCTGGGTGGCGAGGGCTGCGCGTGCGCGAGCACCGAATAGCGGGTCATCTTCAAAGGCGTAGATCACCAGGCAGGTGTCGACATAGATCATTCCCACCCTGCGCGTTCCTCGTTGAGTGCAGCTTCAATTGCCTCATGACTGCGGCGAGCGTGTGCAGGCAGCGGGTGCTGTGCCAGCCAGGCGAGTACGCCGCCAGGCTGCGCATCACCAGTTCCGGTGTTGCCGGCGCCCGTCGCGATCAGTCGGGCAACCGGCACGCCACGGTTCGCGATGATGACCTCTTCACCGGCCTGTGCGGACTTGACGAGCTGTGACAGACGATTTTTGGCGGCGAGAATATTGACTTGCATGGCGGTCTTTCTAGACGTGGAGTACACGTCAAGGCTAGCATGTTGAAAATATATAGCCAAGTTAGCCAGGATGTGGCTGGATTCAGGCCTGGCCGCTGCGCTGGTTCATGTCTTGACCTTGATGCGCGCCTGGACTCCGCTGCGCTGTCTCCGGCTACACGGTCCGCAACTACTCCACCCGCTCGATTTGCACCGCGAACTTGCCCGGCGCCTTGAGCAACTCCACACCTGAATCAAGCTTGCCCAGACTGACCAGGCCACTGGAGTAGCGAAAGCTTTTGTGGAATAGCGCGAGGTTGCCCCAGGGCGCGTAGTAGCTGATGTCGCCAGCGCTGGGCGTGAAGCCCTCGGGCGCGTCGCGGGTGCTGAGCTTGCGCGGCGGGTAGGCGATCTTTTCCGTCGCAGCGTAGTCCTCCAGCGTCAGCGTGAGCGGTAGCAGGCTGTAGAAATCGCGCGCGCTGGGGTTGTCGTAGAGGGTGGCGCGCAGGCTCTGGCCGTTGAGGAGGAGGCGTATCTTCATGGGGCGGGCATCTTGTGCCGTGGCGCTGACGAGGCTGCCGCACAGCAGGGCGGCCAGCGCGAGCAGGTGGCGGCGTGTCATGTTGGCTGGCCTGTGTTGAGGGCCAGCAGGTCGGCGGGCGTGTCGATATCGAGCAGGCAGCCGGGGTCGTCCACGGGGACGCGCACAATGTTTTGGGCATGCTCGCGCAGGATGTCGCGTGCGCCGGCATCGCCCTGCAAGGCGCCGAGCGCATCGCCCCAGCGCGCGGCGAAGCCGACCGGGTGGCCGCGTCGGCCAGCGTGAAACGGGGCGACGATGTCGGCACCTTCGCGCAGGGCGGAGGCGAGGGCGCGGACGGTGCCAGGCTTGAGGCAGGGCATGTCGCCGAGGGCGACGAGCCAGGCTTTCGCCGGCTCAGGCATGGCTGCGCGCGCGGCACGGATGCCGCTGGCCAGGGTGCTGCCCATGCCTTCGTGCGCGTTGGCGACCTCGATGATGTCGACCTCAAGCCCGGCCAGGGCCTGAGCCAGCTGGGGCTGGCCGGGGCGGATCAGCGCAATGCAGTGATCCGTACCGGCGAGGAGTGCCCGCGCGCTGGCCGCGATGATCAGCTCACCATCGGGCAGGCGTTGCAGCAGCTTGTTGTCGCCAAAGCGCTGCGCGCTGCCGGCAGCGAGGAGGAGGCCGACGAGCCGTGGCGTATCCATGCGTTCAGGGCAGGGCGCAGGCGCTGGCCTGGCTGTTGGCGGGCGCGGCGCTCCAGCGCGGCAGCTGGGCGTCAAGCTGAACACCATTGCGCACGGCGACCATCTCGGCGAGGATCGCCACGGCGATCTCGGGCGGCGTGTGGCTGCCGATGGGCAGGCCGATCGGGCCGTGCAGGCGGCTGAGCTCTGCGGCCGTAAAGTCAAAATGCGTCATCAGGCGTTCGCGGCGGGCGTCGTTGTTGGCACGTGAGCCGACCGCACCGACGTAGAAGACGGGCGAGCGCAGGGCTTCGAGCAGCACCATGTCATCGAGCTTGGGGTCGTGAGTGAGCGCGACGACGGCGCAGCGGGCGTCGGGCACCATGGCCAGCAGGGTGTCGTCGGGCATGCTGGTGACCAGGCGCGTACCGGGCAGATCCCAGCCCTGGATGTATTCCTCGCGCGGGTCGCAGACCGTGATGTCGTAATCGAGCGCCAGCGCCATCTGCGCGAGGTAGCGCGAGATCTGTCCGGCGCCGATGATCAGCAGACGCCACTGCGGGCCGTGTACGGTGAGCAACTGCTGGCCGTCCCAGCGCATCGCTTCGCCGCGCCGCGCTTGGCTGAGCGTGGTACGGCCGCTGGCCAGATCGACGCGCTTGGCGACGAGCTGGTGCAGGCCCAGGCGGGCGGCCAGTTCGTAGAGCACGGCCAGATCGGGCTGCGGTTCGACGATCACTTCGAGCCGCCCGCCGCAGGGCAGGCCGATGCGTTCGGCCTCTTCCTTGGTGACGCCATAGACCAGGGCGAAAGGCCGCTCGCCAGCCAGGCGCCCTTCGCGCATGCGCTCGATGAGGTCGTCTTCGATGCAACCGCCGGAGACCGAGCCTTCGACCAGACCATCTTCACGCAGCACCAGCCAGGCGCCGGGCGGGCGCGGCGCCGAACCCCAGGTGCGCGCTACCGTCACCCAGGCGAAACGGCGCCCTTCGGCGGCCCAGCGTTGTGCGGTGGCGAGCACCTGCAGATCGACGCTGTCCATGTCAGGCTTTCAGTGTGTCGGTCTTGAAGGGCAGATCACGCAGGCGCTTGCCGCTGGCGGCGGCAATCGCGTTGGCGACCGCAGGCGCCAGCGGTGGCACGGCGGGCTCGCCGATGCCGGTCGGCTTCTCCGGCGAGGCGATGATATGCACCTCGACTTTCGGCATCTCGTTGATGCGGATCGGCGCGTAGTCGTGGAAATTGGATTGCTCGACCACGCCCTCCTTGAGCGTGATGGCGCCATGCAGCGCGGCGGAGAGTGCGTAGCCGATGGAGCCTTCGACCTGGGCGCGGATGACGTCCGGGTTGATCGGCACGCCGCAGTCGACGCCGCACACCACGCGGTCGACGCGGATGCTGCCATCGCGCTGCAGGGTGATCTCGGCCACTTCGGCGACATAGCTGCCGAAGGATTCATGCACGGCCACGCCACGCGCGCGGCGCTCGCCCTTCTTGCCCGGCTTGAGCGGCGTGCCCCAGCCGGCCTTTTCGGCGGCGAGCTTGAGCACGGCGCTGTGGCGCGGCTGGTTCTTGAGCAGGTCGAGACGGTAGGCGACAGGGTCTTTGCCGGCCTGCTTGGCGAGCTCGTCAATGAAGGTCTCGGTGGAGTAGGCCGTGTGGGTGGAGCCGACCGAACGCCACCAGTGCGAGGGCACGGCGATGTCGGTCGGTGTGTGCAGGTCAACGAGCTTGGCGGGAATGGCGTAAGGCAGGTTGGCCGCACCTTCGACCGAGACGGGGTCAATGCCGTTCTGCACCATGCCTGCAAACGGCGAGCCGCTGAGGATGGACTGGCCGACCAGGCGATGGCGCCAGGCGGTGGCATTGCCTTGTGCGTCGAGCGCAGCTTCGATGCGGTGGTGGAACATCGGACGGTAGTAGCCCGCCTTCATGTCGTCTTCGCGGAACCACACCATCTTCACCGGTGCGCGGCCCTGGAAGGCCTGGGCGATGGTGACGGCTTCGCGCACGTAGTCAGCATCCTTGCTGCCACGGCGGCCGAAGCTGCCCCCGGCGTAGAGCATATTGATCTTGACCTGTTCGACCTTGATGCCGAGCAGGGCAGAGACAGCCATCTGGTCGCCGGTCTGCATCTGCTCGCCGTTCCAGATCTCGCATTCGTCCTTGCCCAGGCGCACCACGCAGTTGAGCGGCTCCATCGCGGCATGGGCGAGGAAGGGGAAGTCGTAACTCGCGCTCAGCACCTTGGCGGCCGCAGCGAAGGCGGCGTCAGCGTCACCGCTCTTGTGCGCGACGGCACCGGGCTGCTTGGCAAGCGCGTGGTAGCGCGCGAGGATTTGCTCGCTGCCAAGCTTGAAGGCGGCGCTGTCGTCCCACTCGATGCGCAGTGCATCGCGGCCCTTCTTGGCGCTCCAGGTGTCTTGCGCGAGCACGGCCACGCCGGTGGGAATCGCCACGACATCGACCACGCCCTTGATCGCCTTGGCTTGCGCGGCATCGAAAGATTTCACCTTGGCGCCGAAGTGCGGCGGGTGCGCGACGACGGCGGTGAGCATGCCGGGCAGATGGATGTCCTGCGTGTAGATGGCTTTGCCATTGACCTTGTCGGCCGAATCCTTGCGCGGCGCGCGCTTGCCGACCAGCTTGAAGTCCTTGGGGTCTTTGAGCTGGATGTTGGCGGGCACGCTCTCGTTGGCGGCAGCGAGGACGAAATCGCCGAACTTGCCGGAGCGATTCGACGCAGCGTGACTGATGAGGCCTTCGCTCACCGCAATCTCGCTGGCCGGCACTTGCCATTGCTTGGCTGCGGCGGCGACGAGCATGGCGCGCGCGGCGGCGCCTGCCTGACGCATCTGCATCCAGCTATTGGCCATGGCGCTGCTGCCGCCGGTGCCCTGGAACGGGCCCCAGAGTGTGTTGGCATAACGCTTGGCATCGGCCGGCGCGCCTTCGACGCGCACCTGCGACCAGGCTGCGTCGAGTTCTTCCGCCACGATGGTGGCGATGCCGGTGTAGGTGCCCTGACCCATCTCGATGTGCTTGGAGATGACGGTGACGACGTTGTCAGTACCGATGCGCACGAAGGCATTGGGCTCGAAGTTTGCGGCGGCTTCCGCAGCGCCGGGGGGCAAACCAGGGCCGGTGGCGGCTTGCGTGGTGGGCAGGTAGACGGCAAGGCTGAGTCCGGCAACGCCTTGCAGGAAGCGGCGGCGGCTATCGTTCTCGATGTGGGGTGTGTTATTCATGTTCGCGCTCCTCAGGCCAGGGCCTTGGCGGCTTCGTGGATGGCAGCGCGGATGCGCACATAGGTGGCGCAGCGACAGATGTTGCCGGCCATCGCGGCGTCGATGTCGGCATCGCTCGGCTTGCGGTTCTTGGTCAGCAGGGCGACGGCGCTCATGATCTGGCCGGACTGGCAGTAGCCGCACTGCACGACATCGAGGCGCTTCCAGGCTTCCTGTACGACTTGCGCGACCTTCTGCTTGTCGACGCCTTCGATGGTGGTGATCTTGTGCCCGGCGGCGACCGATACCGGCGTGACACAGGAGCGGATCGGCTGGCCATCCATATGCACGGTACAGGCGCCACACAGGGCCATGCCGCAGCCGAACTTGGTGCCGGTCAGCTGCAGCGTGTCGCGCAGCACCCACAGCAGGGGGGTGTCAGGCGCCACGTCGACGCGCGTGGCTTTACCGTTGATGTTGAGGGTGATCATTGGGGTCTCCGTGGGCGCAGGAATGCAGGTATGCATTCTGCGCAGAGGCCAGCCGATGAGTTAGCTCAATCCTGCTCGGTTCTTGCCTGATTCTCCAAAGCCAGGTCGAATCAGGGCAAACCATTAGGGTGCTAGCCGAACGGCATATCAGGCTGGCACGCGTGCGCTGGCACGGCTGGGGCGGACCGGGCGTTTGAGCAGGCTTTCGATGTCGCGCCTGGGCGGTGCGCCGAACAGGCGGCTGTACTCGCGGCTGAATTGCGAGGCGCTCTCGTAGCCGACCTGGAAGGCGGCGCTGGCGGCATCCACATGCTCGTTGAGCATCAGGCGGCGTGCCTCGTTGAGGCGCAGCCACTTCTGGTACTGCAGCGGGCTCATCGCCGTGAGTTGGCGAAAGTGGTGATGCAGGCTGGACTGACTCATCTGGATGCGTGCGGCCAGTTCCTCGATGCGCAGCGGCTCGGCATAGTGCGCCTTCAGCCAGTCGATGGCGCGCGAGATGCGCTGGCTCTGGCTGCCTGATGAGACGATTTGCCACAGGCGTTCGGCCTGGTCGCTCAACAGCAGGCGGTAGTGGATTTCGCGCTGGATCAGCGGGGCCAGCACGGCAATCGCATCGGGCTCGTCGAGCAGATCGACCAGGCGCTTGATCGGTTCGAGCAAATCGGGCGTGGTGGTGCCCAGGGCGACACCGCGATTGGCACCACGCTCCAGCGGCGGGGTCAGCCCGCCCTGGGCGATCAGCTCGGCCATGATGCGCAGATCGAGTTTCAAGACCAGGCCCAGACAGGGTTCTTCCGTACTCGCCTCGATCACCTGCGAGCTGGCCGGCAAGTCGATGGAATTGATCAGGAAGCGTTCGCGGTCGTAGGGGTAGGCGTCATCGCCGACCAGCATCTGCTTGGCGCCCTGGGACACCAGCACCACGCTGGGTTCGACCATACAGGCGCAGGGCTGGGTGATCTTCTCGCGGCGGAAGAACAGCAGGGCGGGGATGCGCGTGCACAGATCCTCGTCGCCCGTTGTGCGCTTGGCAATTGCCGCCGCCAGCGCCTGATGCAAGGCGCTGCACTGTGTGGTCTGTGAATGGGTATCGAGCGCCATGTCGCCTCCGTGATCAGCCCTTGCCAATGTAATCGGCAGCGCATGGTTTGTCCTGAATATGGCGTGCAGATTGGAGGATCAGGCAAGAAATACGGAGGATTGTTCGCTGCTGCGGGTGGCAAAAAAATCGGCCACCGATGATGCGGTGGCCGATCTGTGCAGTGCTGCGTCGGAGCGTGGGCTCAGACGACGGCTTCTTCTTTCTTTTTGACCGGCTTGATGAACTGCTCGCGCGACACGCCCAGCCACATCACCAGCGGGCTGGCGACCAGCACCGAGGAGTAGATGCCGAAGCAGATGCCGATGGCCAGGGCCAGCGAGAAGTAGTGCAGGGTCGGGCCGCCGAAGAAGAACATCGACAGCACCATCATCAGCGTACAACCGTGGGTGATGATGGTCCGCGAGATGGTGCTGGTGATGGCGTGGTCGAGCACTTCGGGTACGCTGAGGGCGCGCATGCGGCTGTTCTTGAAGGTTTCGCGCACGCGGTCGAAGACCACCACCGATTCATTCACCGAGTACCCCAGCACGGCCAGGATGGCGGCCAGCACCGGTAGCGAGAACTCCCACTGGAACAGTGCAAAGAAGCCGACGATGATCACCACGTCATGCAGGTTGGCGATGATTGCTGACAGCGCGAAGCGCCATTCGAAGCGCAGGGCGAGGTAGATCATGATGCCGACCACCACCACCAGCAGGGCCATCGAACCGTCCTGCGCCAGCTCCTTGCCGACCTGCGGGCCGACGAAGGACACGCTGCGCAGCTCGGGGTGGCCGCTGCTTGCCGCCTTGATGCTGGCCATGATCTTGTCCGAGACCTTGGCCGAGCTTTCATCGGCGCGGTTGGGCACGCGGATGATGATGTCACGCGAGGTGCCGAAGTTCTGCACCAGCGCATCGGGGTAGCCGATCTGGTTGAGCGCGCCGCGCAGCGAATCGAGCTGCGGCGCTTCCTGGTAGGCCACCTCCATCACCGTGCCGCCGGTGAATTCCACCGAGTAATGCAGGCCGCGGATGAGGATGAAGGCCACCGCCAGAATGAAGGTCGCCAACGAGATGACGTTGAAGACCAGGGCCCGTTTCATGAACGGGATGTCTTTGTGGATGCGGAAAAATTCCATGGTTTCTCTCCCGCCGCCTTGTCAGGCGCCGGCCTTCCAGATTTGACCGATCGCGAGCTTGTCGAGCTTGCGGCGGCGGCCGTAGACGAAGTTGGTGATCATGCGCGAGACGAACACCGCGCTGAACATCGAGGTCAGGATGCCCAGCACGTGCACCGTCGCGAAGCCGCGTACCGGACCGGAACCGAAGATCCACAGCGCCAGGCCGGCGATCAGCGTGGTGACGTTGGAGTCCAGAATGGTGCCGAAGGCGCGTTCGTAACCGGCGTTGATCGCCGCTTGCGGGCTGGCGCCGTTGCGCAGTTCTTCGCGGATGCGTTCATTGATCAGCACGTTGGAGTCGATGGCCATCCCCAGTGCCAGCGCGATAGCGGCGATACCCGGCAGGGTCAGCGTCGCTTGCAGCATCGACAGGAGGGCGACCAGTAGCAGCAGGTTGGCGCCCAGCGCCAGCGTCGAGATCAGGCCGAACAGCATGTAGTAGAAGCACATGAACACGGCGATGGCGACAAAGCCCCACAGCGTCGATTCGTAGCCCTTCTTGATGTTGTCAGCACCCAGGCTCGGGCCGATGGTGCGCTCTTCGATGATGTCCATCGGCGCAGCCAGCGAGCCGGAGCGGATCAGGATGCCCAGGCGGTTGGTCTCTTCGGTGGAGAACTGGCCGGTGATCTCGAAGCGGTTGCCGAACTCGCTCTGGATGGTGGCCACCGAGATGGCTTCGCCCTTGCCCTTTTCGAACAGCAGGATGGCCATGCGCTTCTTGATGTTCTCACGCGTGACCTGGCGCATGATGCGGCCGCCGGCGGCATCCAGTTGCACCGACACGGCGGGGTTCTGATTGCTGTCGAAGCTGGCGCCGGCGCCGACGAAGCGGTCGCCGGTGAGCACCACCTGCTTCTTGACGAACACCGGGTAGCTCACGCCATCACGGATTTCCGGGAAGCTCTCGGCGCCCGACAACGAGGGGTCGCTCAGGTCCGCGCCTTCCTGCACCAGACGCACTTCCAGCGTGGCGGTACGGCCGATCAGGTCCTTGGCCTTACCCACGTCTTGCACGCCGGGCAGTTCGACGACGATGCGGTCGGCGCCTTGCTGCTGGATCACCGGTTCAGCTACGCCCAGTTCATTGACGCGGTTGTGCAGGGTGGTGATGTTCTGCTTGATCGCCTCGTCCTGGATGCGCTTTTGTTCGGTCGGCGAGAGGCTGGCGATGAGCAGCTGGTCGTTGCCTTCGCTGCGTTCGCTGAGGGTCAGGTCTGGGTGGTTGTCGCTGATCGCGTAGCGCGCTTTCTGGCGTGCGGCGGCATCGGCGAAGCGGATCGTCAGCGTGATGCCATCGCGGCGGATGCCGCCCTGGCGGATGTCTTTCTCACGCAGCAGGGTGCGCAGGTCGGCCGAGGTGGCGTCCAGGCGCTTGGTCAGCGCACCGTTCATGTCCACTTGCAGCAGGAAGTGCACGCCGCCGCGCAAGTCCAGGCCAAGGTACATCGGCAGCGCGTTGATCGAAGTCATCCAGCGCGGGCTGGCCGACAGCAGGTTGAGCGCAACGACGTAGCTGGTGTCCTTGGGGTCCGGATTGAGCGTGTGCTCGATCAGGTCGCGCGCCTTGAGCTGGGTATCCGTGTCGCTGAAGCGTACGCGCAGGCTGGTCTCGTCACGCAGGCTGCCGGTGTTCTTGATACCCGCCTGGTTGAGTGCGTCGAGCACGCGTGTCTCGACTGCGGCATCGATCTTGACGGTGGCGCGGCTTGAGGACACCTGCACGGCAGGCACTTCGCCGAAGAAGTTCGGCAAGGTGTAGAGCAGACCGACGATCAGCACCAGCAGGATCGACAGGTTCTTCCAGAGCGGATAACGATTCATGGTGAGCGAGGAATGAGAGGGGAGGGCAGAGACGAAGGGCCGTGCCAGCGCGATGCTGGACGGCCCGGCGCGCTCACACGGACTTCAGCGTGCCCTTGGGCAGGACGGCGGCCACGGCGGACTTTTGCAGCAGCACTTCGACCTTGTCGGCGATTTCCAGCTTGACGAAGTTGTCACGCACTTCGACAACGGTGCCCGCCAGACCGCTCTGGGTCATCACTTCGTCGCCCTTGGAGAGCGAGTCGATCAGCGCCTTGAGCTCCTTGGCGCGCTTCGATTGCGGGCGAATGATCATGAAATACATGGCCAGACCCATGACCACCAACATCGGCAGCGGGCCAGCCAGCAGGCTTGAGGTATCGCCGGCGGCGGCGGTGGTTTGTGCAACAGCGTCAGAGATCAGGAACACGTTTTACTCCAGCAACATCAATCGGAAGCCGGCGAGTATAGCAGGCCGGGCAGTTCGTACTTATTGCGCTGCGATGTGCTTGACAGACGTCAGGCCACACCACGGGCGCGTCGTGCGGCGAATTCGACCGCGAATTGCGCAAAACGATCCGCATCGATGGCTTCACGGATCTCGCGCATCAGCTGCTGGTAGTAATAGAGGTTGTGGATGGTCATCAGACGCGGGCCCAGCATCTCCTGCGCGCGGTCCAGATGGTGCAGGTAGGCGCGCGAGAAATTACGGCAGGTATAACAGCCGCAGTCCTCGTCGAGCGGGCGCGGATCATCGCGATGCACGGCATTGCGGATCTTCAGATTGCCCCATTGGGTGAACAGCCAGCCGTTGCGCGCGTTGCGGGTCGGCATCACGCAGTCGAACATGTCGATGCCCTGGCTGACGCCATAGACCAGGTCTTCCGGCGTGCCGACGCCCATCAGGTAATGCGGCTTGTCAGCCGGCAGGCGTGGGCCGGTGTGGGCCAGCACGCGGTAGAACTCTTCCTTGGGCTCGCCCACCGACAGGCCGCCGACTGCAAAGCCGTCAAAGCCGATCTCGGCCAGACCGGCGAGCGATTCATCGCGCAGGTCTTCATACATGCCGCCCTGCACGATGCCGAACAGTGCATTGCTGTTGCCCAGCGTGTCATGCGCGTCGCGCGAGCGCCGTGCCCAGCGTGCCGACATGCGCATCGACTTGGCGGCTTCCTCGTGGGTGGCCGGGTAGGGCGTGCATTCGTCGAAGATCATCACGATGTCGGAATTGAGGCCGTGCTGGATGCGCATCGATTCCTCGGGTGTGAGGAAGAGCTTGCGGCCATCGATCGGCGAGGAGAACTTGACGCCTTCCTCGGTGATCTTGCGCAGCGCGCCCAGCGAGAACACCTGGAAGCCGCCCGAGTCGGTGAGGATCGGCTTCTTCCATTGCATGAAGTCATGCAGGCCGCCGAACTTGCTCATCACCTCCAGGCCGGGACGCAGCCACAGGTGGAAGGTGTTGCCGAGCACGATCTGCGCGCCGATGTCGGTGAGTTCATCAGGGCTCATCGCCTTGACCGTGCCATAGGTGCCGACCGGCATGAACACCGGTGTTTCCACCGTGCCGTGGGCCAGTTGCAGGCGGCCGCGACGGGCCTGGCCGTCGGTTTTGAGGAGATCGAATTTCATGCGGACTTTCTTTCGGTGAGGCTGTCGCTCAGGCCCGCGAGGAACATCGCATCGCCGTAGCTGAAGAAGCGGTAACGCTGGGCGATGGCGTGGGCATAGGCGCGGCGGATGGTATCGCGGCCGGCCAGTGCCGAGACCAGCATCAGCAAGGTGGATTTGGGCAGGTGGAAATTGGTGATCAGCGCATCGGCGACCTGGAAATGGTAGCCCGGCATGATGAAGATGCCGGTCTCGGCGCTGCCGGCGACGAGCTGGCCCGTTTGTGCGCCCGATTCGAGCGCCCGCAGCGAGGTGGTGCCGACGCAGATCACGCGACCGCCGGCGGCACGCGTGCGCGCCACGGCGGCGACGGTTTCCGTTGGAATGCTGTACAGCTCGCGATGCATCTGGTGACGCGACAGATCGTGCTCGCGTACCGGCTGGAAGGTGCCGGCGCCGACATGCAGGGTGACAAAGGCGCGCGTCACGCCCAGCGCATCAAGCTCGGCGAACAGCGCTTCGTCAAAGTGCAGGCCGGCGGTCGGTGCGGCGACGCTGCCCAGTTCGCGCGCATAAACCGTCTGGTAGCGCGATTCGTCGCCCGCCGTGGCGGCGTGCTCGATATAGGGTGGCAGTGGCAGCTTGCCAAAGCGCTCGATGTAATTGACGGCCGTGTCGTCGGCCGGAAAACGCAGATGGAAGAACTCGCCGGCGCGGCCTAGCACCTCGACCTCGAAGGTTTCGGCCAGGCGGATGCGGCTGCCGGGTTTGGGTGACTTGCTGGCGCGGATCATCGCCAGTGCTTCGTGGTCGCCGAGCGGGCGCTCGATCATCACCTCGACCTGGCCGCCGCTCTCCTTGTGGCCGAACAGGCGGGCATGCAGCACGCGGCTGTCGTTGAACACCAGCAGGTCGCCGGCGCGCAGCAGGCTGGGCAGATCGCGGAACACGCGGTCGTCCAGCGCATCATTCTGGACGACGAGCAGGCGCGAGGCGGCGCGGTCGGCGAGGGCGGTCTGGGCGATCAGCTCAGGTGGCAGGTGGTAATCGAAATCGTCTAGGGTCAGGGACATCAGCTTCTTGCACGGTATAAAAAAACAATCGGGCGCCGCTTGCTGCGGCGCTGCGCTTCAGGGATAATCCGGCCTCCCCCTGCCGGGGTGGCGGAATCGGTAGACGCAGCGGATTCAAAATCCGCCGCCGAAAGGCGCGAGGGTTCGAGTCCCTCTCCCGGCACCAGTTATCCTGTTTCAGTTCTGAAGCAGGTATTCCCAGAGCAAAATACATAACGCAGCACGGCGCGCATCAGGGCGCTTGTCGGGCGGGTGGCGTTTTGCCGCTTGCCTTGTCATGCAGGGCGCCCGGAATCTACCATTTTTGTGGCTGAAGGCCCATACCTGAGGCAAGCGAACGCGCAGGATCAAAGCAGGCGCTTGAATCTAGGGCAGAATACGGGTTCTTCCTAGGGAGGAACAATGGTCGAGACAGCATCAGATAAGGCAGCCTCAGGCGCCGGTAAGAACAGAGTCGATACCGTCTATGCGGGTATCATCGAGGCAATGTCCAGCGGCGAGTACGCCGAGAGCGCACGCCTGCCCACCGAGGCGGAACTGGCGCAGAAGTACGGCGTGTCGCGGCCGACCGTGCGCGAGGCGCTCTCGCGTCTACGCCTTGACGGCTTGGTCGCTTCGCGGCGCGGTTCCGGCAGCTATGTGCTGCGCCGGCCTGACCGCAACATCCGCCGCTTTGGCGCCATCGAAAGCATTGCCGACGTGCAGCGCTGTTTTGCCTTCCGCATGGCGCTGGAGCCGGCCGGTGCGGGGCTGGCCGCCGATCTGCGCACCCCGCGTGATCTGGAGGAGATTCGCAACCAGTTCGAGGTGCTCGAGGGCGCCCGTGCGGCCGACAACAACGCGCAATACGTCGATGCCGATCTGCAGTTCCATCTGGCCATCGCCCGTGCTTCGCAGAACGTTTTCTTCCATACCGCGCTGGAATTGATCATCGAACAGATGCGTGTCGGCATGCGTCTGGCGCTCAATCTGTCGCTGGAGCGCGAGCGCGTGTGGCGCGAGATGGTGCAGATCGAGCACCGCGAAATCCTCACCGCCATCGAAAAGGGTTCGTCGATGGATGCCGCTGAGGCGATGCGCTTTCATCTGGGCAATGCGCGGCGGCGCCTGTTCGAAGGGCCGAATCTGCCGCAAGGCCGCACTTTCTGAATTGTCTGAAACGGCAGCCATGCGCTGCCGTTTTTCTTTGTCGGTTTGATCCCGCTACCTACACATAAAAACGCCGCCGGCATTTGCATGCCGGCGGCGTTTTGTGTTGCTTCGTTCTTGTTGCTTCGTCTCCGCTAGAGGACGACGTGCCCGGTGATCAGGGTGGGTAGCCAGGTTGAGAACGAGGGGACGTAGGTCACCAGCTGGATCGCCGTCCAGATCGCGAGGTAGTACGGCCACACCGTCTTCATGACTTGCCCGATCGACACTTCGCCAATCGCGCAACCGACGAACTGCACCGTGCCGACCGGCGGGTGAACCAGGCCCAGTGCGCAGTTGAGCAGCAGCATCATGCCGAATTGCACCGGACCGACACCCATCTGGATCGCCAGCGGCAGGAACAGCGGCGCGGTGATCAGGATGTGCGCAGCCATGTCCAGGAAGATGCCGAGGAAGACCTGGATGATGTTGATGTAGAGCAGCATCAGCCAAGGCGTATGGGTGGCCGAGAGCAGGGCTTCGGACATCGCTTCCGGAATCTCCAGCCAGGCCATTTGCCAGCGCAGCATGTTCGACACACCGATCAGCAGCAGGATCACGCCGGTGGTCTTGCCCGCTTTGGCCAGCGCCTTGAGCAGGTTTTGCCAGCTCAGGGTGCGGTACAGCACGCCGGTCAGGAACAGCGAGTAGGTCACCGCAATCGCCGCCGCTTCGGTGGCCGTCGCGATGCCTTCCATCACGCAGACCAGGATGATGGCGATGATCGCCAGACCGGGCAGTGCCGCAACCAGGGAGCGGGTAACCGCCATCCAGCCGGGGAACACGCTGACCATCGAGGTGCCATCGGCGCGCTTGGGGAAGCCGCACTTGACGGCCTGGTAGTAAGCGGCCGAGAGGCAGCAGGTCATGATCCAGAACACCGGCACCAGGCCCGCGAACATCAGGTCACCGATCGACACGCCCTTGATCACCTGGTCGCCGATCATGCCGGCGGCCGTCTGCGCCGCGAAGGCGTAGATGATCATGTTGTGTGAGGTCGGCATCAGCGCGCCGGACAGCGAGGCGTGCGTGGTGACGTTCACCGCGTAGTCGGCGCTGTAGCCTTCGCGCTTCATGATCGGGATCATCACGCCGCCCATTGCCGAGGTGTCGGCCACCGGCGAGCCGGAGACGCCACCGAACAGCGTGCAGGCCACCACGTTGGCCATGCCGAGGCCGCCTTTCCAGTGGCCGACCAGGGTACGCGCGAAATTGACGATCTTGTCTGCCACGCCGCCGTGCAGCATCAGCTCGCCGGAGAAGATGAAGAACGGAATCGCCAGGAAGGAGAACGCGTTCATCCCGGAGATCATCATCTGGAATGCGGTGCTCAGCGGCAGGCCTTCAACCATATAGGTGAGCAGGCAGGCCAGGCCGATCGAGAAGGCGACCGGAACACCGACGATGATGAAGAAGATAAAGCCCAGACAGAGTACGGTCAGTGCCATGATGGAACCACCTTCTTTTTAGTAAACATGGCAATCAGATGCTCGATGGAGAACAGCACGATGAGCACGCCAGCAATCATCGGCGGCACATAGCGCGTCGCTTCGGGAATGCCAAGGATGGGAATGCTGTGCTCGTAGGTATTGAGCGCCATGCTGCCGCAGCCGATGAACAGGATCACGGCGAAAGCGGTGGTCAGCAGGCCAGCGAGTACGCCCACCCAGAACTTGGGACGCTCCGGCAGCAGGCCGACGAGGGATTCGACGCCGATGTGGCCGGCATCGCGCACGCCGGCTGAAGCGCCGAACATGGCCACCGAGATCACCAGCAGCAAGGCCACCTGTTCCATGAACGGGGGCGCATCATTGAAGCCATAGCGCATGATGACGCCGTAATCGACGACGACCACTAGGCCGACCAGGCAGACGCTGGCGATATACATCGACCATCGCGATAGCCTGGAATTCAGTGCAGTAAGCCAATTCATTACCGATCTCCGAAAACCCCGCAGCAAGGCCACGGGGTTTGTCCTGACAATCAAGGATTACTTGACGTTGACGATTTCCTGCACCAGCGCCTTCAGAGCCGGGGTGTTGGCGAACTTGTCCCACACCGGCTTTTCGGCCTTCACGAAGCCGGCGCGATCAATCTCGGCGGCCGACACGATCTTCGCGCCACCCTTGATCACAGCCGCCTTGGAAGCGACTTCCTTGGCTTCCCAGAGCTTCTGGTAGTAGGGCACCGAAGCTTTGGCGGCCTTGCGCAGTGCGTCCTGCTCGGGCTTGCTCAGCGTGTCCCAGACCTTCTTCGAGAAGACCAGCACTTCCGGCATCATCACGTGCAGGGTTTCGCTGTAGACCGGTGCCGATTCGTAGTGCTTGGCTTCGTCGTAGGACGGGTAGTTGTTCTCGGCGGCATCGACCAGACCGGTCTTCAGGCCGGTATAGACCTCGGCCATCGGCATCGGCGTCGGGCTGGCGCCCAGTGCGCTGGCCAGGCTGACCATCAGGTCCGAGTTCTGCACGCGGATCTTCAGACCCTTCATGTCGGCGACGGTCTTGATCGGCTTCTTGGCGTAGACCGAGCGGGCACCGCTCTCATAGAAGGCGAGGGCAACGAAGCCGGCCTTGTCGAAGGCAGCGAGGATCTTGTCGCCTTCAGCGCCGTACATCGCCTTGCGGAAGTGATTGATGTCGCGGAACAGGAAGGGCAGTGCGGGGATCAGCGATTCCGGCACGATGCCGTGGAAGGTGGCGCTGCTCACGCGAACCATGTCCAGCGCGCCGATCTTCACTTGTTCGACGGTGTCCTGTTCCGAGCCGAGCATGCTGTCGCCGAAGACCTTGATCTTGTCCTTGCCGCCGGTCTCTTGCGAGAGTTGCTGACCCATGAAGGCCACGGCCTGGTTGGTCGGGAAGTCCTTGGCGTGGACATCGGCAGAACGGAATTCACGTGCTTGTACCGACATCGACAACACGGCACAGCTCACTGCTGCAACGACCCCCAGCATTTTTACGAAATTCGGCTTCATGCATCCTCCTCGGTTGAAGTAGTGGAGACGGGATGTCTCCCGGAAACAGGTTCTGAATAGCCGCCAGTTGCTCATTTCAGATGTTGTGCGCTGCAACTGGCGACACGGTTTTCAGCTTCCCTGATCGCGCCTGGATAGATCGGCCGCAGGCCCTGAGGACTGCTTTGCATCCGCGCCATTCGCTTTTGAAATAAGTCATTCAGGAAAACTTATGGGCGCATTTTGCCTGACATGTGAGCAATGTTGTCAACGAGTCACACAACTTGCTGCCTTATTCGTGACGTAATTGTGCGAATTTGTTGACAAATGTCAGGCAATTGAATTTTGTGCATCATTGTTGTCATACTTTGTGATGCTGCTCAAAACCTCAGAAATCGCCTCTGGAAAACGCAGCTTCGGCGCGCCGCTTGCCACCGGCTAAGATTTTGAAATTTAAGGAAAACGTATTCCAAAAATGTTGCTTTGCGGTAAAGCATCGGCGATGCGAAGCGCCTGGCTGCTGCGTCGTCAGTGCCGCCGCTGGCGGCGAGGCGTGCGGAAGGGCGGCTTCAGCGGCCTTGCGGCGGCTGGTCCGGTAGTGCTGCGTGCAGGGTTTCGATGTCGCCCGCGCTAAGGAGCGCTTCGACGACAACAGGCAGAGGCTCAGGCCAGATCTCCGCGAAGTCGCATTCCTCTGCCTCGCGCAGCGCGAAGGCCAGCGCTTCGTGTGGCGGCGTGAAGTGCGCCGCAACGCCGGGTTTGTTGCCACGCGCATCGAGGCGGTACCAGCCATGCTCCGGCAGCAAGACGGCATTGAGTCCGTGCAGGCAGTACGGCGGCCCGCTGTCATTGACCGACAGACGCTGGTAGCACAGGCCGGCGGCGATGCCGTTGGCGCGCAGCAGGGCGGCCAGCAGGTGGCTCTTGGCATAGCAGTAGCCGGTGCCGTGGCGTAGTACGGCGGAGGCGCTGCAGGTCAGTGGCCCCTGGCGGAAGTCCCAGCTATGGCGGATTTCGTCACGCACGAAGTGAAAGCAGCGCGCCGCCACCTCCCGTTCGTCGCCAGCGCCCGCCGCCAGGGTTTGCGCACGGGCGGCAATCAGTGGATGCGTGGCATCAATGTGTTCCGAGCTGGCCAGATAGGCGCTCAGCGGGGCGACCGGCTTCATGCTGCAGCTCTGGGGCGTCGGCGGAGGAGCGGCGATTGTAATATGTGGTTTTGTCTGCCGACCTGCCGATGTCCTTACCCCCCGAAGTCCGCCAGTTGCTCGACATGCTCGGGCGCGTTGAAGCACCGCGTCTGCAGGAACAGCCGCTTGAATTCGCGCGGCGCAATTTCCACAAGCTGCTCTATGCCTACCGTGGCGAAGCGCCGCCGATTGCCGAAGCGCGCAGCTTGAGTGTGCCGCGCCGCGAGTTCGCCGGCGGCGCTTTGCAGGCCCGCCTCTACACCCCGTTGGAGGCTGCATCGCCGCTGCCGGTGCTGTTGTGGCTGCATGGCGGCGGCTGGACTCTGGGCGATCTGGCCGGCTACGACGTGCTGTGTCGCCAGTTCTGCGCGCAGGCGGCGTGCGCGGTGCTCGCGCTGGACTATCGGCTGGCGCCCGAGAATCAGTTTCCGGCCGCGCTGGATGATGCCTGCTACGCCCTGGCTTACCTGCAACGCGAGGCCGCTGCGCTGGGGCTCGATGCCCAACGCATCGCCATCGGCGGCGATTCGGCGGGCGGCAATCTGGCTGCCGTGGCAAGTCTGCTCGCTCGTGAGCGCGTGCAGGCGGGCCAGGTCGCGCCGCTGCGTTTGCAGCTGCTGGTCTATCCGACGACAGACCAGACCAGCACGCGCGCCTCGCATGAGCGCTATGCCGAGGGCTATTTTCTTGATCGCGCCTCGATCGAGTGGTTCCAGCGCAACTACCTGCCGGCCGAGTCTGACCGCTATGACTGGCGCGCATCGCCCTTGCTGGCGCCGGATCTGGGCGCTGCGCCGCCGGCGCTGATCCTCACTGCGCAGCACGACCCGCTGAGCGATGACGCACGTGCCTATGCCGAGGCGCTGCAAGCGGCCGGCGTGTCGACGCAGTACAGCGAGTACGCCGGCATGATTCACGGCTTCCTGACCATGGATCGCATCCTGCCCGACGCGGCCCGTGCTCAGCGCGAGATTGCCGCTGCGCTGCGTCAGGCGTTTGCCTGAGTGGTGTTGGGCGGCTCAGTGTTCGAACCAGTCGAGCTGCTCGCGCAGCGCGACCACGCTGCCGATGATCAGCAAGGCTGGCGGGCGCAGGCTGGCGGCGATGACGGCGGCGGGTAGTTCTGCGATGGTGCTGATCACGCTGCGCTGATCGGCATGGGTGGCGCGGCGGATGCAGGCGGCCGGGGTGTCCGGCGGCATGCCGTGGGCGATCAGCTGGCGGCTGATGTCGGGCAGGGCCAGCACGCCCATGTAGATCACCACCGTTTGTTGCGGGCGGGTCAGCGCCAGCCAGTCCAGATCGCAGCTGTCGTCACGCAGATGGCCGGTGACGAAGACCACCGATTGCGCGTGGTCGCGATGCGTCAGCGGAATGCCCGCATAGGCGCCGGCACCGCAGGCGGCGGTGATGCCCGGCACCACTTCAAAGGCGACGCCCGCGGCGTACAGCGCCTGTGCCTCTTCACCGCCACGACCGAAAATATACGGGTCGCCACCCTTGAGGCGGACCACCTGCTTGCCTTCTTGCGCCAGTTTGATCAGCAAGGCGTTGATCGCCTCCTGTTGCAGCGTATGCTTGCCTGATTGCTTGCCGACGTAGATGCGCTCGGCATCGGCGCGGCAGAGGCCCAGTACTTCGTCGCTGACCAGATGGTCGTGCACGATGGCGTCCGCCGCGGCCAGCAGTCTGACGGCTTTGACGGTGAGCAGGTCGGGGTCGCCGGGGCCGCCGCCGACCAGGGCGACACTGCCTTTGCGAGGATGGGATTCGGTCATGGGATCAGGTTCCGTTGGTGCCGCGATTGTAACGGCTTGCTGCTGCGTGCGTCGCTGCGCGCAATCTGATTCACGCCTGTGGCTGCGCTTGCTATATTCGGGGCTCGGTGCAAGACCGGGTGCTGTGCCCGCTGCGCGAGCAATTTGTGAACGTTGAAAAGAAGGTCTCATGCATCTGAATCCCGCAGCCGGCCCCATCCTCACCAGCGCCGAAATCCGCAGCATCGAGCGCCAGTACCTGGCGGCTGGTGTGCCCTTGATGGAGCGCGCGGGGCAGGCGGCCAGCGAGGTGGCTTTGCGCATCCTTGAGGGGCGCAGTGGCTGCGTGCTGATTCTTGCCGGCCCCGGCAACAACGGCGGCGATGGTTTTGTCGTTGCCCGCCTATTACGTGAAGCCGGCCGCGAGGTGGTGGTGGTGTGCACGGTCGAGGCCGAGCAGATGCCTGCCGATGCACGCGCCGCGCGCCTTGCCTGGCAGCAGGCGGGCGGCCAGGTGGTGCCGGATTTTCTCGGCAGCAACTGGGCGCTGGTGGTTGATGCGATTTTCGGCATTGGTCTGAAGCGTGCGCCCGAGGGGCGCTATGCCGAGTGGATCGCCCGCCTCAACCAGCTCAACTCGCCGGTGCTCTCGCTCGATCTGCCCTCCGGGCTGGATGCCGACACCGGCCGTGCGCCGGGCGTTGCGGTACGGGCCAGCCATACGGTCAGCTTCATCGCCTGGAAACCAGGCCTGCTCACGCATGATGGCAGCGAACTGTGTGGCGAGCTGATGCTCAACACACTTGATCTGAGCGTGGCCGATAGCGGCGCCCAGGTGCTCACGCTGGCCAGTTTCGCGCCGCGCCTCAAGCCGCGCGCCAGCAATTCGCACAAAGGTACCTTCGGCCAGGCTGGCGTCATCGGTGGCGCGGTTGGCATGGTCGGCGCGGCCTTGTTGAGCGCGCGCAGTGCCTTGCTGCTTGGCGCGGGGCGCGTCTATGTCGGCCTGCTCGATCCGCTGGCGCCGATGCTCGATATCGTCCAGCCCGAATTGATGCTGCGCCCGCCGGGCGACCTGCATCTGATCTGCAGCGCACTGGCCATCGGCCCCGGCCTCGGACAGTCCGAAGCGGCGGTGCTGCAGATGAAGCGCGCACTGGGTTTCACCGGCCCGCTGGTGCTCGATGCCGATGCGCTCAATCTCATCGCGGCCAGTTCCAATCTGCAGCCACGCCTGACGCAGCGCGATGCGCCAAGCGTCCTCACCCCGCACCCGGCGGAGGCGGCGCGTCTGCTGCAGTGCGCACCCTCCGAAGTGCAGGCTGACCGGCTGGCCGCGTGTCGCGAACTGTCGCGTCGCTATCGCGCGCATGTGGTGCTCAAGGGCGCGGGCAGCATCGTCTGCCTGGCTGACGGGCGTCTATTCATCAATGTCACCGGCAATGCGGGTCTGGCCACGGCGGGCAGTGGCGATGTGCTGACCGGCATCGTGCTCGCACTGCTGGCGCAAGGCTGGGAGGCCGAACTGGCTTTGCCCTGCGCGGTTTATCTACATGGCGCGGCGGCCGACGCGCTGCTCGAGGCAGGCATTGGCCCGATCGGCATGACGGCCGGCGAGCTGGCACCTGCTGCGCGCCGCCTGCTCAATGCCTGGGTCAGCGAGCGCAGCGGGGGGCGCGGATGAGTGTGTTCGACGCCGCCGGCTGGCATCGCGCCGCCACGCAGATCGCTTCGCCCAATTGTGATGAGCGCCCGGCTGCGGCCGGCGTTGATCTGCTGGTGATTCACGCCATCAGTCTGCCGCCCGATCAGTTCGGCGGTCCGGGCGTGGTCGAGCTGTTCACCAATCGCCTCGATCCGGCTGCCCATCCGTATTACGCAGGCATCCATCAGCTGCGTGTGTCGGCGCATTTTTTCATCCGTCGCGACGGCAGTCTGATCCAGTTCGTGCCGATCCAGTTGCGCGCCTGGCATGCCGGCGTGTCGAATTGGCAAGGGCGCGAGCGCTGCAATGACTTCTCGCTCGGAATCGAGCTGGAAGGTTGCGACACGCTGGCCTTTCGCGTCGAACAATACGAGCGCCTGGCGCGCTTGCTGGCGGAGTTGCTGCGCGAGTTCCCCGCCGCCCAGATCTGTGGCCACAGCGACATCGCGCCCGGCCGCAAGACCGATCCCGGCCCGTGTTTCGAGTGGCCGCGCCTGCGCGCCTTGCTGGCCTCCCTCCGCGCCACGACTTGAATCCGCGAGTAGCTTGAGGCGAGCTTCGCGCGGCTCCTTGGTGCGCCAGCCTGATACCGTTCAGTTCCTCAGTACGTCTTGACGAAACAAGCGTTTTCCGCTCGCCCGCGTCCTTGCTGGCGCCTGCGCGAATGCCCCGACGAACGGCAGCGGCGTGACGCCAGAGAATCAAAAATCCTGCTTGTCAGTTCCGAAGCTCCCCACTAGAATTAGTCGCACAGAGTCACATTGCTACTACATCTAGTAGCTTTGCATCGTAAAACGCCTGATTGACACAAGCGCCGGAAATACCGGCGAGGGGCGATCAGGAACCACAGGGAGAGAAATCCATGCAGCTTGCGACCGAAGCGCAACAGCAGTCATTTGTCGCGCAGACTGGCGTTGTTCCTGCCACGACCAGCCAGTCCGAATACAGCGATTACAAGATCATCCGCCGCAATGGCGCTGTCGTGCATTTCGAGCCGGCCAAGATTGCAGTTGCCCTGACCAAGGCTTTTCTCGCGGTTGAAGGTTCGCACGGCGCCGTGTCGGCCCGCGTGCGCGACGTGGTCGCCCAGCTCACCGACGCGGTGGTGCGCACCCTGGTGCGCCGTCAGCCGAACGGCGGCACCTTCCATATTGAAGACATCCAGGATCAGGTCGAGCTGTCGCTGATGCGTGCCGGCGAGCACGACGTGGCGCGTGCTTACGTGCTGTATCGCGAGAAGCGCTCCGCCGAACGTGCGGCCTCGGCTGCCGAGACTGTGGCGGCCGAACCGGTGCTGCATGTTGTCGAAAACGGCGAGCGCCGTCCGCTTGATCTGCTTGCCCTGCGTCAGTTGGTGGAGTCGGCCTGCGTCGGTCTGGGTGATCACGTCAGCGCCGAGACCATTCTCGATGCCGCGCTGCGCAATCTCTACGATGGCGTGCCGGGCGAAGAAGTGCGCAAGGCGCTGGTGCTGGCTGCACGCACGCAGATTGAAAAGGACCCGGACTACAACTACGTCACGGCCCGTCTGCAACAGCATGAAATCCGCCTTGAAGTGCTGGGTGAGGAAGTCCTGCAGGACGCCATGCAGGCGCGTTACGCCGAGTACTTCCCGCGCTACATCAAGCTGGGCATCCAGGCTGAGCTGCTTGATCGTCGCCTGGGCGAATACGATCTGCCGCGCCTGGCCGCTGCGCTGGATGCTTCGCGCGATCTGCAGTTCGGTTACCTCGGCCTGCAAACGCTCTACGACCGCTACTTCCTGCACATCGAAGAGCGCCGCATCGAGCTGCCGCAAATCTTCTTCATGCGCGTCGCAATGGGTCTGGCGCTGGGCGAGATTGACCGCGAAACGCGCGCCATCGAGTTCTACAACGTGCTCTCGAAGTTCGACTTCATGAGCTCGACGCCGACCCTGTTCAATGCCGGCACCCTGCATTCGCAACTGTCCTCGTGCTATCTCACCACGGTGGAAGACAGCCTCGACGACATCTATGGCGCGATCAAGGATAACGCCATGCTGCAGAAGTTTGCCGGCGGCCTCGGCAATGACTGGACGCCGGTGCGTTCGCTGGGCGCACGCATCAAGGGCACCAATGGCAAGAGCCAGGGCGTGATTCCCTTCCTCAAGGTGGTCAATGACACGGCGGTCGCCGTCAATCAGGGTGGCAAGCGCAAGGGCGCGGTGTGCGCCTATCTGGAGAGCTGGCACCTGGACATCGAGGAGTTCCTCGAGCTGCGCAAGAACACCGGTGACGAGCGTCGCCGCACGCACGACATGAACACCGCCAACTGGATTCCCGATCTGTTCATGAAGCGGGTGATGGAAGCCGGTGAGTGGACTCTGTTCTCGCCCTCCGACGTGCCGGATCTGCACGACAAGTTCGGCAAGGCCTTTGAATCGGCCTACGTCGAGTACGAGCGCAAGGCCGACCGTGGCGAGATCAAGCTGTTCCGCCGCATGCCGGCACTGCAGCTGTGGCGCAAGATGCTGTCGATGCTGTTCGAAACGGGCCACCCCTGGATCACCTTCAAGGATCCTTGCAACATCCGCTCGCCGCAGCAGCACGTCGGCGTGGTGCACAGCTCCAATCTGTGCACCGAGATCACGCTCAACACCTCGGACACCGAGATCGCCGTCTGCAACCTCGGTTCGGTGAACCTGCTGGCCCACCTCAAGGATGACGGCCAGGGCGGCAAGGTGCTCGATCACGACAAGCTGCAGCGCACCATCCGCATCGGCATGCGCATGCTCGACAACGTGGTCGACATCAACTTCTATGCGGTTGGCAAGGCGCGTAACTCCAACTACAAGCATCGTCCGGTCGGCATGGGCATCATGGGCTTCCAGGATTGCCTGCACGCACAGCGCATTCCCTACGCTTCGGAGGCTGCGGTGGAGTTCGCCGACCGCTCGATGGAAGCGGTGTGCTACTACGCTTACTGGGCATCGACCGATCTGGCCGAAGAGCGCGGTCGCTACTCCTCGTTCAAGGGCTCGTTGTGGGATCGCGGCATCCTGCCGCTCGACACGCTGAGCCTGCTGGAGCAGGAGCGTGGCGGCTACCTCGAAGTCGACCGCAGCACGACGCTGGACTGGGAGGCGTTGCGCAGCCGTATCGCCCAGGTTGGCATGCGCAATTCCAACTGCGTGGCGATCGCACCGACGGCGACCATCTCCAACATCGTTGGGGTGGATGCCTGCATCGAACCGACCTTCCAGAATCTGTTCGTCAAATCCAATCTCTCCGGCGAGTTCACGGTGGCTAACGAGAGCCTGGTGCGAGACCTGAAGAAGCTGGGTCTGTGGGACGAAGTCATGGTCGCCGACCTCAAGTACTTCGATGGTTCGCTGGCCAAGATCGACCGTGTTCCCGAAGAGCTGCGTCGCCTCTATGCAACCGCATTCGAGATCGACACGCGCTGGATCATCGAAGCGGCCGCACGTCGCTCGAAGTGGATCGATCAGGCGCAGTCGCTCAACATCTACATGGCCGGTGCTTCGGGTCGCAAGCTCGACGAGACCTACAAGCTCGCATGGCTGCGCGGTCTCAAGACCACCTACTATCTGCGCGCCATGGGTGCCACCTCGGCCGAGAAGTCTACGGGTCGTGGCGGCGAGCTCAATGCTGTGCCGGTCAGCGGCGGTGCGCTGGCGGCAGGGGCGGGCGAGGGCGCGTCAGAGGCTGCGAAGTTCTGCTCGATCGACAACCCCGAGTGCGAAGCCTGCCAGTGATCTGCCGTGCATGACTGAGGCACAGCGAGAGGTCTTGCCGGTGTCGGCAAGACTTCTCGCGAAGCAGGTTTGCGCTACGTCTCGCAGGTCATGCCGATGCAAATCTGCTGTCTCACACGCACTGTTCGTAGCGCGTGTGCGCGCGAGAGAAATTTCGCGAGCGTTCGAACTGGTCACGTAAGTGTTGTGTCTAGCGCAAATTCCTTCCAAACCTGTTTGCAAAGCTGTGTTGCACCTGCGATTTTTGTGCAAAGCATTGCTTCATGCGGGTCTTGGTGAGTTTGGTGCTTATGATAATCGGGTAAGCTGCCCGGAGAGCCGCGCCAGGCTTGGCGATTGGCCTGCAAGTTGGTGTAGAAATTATTTGCATTCGAATGCAAAATCATCTAAAGGATAATGGCATGCTGAACTTCGACAACGACTTCGATCTTGCAAGCCCCGATTCATTGAAGACCGGGCTGCAAAATGTTTCCTCCCTGCCGCAGGCAACGCGTACGCCGACGGGGGCGATGTCGTCTGCCGCAGTTGCCGATGATGCCGAGGCAATGCGTCGCATCAATGTCGCTGACAAGCGCATCATCAACGGCGCGACCGACGTCAATCAACTGGTGCCCTTCAAGTACAAATGGGCCTGGGAAAAATATCTGTCGACCTGCGCCAATCACTGGATGCCGCAAGAGATCAACATGTCGCGTGACATCGCGCTGTGGAAAGATCCCAACGGCCTGACCGAAGACGAGCGCCGCATCGTCAAGCGCAATCTGGGTTTCTTCGTCACTGCTGATTCGCTGGCTGCCAATAACATTGTGCTGGGCACCTACCGTCACATCACGGCGCCCGAGTGCCGTCAGTTCCTGCTGCGCCAGGCTTTCGAAGAAGCCATCCACACGCATGCCTACCAATACATCGTCGAGTCGCTGGGTCTGGACGAAGGCGAGATCTTCAATGCCTATCATGAAGTGTCGAGCATCCGCGCCAAGGATGAATTCCTGGTGCCCTTCATCGATACGCTGACCGATCCCAATTTCAAGACCGGCACGCCCGAGGCCGATCAGACCCTGCTGCGCTCACTGATCGTCTTCGCATGCATCATGGAAGGCATCTTCTTCTATGTGGGCTTCGCACAGATTCTCGCCTTGGGCCGTCAGAACAAGATGACCGGCGCGGCTGAGCAATACCAGTACATCCTGCGTGACGAGTCGATGCACTGCAATTTCGGCATCGACCTGATCAACACCATCAAGCTTGAAAATCCGCACCTCTGGACTGCTGCTTTCCGTCAGGAAATCCGTGAGCTGATCCAGCATGGTGTCGAGCTCGAATATCGCTATGCCGAAGACACCATGCCGCGTGGTGTGCTGGGTCTGAATGCATCGATGTTCAAGGAATACCTGCGCTTCATTGCCAATCGCCGTTGCCAGCAGATCGGCATCGATGCGATCTACCCGGGCGCAGAAAACCCCTTCCCGTGGATGAGCGAAATGCTCGACCTCAAGAAGGAACGCAACTTTTTCGAGACCCGTGTGATCGAGTATCAGACGGGCGGGACCTTGAGTTGGGACTGATTCTTTCAAGTATTTTTCAACAGCGGTACGTCGTGGTGTCTCATGCGAGGCGCCCGGCGTACCGCTTTTGTGTTTTTGACGGCTTTTCCAGCGCTGCGCGGTAGCGCGGCAAACGTGCTTCCAGCTCGCCAGGCTGGCAGTGCTTTCCTCGTGTTGGGTGTGCAACCCGGCGACTAGCAAAGGAGGTGTGTTATGGCAACGAAGTCCACCAGCAAGCCCAAGGCCAAGACGGTTGTGGCCAAGCCTGCAGCGAAAGCTGCAGCCAAACCCGCCGCCAAGCCGGCCGCTGCCAAGAAGGCTGCGCCGGTCAAGGCCGTGGCAAAGAAGGCCGTGGTCGCAAAGGCCGCAGCAAAGCCGGTCAAAGCTGCCAAGCCGGCCGCCAAGCCCGTCGCCGCCAAGAAGGCCGCTCCGGTCAAGGCCGCCAAGCCGGTCGCCAAGAAGGCCGCCGCAGCGCCCGCCAAGGCTGCCAAGGTCGTGAAGGCTGCCAAGCCTGTTGCCGCCAAGAAGGCGGCTCCGGTCAAGGCTGCCAAGGTCGCCAAGCCGGTCGCCAAGAAGGCTGCAGTGCCTGCTAAGGCCGCCAAGGTCGTGAAGGCTGCCAAGCCGGTTGCCGCCAAGAAGGCCGCTGCGCCCGCCAAGGCAGCGAAGCTTGTCAAGGCTGCTGCTAAGCCCGCCGCAAAACCGGCCGCCAAGAAGGCTGCCGCAGCACCCGCCAAGGCTGCTAAGGTCACCAAGGCCGCCAAGCCTGTTGCTGCCAAGAAGGCCGCGCCGGCTAAAGCTGCCGCCAAGCCCGTTGCTGTGAAGAAGGCCGCCGCCAAGCCGGCTGCGAAGGCTGCTGCACCTGCCAAGGCCGCCAAGCCTGCCAAGGCGGAGGTGAAGAAGGCTGCAGTGAAGGCGGCGCCGGCCAAGGCTGCCAAGCCCGCCGCCAAGAAGGCTGCTACCAAGCCCGCTGCCAGCAAGCCTGCTGCTGCGCCGAAGGTTGCAGCCAAGCCTGCTGCGGTGAAGAAGCCTGCTGCCAAGAATCCGGCACCGAAGAAGGCTGCCACCAAGAAGGCCGCTGCGCCCAAATCGGAGCCTGCGCCGGCAGCGCCTGCTGAAGCTCCTGCCGCGGCCGCTCCTGCACCCGAAGCAGCGCCTGCTGCCGAAGCGCCCGCTGCAGCAGAAGCTGCCAAGCCGACGCCCTCGACTGCAGCAACGCCGGGCCTGAAGTCTTCGCTCAATCCGACGGCTGCGTGGCCGTTCCCTTCGGGTTCGCGTCCGTCCTGAGCGAGTCTGCGGTGAGCCAAAAAAAGGGGATGCATGTGCATCCCCTTTTTATTTCCGCTGATGCCGCGTTTTCATCTTAGTGGCAGCGCTTTTGGGGTAATGTCAATATCATAGGTGACGCTATGTCGTGCGTTCCGGGCCGATTGACAATCCTTAATCAAATCAATAAACTACTCTCATCTTCAAAGCGCTCGTATTGATGCGGGCAAGTCAAAAAAATGACAAACGAGTTGCTTGTGGCGGTCATCTCCGCGCAGTGCAACCAGTATCCGTGAAGCAACGCGGCTGACGCGGCAAGCGGGTTCTCGAGCGTCCTTGTCAATCGGCCGGTCACTGCAAGGCAGTGGACTGTGTGTTTCAAAACGAGACAGAGGCCTGTGTTTTTGCCGGGTACATCTGTCCTGATCTGTCCATGCTGTGCCCGGTCGTTTGTTGATCGGGTTCTCCCTGTGCGCAAGCGCAGCGGCATGGACTCGTGGAGTTTGCATGACTGACAGTAAATACTTGCAACAGTTTGCGCGCTACGCCGCCAGCTTTGTCCTCAACTTCGCCCATGGTAGTTTGCTGGTGGTGGGCATCATGGTGGCGGTCGCCGCCAGTTATCAATACGCTTTGCATGGTGTGGCAGGTTTTGATCCGCGCACCTGGATTGATGCCGAGAAGTCGGCTGCCAGTGATCTGGCCGAAGCCAGCGCCGGCGCCGAGCTGGAAGCAACGCCCGATGTGGCCAAGCTGCCCGCTGAATACAGCCGGCTCGTGCAGTACATTGCCAAGCGCCACAAGGTGGCTGGTTCGGGCCTTGAGCAGCTGGTTCGTACCGCCATTCACGAGGGCCGTCTGGCCCATGTCGATCCGGTGCTGATCCTGGCGGTCACGTCAGTGGAGTCGGGTTTCAATCCGATGGCTGAAAGCGTGTTCGGCGCGCAGGGGCTGATGCAAATCATTCCACGCTTCCATCAGGACAAGATCGACGCCGCACGCGGCGCAACCGCCTTGCTGGAGCCTGCCGAGAACATCCGTGTCGGCGCCCGTATCCTGCGTGACTACCTGCGCAGTGCTGGCGCGCTGGAGCCCGCGCTGCAGCAGTATGGCGGCGTTTCGGATGTCAATGACATGGCCTACGCAAGCAAGGTGATGAACGAGCTTGAGCGCTTCCGTCAAATCATGAAGTTCGGTGCGGTGCGCACCGAGCTGGCCGAGAATGCCGCGCCGGCCGCGGTGCGGGCACCGGCTGCACAAGCGGTTGCGGTGGCTAATCCGGGTTGATCGCGCCAAGCGGTTCGCGGTAGCAAGGTGTGGATTTCCACGATGTAACAAGGCTATCGGGTGGAAGCCGGCCCATGCAGACCGTACAATGATCGGGCGTTAGCGCGCTTGCGCGCCAGTATGCGTGCGTGCACTCGCACTCGCCAATGATCAAAGAGGTGCTTCATGGATGAAAGAATTCGCGCGGCAGCGCTGGAATACCACCGCCAGGGCCGCCCCGGCAAAATCTCGGTTACTCCGACCAAGGCTCTGACCAATCAGCGCGATCTCTCTCTAGCCTATTCACCGGGTGTTGCCGCCGCTTGCGACGCCATCGTCGATGATCCCAAGCAGGTCAGCGAGCTGACTGCGCGCGCCAATCTCATTGGTGTCGTCACCAATGGTACTGCCGTGCTGGGACTTGGTCCCATCGGCCCGCTGGCGGCCAAGCCGGTGATGGAAGGCAAGGGCGTCCTGTTCAAGAAGTTTGCCGGTATCGACGTCTTCGACATCGAGATCGACGAGCGCGATCCTGACAAGCTCATCGACATCATCGCCTCGCTGGAGCCGACTTTCGGCGGCATCAATCTGGAAGACATCAAGGCGCCCGAGTGCTTCTACATCGAGCGCAAGCTGCGCGAGCGCATGAGCATTCCGGTGTTCCATGATGATCAGCACGGCACGGCCATCGTGGTCGGCGCGGCGGTGCTCAATGGCCTGCGCCTGATGGGCAAGGGGCTTGATGAGGTCAAGGTGGTGACCTCCGGCGCTGGTGCTGCTGCGCTGGCCTGTCTGGACCTGCTGGTGATGCTCGGCATCCCCGTCGAGAACATCTGGGTGACCGATATCAAGGGCCTGGTGTACGAGGGCCGCATCGAGGAAATGGAGCCGATCAAGGCGCGTTACGCCAAGGTGACGGACGCGCGGACCTTGGGCGAGGTGATCGAGGGCGCTGACGTATTCCTCGGGCTCTCGGCCGCGGGGGTGCTCAAACCCGAGATGGTGGCCAAGATGGCGCCGAGCCCGCTGATTTTCGCGCTGGCCAATCCGGTGCCGGAGATCCTGCCCGACCAGGCCAAGGCTGTGCGCACTGATGCGATCATCGCGACAGGGCGTTCGGACTATCCGAACCAGGTCAACAACGTGCTGTGCTTCCCGTTCATCTTCCGCGGCGCGCTGGATGTTGGCGCGACGACGATCAATGATGCGATGAAGCTCGCCGCTGTGCGCGCCATTGCCGAGCTGGCCCAGGTCGAGGCTTCCGATATCGTTGCTGCGGCCTATGGCAACCAGGCCTGTGCCTTCGGTCCCGAATACATCATTCCCAAGCCTTTTGATCCGCGCCTGATCGTCAAGATTGCACCCGCCGTGGCTCGCGCAGCCATGGAGTCGGGCGTCGCGACGCGGCCGATCGAGGATTGGGAGGCGTACACCCAACAGCTCAATAATTTCGTCTGGCAGTCTGGCTTGATCATGAAGCCGGTGTTTTCCGCCGCCAAGCGTTCGCCCAAGCGCATCATTTTCGCAGAGGGCGAGTCCGAGCGCGTGTTGCGTGCGGTGCAGGCGGTGGTGGACGAGGGCCTGGCCCGGCCGCTGCTGATCGGGCGTCCTGACGTGATCAACATGTACATCGAACGTTTCGGTTTGCGCATGCGCCCGGAGATCGATTTCGAGCTCGTCAATCAGGACTCCGATCCGCGTTACCGTGAGCTGTGGAAGCACTATCACAGTCTGATGGAACGCCAGGGTGTGTCGGTGGAGTACGCCAAGCGTGAGGTTCGTCGCCGCACCACGCTGATCGGTGCGCTGATGCTCAAATTCGGTTACGCAGACGGCATGATCTGTGGCACCTACGGCATGCACAACCAGCATCTGAAGCTGATCGATACTGTGCTGGGGCGTCGCGAGGGTGTGAAGCACTTTTACGCGATGAACCTGCTGGTGCTGCCAGGCCGCACGGTGGCTTTGTGCGATACCTACGTCAACTACGATCCCAGTGCAGAGCAGATTTTCGAGATGAGCTGCCTGGCCGCCGAAGAGCTGCGCCGCTTCGGCATCACGCCCAAGCTGGCCCTGTTGTCGCATTCAAGTTTCGGGACCGACGACACACCCACGGCACTGAAGATGCGCGAGGCCTTCCAGCTGCTGCAGGCTCGGCGTCCGGACATCGAAGTCGAGGGCGAGATGCATGGTGATGCGGCGCTGGATGCAAGCACGCGTCTGCAGATCTTCCCCAATGCCAAGATGCGCGAGGACGCTAACCTGCTGATCTTCCCCACGCTCGATGCGGCCAACATTGCCTTCAACCTGCTCAAGACTTCCGCGGGCGAGGGTATGACCATCGGTCCGATCCTGCTTGGCGCATCGAAGCCCGTGCACATCCTGACGCCAACGGCGACAGTGCGTCGCATCGTCAACATGACTGCACTCACCGTGGCGGAAGCCGGCCGCTGAAGCACTTCGCCCGCAGCGTCTGCAGCAAACGACCGTCCGCTTGTGACGGTCGTTTGTTTTTGTGCGTCGTCAGTGTTTTGAAAGTGCACGAACTATGACTTCTATGTGTCTAGTTTTCTTAAGTATTGCTACAATTTGGCGGCTTTGTTGTTTCATAGAGGTTGAGCATGTCCCTGAGTAGAACCCTGTCTTTGATGTTGAGTGCACTTGTGGCGCTTACTGCAGTCTGGTCTGCAGAAACAGATGCCGCGCCGCGCAAGAGTCAAAGCAAGGTTCGTCATGAACGTGTCATCAAGCCTGCGGTGGTCAAGCGCGCGCGCAGTCGCGCGCCGGAGTCCGTGCGCAAGAGCGCTGCACGTCGTCCGGTCGAGCGTGATGTGGATAGTGAAGGCAATCCGCTGATCCGTTCATCCGCTTTTGTCGTGCAGGACCTTAGCTCGGGCAAGGTGCTGCTGGAGAAAAACGCGGATCTGGCACAGCCGATTGCCTCCATCACCAAGTTGATGACGGCCATGGTGGTACTCGATGCCAACCTCGACATGAATGAAATCTTGACGGTTACCAATGATGACGTTGACCGTTTGAAGGGCACCAGCTCGCACCTGCCGGTGGGCACGCGTCTGAGTCGTGAAGACATGCTGCGTCTGGCGCTGATGGCCTCCGAGAATCGCGCGGCCTCGGCGCTTGGACGCTCCTACCCCGGCGGCCTGAGTGCTTTCATTGAAGCGATGAATCGCAAGGCGCTGTCACTGGGTTTGCACGAGACGCGGTTTTACGACTCCATCGGTCTCAACAAGAACAATGTCGCCTCGGCGCGTGATCTGGTGGTGATGACTACCGCCGCGTCACGTTACACGCTGATCCGCAATTTCACGACCACGGCTGAGTACTCGGTGAAGCTCAATGGTCGTGAACGCAGCTTCCACAACACCAATGCCTTGGTGCGTAATTCGGACTGGCAGATCAATCTGTCGAAGACCGGTTATATCAACGAATCGGGCAAGTGCCTGGTGATGAATGCCATGCTGGCCAATCGCCCCACGGCGATCGTGCTGCTCGACTCCTGGGGGCGCTACACCCGTGTTGCCGATGCCAATCGCATCCGTCGTTGGGTCGAGAACGCGATGACGCCGGCGCGTCTGGCCAGCCTCACGACCGCCAGCCGCGTTAACTAAGTCTTGTCGGGCGGGATGTAGCCCAGCGCGCGGGAAATCTCCAGCGCTGTATCCCGCACCACCGGCGCCCAGTCTGGGTTGAAGCGTTCGCTGGGTGTAGACAGCGACAGTCCGGCGATCAAGGTGCCGCTGTCGTCGCGAATACCCGCAGCGATGCAGCGCACCCCGACCTCCACCTCATCCATGTCATACGCCAGGCGATGCCGGCGGACACGTTCAAGCTCCTGTTGCAGCTCGCTCAGTGAGGTGATCGATGCCTGCGTGCTGGCCGGCAGGCCGGTGCGCTCGGCGTAGGCGCGATTGCTCTCGGCATTTTCCTCGGCCAGGAACAGCTTGCCGGTTGCCGTGACATGCAGTGGCGCGCGTGCGCCGACGATGTGCACGATGCGTACGGCCGAGCGGCCACTGGAGGTGCGCTCGACATAGACAATCTCATCGCCGTTGCGCATCCCCAGATTGATGCTTTCGCCGGTCTGCGCATGCAAGCGCAGCATCGCGGCCATGGCGGTTTCGCGTAGCGAGATGCGTGACTTGACGAGATTGCCCAGCTCCAGCAAGCGGATGCCGAGGCGGTAGGCCCCGGCGTCGGTGCGTTCGATGAAACCGCTGTTGCCCAGTGTTGCCAGGATGCGGTGGGCCGTCGATGGATGCAGGCCGGTGCCCAGTGCCAGCTGTTTGAGTCCGAGCGGTTCGGGCTCGCTGGCCAGGGTATTGATGAGGCTCATCATGCGGTCGATCACCTGGATCGAGCCGCGCGCTTCCTTGCTCTCTGTGTCCTCTTCGGGGGGGCTATCTTGTTTTGAATTTCGCATCGCGCAATCTTACTGGAGAAGACTGCGTTGCGCCATGTGAAATTCTTAGCGCCGTGCGTGCGCCGCAAGGGGGTTGCGCAGGGCTTGCCAGAGGCCGATCAGGACCAGCACGGAGAAGCACAGCACAGACCATTCGGCGATCGAGAAACCGAGGAAGGTCCAGTCAATCTTGGCGCAATCACCTTCACCACGGAACAGCTTGGGAAGTACGTCAGAGAGCGGGAAGCGGCTGACCATGTAACTCAGGTCAGGACCGCAGGTGCTGACCGAGGGCGGATTGTGCTGCAGCCAGATCTGTCGCACCGACACGCTGCCACCCGCAAGTGCGCTGGCCGCGAGCACGATGCCCCAGGTCTTGAGCAAGAGACCGCGCGGATTGAGCAGTGCGCCCAGCAAAGCAATCAAGCCGGCGCTGGCAAAGGCATAGCGTTGCAGGATGCACAGCGGACAGGGTTCGATACCTTTGGCATGCTGCAGATAGAGTCCGAAGCTGAGCAGGGCTGCACAGCCGAGGAAGACGGCCAGAAAGACGAGGCGGGGCGGAAGCAGGCGCAAGGCGATCATGTGAGGTGTCAGATAGGATGAACAGACTGCGATTGGGACTACCCAAGGCAGAGACAGTTCATTCTATCTGAGCGCTTTGTTTGCCGCGCTTGCGCTGCAGCGTATTTGCGCCAGCGCAATTACTTGCGGGGCGGGGGCGGCAGCTCGCCACCTTGCGGCGGGCGCGGCAGCTCTGAACGCATCTTCTCGTGCCAGGCTCTCACTTCTTCACGGCTGAGCTTGCCGTCCTTGTCGGTGTCGGCTTCATCGAAGTCCTGCAGCATGCGCAGATTGCGTTGCACCAGCTCTTCGCGTGTGATGACCTGGCCGATGCCGTACATGCCTGGCCCACCGGGCATGCCGTGCATCATGTGCATGGCATGCATCCGAGGCATGCTCTGCGGTCCGGGCTCCTTACGCGGCGGCATGCGGCGGGCCATGGCCTTGAGCTCGCTGGCCGAGATTTTGCCGTCCTTGTTGGTATCGACTTCGTCGAAGTGGGCGAACAGCTGTGGCAGGCCTTTTTCAGCTTCGGCGCGCGAGATGAAGCCGTCCTTGTCGGTGTCGGCATCCTTGATGCGAATCTCGACACGATGACGAACCGGTGCGTCGCTGGCCGGAGCAGATTGCTGGGCCAGCGCAGCCGTGCTGGCGAAGAGCGCCAGCAGACTTGCTGAAACGAGGGTGTGTGTGGTTTTCATAATCATCCTCTTTGAATAGATGTGATGGGAAATCTGAGGAGCTCATCGTATGCCTGTGCCTTGTTGAGGTGTGTTGCGGCCAGGAAAGCTTGTGTGTCGATTTGTAAAGGCTTGAGGTATCGGGATTGATCGATAACGCGCGGTTATGTGCCTTGGCTCCTGCTGCGGTGCGATACTTGCCGCTTTCGTGCGCAACAAGCCGATCAGGAGAACGAAGTGAAAGTGCTGGTGCCAGTCAAACGGGTGGTCGATTACAACGTGAAGATCCGCGTCAAGGCTGATCAGAGCGGTGTTGATCTGGCCAACGTGAAAATGTCGATGAACCCCTTCGACGAGATCGCCGTCGAGGAAGCCATGCGCTTGCGCGAAGCCGGCGTCGCCAGTGAGGTCGTGGTGATCAGCTGCGGCATTGGCGCTTGCCAGGACACGCTGCGCGCCGCCATGGCGATGGGCGCCGATCGTGCCGTGCTGGTCGAGACCGCTGCCGAGCTGCAGCCGTTGGCCGTGGCCAAGTTGATCAAGGCGGTGGCGCTCAAGGAAGCCGCGCAGCTGGTGATCATGGGCAAGCAGGCGATTGATGACGATGCCAACCAGACCGGCCAGATGCTGGCGGCGATGCTGGGTTGGCCACAGGCCGCCTTTGCCTCCAAGCTGGTTCCGGGTGACGGACAGCTGACCGTGACGCGCGAGATCGATGGCGGTCTGGAACGCCTGCAGATCAGCCTGCCGGCCGTGGTGACGGCGGATCTGCGCCTCAACGAGCCGCGTTACGCCAGCCTGCCGAACATCATGAAGGCCAAGAAAAAGCCGCTCGACACACTGACGCCGGAGGCGCTGGGTGTGGATGTCACGCCGCGTCTGAAGACCCTGCGCGTAGTTGAACCGCCGGTGCGCGCGGCGGGCGTCAAGCTGGCCAGCGTTGCCGAGCTGGTGGCGCGCCTGCGTGACGAAGCCAAAGTGATCTGAGGAGAGATGAAATGACGATCCTGGTTATCGCTGAACACGACAACAGCCGCATCCATGCGGCAACACTCAATACCCTGGCCGCGGCGCAGCAGCTGGGTGGCGAGATCCATCTGCTGGTGGCCGGCGGCGCTTGCGCGGCGGCTGCCGAGGCCGCCGCCAAGATTCCGGGCCTTGCCAAGGTGCGCGTCATCGATGCGCCGCACTACGCCGATCAGACGGCTGAAAACCTCGCCGTCGCCCTGGCTCAGCTGGCCGGCAGTTACAGCCATGTGCTCTTGCCGGCGAGCAGCTTCGGCAAGAACCTCGGTCCGCGTCTGGCAGCTTTGCTGGATGTGGCCCAGGTTTCCGACATCATCGCCATCGAAGCGCCCGACACCTTCGTGCGGCCGATCTACGCCGGCAATGCGATTGCCACGGTGCAGAGTGCCGAGCCGGTCAAGCTGCTGACGGTGCGCACATCTGCATTTGATCCGGTGGCTGCCGAAGGCGGCGCAGCGCCCATCGAAGCGGCGCCGGCAGGCCCGGATCTGGGCGTGACGCGTCTGCTCGACCGCGAGCTGAGCGTCTCGGCGCGGCCGGATCTCGGTGCGGCGCGCGTGGTGGTGTCGGGCGGTCGTGCCCTGGGCAGCGCAGAGAATTTCCATGCCCTGCTCGAACCCCTGGCCGACAAGCTCGGTGGCGCCGTCGGCGCCTCGCGTGCGGCGGTCGATGCCGGCTTTGCGCCGAACGACAGCCAGGTCGGCCAGACCGGCAAGGTGGTGGCGCCCGAGCTGTATTTTGCCATCGGCATTTCCGGGGCGATCCAGCATCTGGCGGGTATGAAGGATTCCAAGGTGATCGTGGCGATCAACAAGGATCCGGATGCCGCCATCTTCCAGGTTGCAGACTACGGCCTGGTCGGCGATCTGTTCGAGCTCGTGCCGCAGCTCAGCGCGGCACTTTGATGGCGAGGGCGCGCTGCTGAAAAGCGGCGCGACAGCAGATGCTGATCTTCACCTATTCGGTTGATGATGCCGTGCTCGGCGCGTTTGACGGCGAAGCGCAGGCGCTTGTGGCAGCTGCTGCGGCGGGTAGCGAGGTGCTGTTCTTCGCCGCCGATGGCAGCGCGCTGCGGCGCAGTGATTTACCCGGCGGCGGTGCCTATCTGCGCCCCTGGGCGTCGTGCGGGAGTTGCAGCTTGCCGCAGGTGATGCACTTGGTGCGTGGCATGCATCCGCAAAGCGAGATTGCTTCGCTGGCCGCCGTCGAGGCTTTGCTGAAGTCCTGACTCAGCCTGATCTTGCACAGCCAGCCGCCTGCGCGGCTGGCTTTTTCATGCCCTTAAGCGATCAGGGCTTGAGTTCCTTGGCCAGCGGCAGGCCGGCTTCGCGCAGACCATCGGCCACCAGGCCGGCCACCGTTTCGGCGCCACGTTCCTGGAAGTGGGTATTGTCCGGCTTGTTACGTGCGCCGGTCAGACCCACGTAGTACGGATACTTGGTGGTGTCGACAGCCAGGTAGTAGTCGAGCGAGGCCTCTTCGCCGACCTGATTGAAGAACGCCATGCTGCGCGCATCCAGATCGACCAGGGCGACCTTGTTGGCCTGGGCGGTGTCGCGGATGGTTTGCGAGTAATCGCCGGGGAACAGGCCCTTGCTGTAGGTGTGGGTGGTGCCGCCGATCTGGCCGCTCTTGAAGCTGCGACGCGTCACCGGGGTGATCAGCACCGGCGTGGCACCCTTGTCTTGCGCCAGCTTGATGTACTTTTCAAGCGTCTTGCGGAAGGACATCTCGGCCGGGATGTCGGCGCTGTTGCCCGGATAGGTGCACAGATTGGCGATGTCGATGCCATCACGTGCGGGCGGCGGCGCCACCGGATTGTTGCCGCACTTCTCGTCGTTGTGGCCGAACTGCACCAGCAGATAGTCGCCCTTGCGGATGTTGGCGGCAATCATGCCGAACCAGCCCTCGTTGATGAAGCTGCGCGAGCTGCGCCCCGATTGCGCCACATTGACCACGCGCACCGCCGCGCCGTCCTTGATCTTGCGCTGGAACACCTGACCCCAGCCCATGCGCGGCAGCACTTGCGGATCGTAATTGCTGGCCGTCGAGTCGCCGGCGATGAAGACGCGCACCACGTCCTTGGCATTGATGTCGCGTAGATCGGCCTGCGCCTTCTTCAGGCTGAACGGCGCAAAGCGCGTGACTTCGCGGAAGTAGGGGTCGTAGAGGCTGGTGTCGGCGCGCTCGCCGCTCTTGGGCTCGTAACCACGGTTGTGGCCGAGGATGGCGAGGATGTCGGCCAGCGCGCCTTGCACCGGCGCGCTGAGCGGATCAAAGCTGTTGGCATCGAGTCCGCTCTCCTGCAGGGCCGGCGCCAGGCTCACACGCAGCGCAGCGGTCTTGGCTTTGATCGAGTCGACGCTGACGGCCGGTGCCTTGCCCGACTTGGCCAGCCCGACGGGGCCGACGAATTTGAATTCCTGCGCTACATCGGAAGCGATCTGATCGGTCAGCGCATTGATGTTGGCGGTGCCGGCGGCGAGGCTGGGCACGATGCTGACAAACTGCTTGTCACTGGTTTCGGCAACCAGCATCAATGGGGCGCTGAGGCCTTCGATGTTGAGCTTGTAGTTGCCCTGTGCATCGGCCGTGGTGCTCAAATGTTTGGCTTGGCTGTCGCTCAGTGTGATGCTCGCGCCGGCGAGCGTTTTGCCGCTCAGTTGCACGTCGGCCAACGCGGCGGCGCTGAGCGACAGGCAGAAGGCGCTGATGAGGACTTTATCGATCGTGGTATTCACGCTGTCTCCTGGATCTGGTTTTTTTGGGTACGGCCTTGATTGTCGCATCATCGGCCAAGTGGCTGTTTGATGCATGACTGCAATTGCGCTTTAGGGCGTGTTCAGATTCACGCGACGGTTGCGCGGGTACTGAATTGGGCGCAGAACAAGGCGCAGCGACGCTGTCAGGGTGGCCCCCTGACGAGGAGCTGCAACGCTGTGCTGCGGCCAATTCAGTACCCGCCCGTAGGGTTGAAGTGCAGGGCTCGCCATACTGCGTTGCGCTCCTTGTGCAGGGGGCCTCCCTGCACTGTGTCGCACGCCCGCTTTTGGCAAGCCCTGCACTTCAACGCAATCCGCCGGGTGAATGTGAACACGCCCTAACTAGCCAGCGGGACGTACAGCTCGCTGCGCTTTTCGAATTCGGCCGGCAGATAGCTCGCATTGTGAAAACTGCGCAACAGCGGGCCGTTGCCCGCTCGCCGGCCGGTGTCCTGCAAGATGCGCGCGGCCAGCGTGGCCGGATCGGGCAGGGCATAGCTGCCTTGCAGGCTGATCACCGCATACTCGCCGCCCGGCAGTTCGCCCAGCGAGAGCTGCTTGATGCGCGTGCCCAGGCGCTCGGAGAGCAGGGCTGCGTGTAGCTCCACGGTCTCGCCAGCATGCAGGCCCGAGTACTGCACGCACCAGCCTTTGCGCCGCTCGCGCGGGATGTCCTGCAGCATGGCGCGTGCGCGCAGTTCGTCGAAGGGGTGCAGGCTGTCCTGCAGGCTGCCGCGAAAGGGAATGTACTGGATGGCGAAGGCAGGCAAGTGCGTGACGCGGAAGCGTGGCGTCTCGGGCGCTGCCGCGCGCGGCCATTGCGACGGCGCGCAGCCGAACTGGGCGCGGAAGGCGCGCGAGAAGGCTTCGGGCGAGTTGTAGCCGCTGTCCAGCGCCAGCTCCAGCAAGCTGCTCACTTCGCCTTGCTCGATGCGCTGGCGCGCGCGCAGCAGACGCAGACGGCGTACGCGCGTCAGCGGACTTTCACCGGCGTAGTGGGCGAACACCCGCTCGAAATGAAAGCGCGACAGATGGGCGATGTCGGCCAGATCACCCAGCTTCAGCGCGCTATCGAGCTGCTGATCGATGTGCTGGGCCACCTGGCGCAGATGAATCAGCCGGCGGGTCAGACGTGTGACTTGCATGGGCACAGTGTGGCAGAAAGTCGCATCGTCGAACTATGGACTCAGCGCAAACTGGCTGCAATCAGTTTGCGCGTGTAGGGGTTCTGCGCGTGGTGCAGGATCTCGTCGAGCGGGCCGCTCTCGACCATCTGGCTGTCTTTCATGACGATGACGCGATGCGCCATGGCGCGGATCACATCGATGTCATGCGTCACCAGCACGTAGGCCAGGCCGTACTTGCGCTGCAGCGCGCCGAGCAGTTGCAGCACCTGTTGCTGGATGGTCACGTCGAGGGCGCTGGTCGGTTCGTCGAGCACCACGATGTCGGGGCGCAGCACCAGGGCGCGCGCAATCGCGATGCGCTGGCGCTGACCGCCGGAGAATTCGTGCGGATAGCGTTCGAGCAGCGCGGCCGTCGCGCCGTCTTCCGACAGGCCGACATCGAGCAGGGCTTGCGCGACACGTTCGCGACGCGCTTCCGCCGACAAGCCCGGTTCGTGGATTTCAAGGCCCTCGCCGACGATGCGCGCGATGGAGAGTCGCGGCGACAGCGAGGAGAGCGGGTCCTGGAACACCACTTGCACGGTGCGTCGTAAGGCGCGTCGTGTTGCCGCATCGTCCGCGCGCCAGGGCTCGCCCTTGATGCGGATCTCGCCGGTCGATGGCAGCAGGTCGAGCAGGGCCAGGGCCAGCGAGGTTTTGCCCGAACCGGATTCGCCGATGATGCCCAGCGTTTCGCCGGGGGCGAGTTCAAGCTGTGCCCGATCGACGGCGCGGAACTGATTGCGCCTGAACAAGCCGGAGAGGCCCGGACGCGGCACCGGGTAATCGACGCACAGCTCGCGCGCGCTGAGCACGCAGCCTGCGCCCACGGCGCCGACATCGCGCTGCGGACGGCTGGCCAGCAAGCGCTGGGTGTAGGGATGCTGCGGCGCTTCCATCACCGTCTCGCGGCGGCCTTGCTCGACGAGGACGCCGCGCTCCATCACCGCGACGCGGTCGGCAAAGCGGCGCACCAGGTTGAGGTCGTGGGTGATGATCAGGATCGCCATGCCGGTTTCGGCACGCAGCTGATCGAGCAGTTCGAGGATCTGCAGGCGGATGCTCACATCCAGCGCGGTGGTCGGCTCGTCGGCGATCAGCAGCTTGGGTTCGCAGGCCAGGGCCATGGCGATCATCGCGCGCTGGCGCTGGCCGCCCGAGAGCTGGTGCGGGAACTGTTCGATGCGCCGCGCTGCTTCGGGCACGCCGACACGCTCCAGCGCCGCGATTGCGCCGGCGCGTGCCTCGCTGCGCGTCAAACCTTTGTGGAGCTGCAGCACTTCCATGATCTGCGCGCCGATGCTCATCACCGGGTTGAGCGCGCTCATCGGCTCCTGGAAGATCATCGCCACTTCGCCGCCGCGCAGGGCGCGCAGCTGCGGCGTATTCATCGTCAGTACATCGCGTCCGGCAAAGTTGATCTGGCCGGCGAGGCGGGCGCCCTCGACGAGGCGCAGGATGGATTGCGCGGTGACCGTTTTGCCTGAGCCGGACTCACCGACCAGAGCGAGCTTTTCGCCGGCTTCTAGGCTGAAGCTGACATCCTTGACGACCTGGCGAGCGCCGAAAAATACATCCAGATTGCGTACTTCGAGCAGGCTCATGGCGCGACCTCGGCAATCTGCTTGCGCGGATCCAGCGCATCGCGCAGTGCGTCACCAATGAGGATCAGCAGCAACAGCGTGGTGGCCAGCACGCCGAAGGTGAACAGCGAGATCCACCAGGCGTCGAGCCCTTCCTTGCCCTGGTTGAGCAGCTCGCCCAGGCTGGGAGTGCCGGGCGGCACGCCGAGGCCGAGGAAATCCAGACTGGTCAGTGCGGCAATCGAGGCGGCCATTTCGAAGGGAATCAGGGTGACCACCGGCGTCAGGCTGTTGGGCAGGATGTGGCGCCAGATGATGATGTGATTGCGCTGGCCCAGCGCGCGTGCCGCGCGCACGTAGTCCAGGGTGCGGTTGCGCAGGAACTCGGCACGCACATAGGCGGCAATGCCCATCCAGCCGAACAGCGCAAGCAGGCCGATGAGCAGCCACACGCTGGGCGAGAACAGCGCCGAGAAGATGATCAGCATGTACAGCGTGGGCATGGCGTTCCAGATTTCGACGAAGCGCTCCATGAGAATGTCGGTCCAGCCCGCCAGATAGCCTTGCAGCGCGCCGTAGAAAATGCCGAAGGCCGCGCAGACGCCGGTCACCGCCAGCGCGAACAGCACCGAGACGCGAAAGCCATAGAGCAGGCGCGCAAAGAGATCGCGGCCGCGATCATCGGTGCCGAGCAGATTGGTCGCGCCTGGTGGCGCCGGGTTGGGAACCGGCGCGAAGTAGTTGATGGTGCTGTAGTGGTAGCGATTGGGCGGGTAGAAGGCGAGATTGCCGGGCTTGGCAAACTGCTGCTGGATGAAGGGGTCGAGAAAATCGGTCGGCGTTTCGAAGTCGCCGCCGAAAGTGGTTTCCGGCAGGTTCTGGAAAATCGGCAGATACCAGTGTCCCTCGTAGCGCGCCAGCAGCGGTTTGTCATTGGAGATGACTTCCGCGCAGAGGCTCAGCGCGAACAGCGCGAGGAAGATCCACAGACTGTAAAAGCCGATGCGGTGCGCGCGGAAGCGACGCCAGGCGCGGCGGGCCGGGGTTTGAGGCGAAGCGATGCCGGGCGCCATCAGTCGAACCTCACGCGCGGGTCCACCCACAGATAGGCGAGGTCGCGAATCAGCGTGGTGAACAGGCCAATCAGGGTGAACAGGAACAGGCTGCCGAGCACCACTGGGTAATCGCGGCGAATGACCGATTCATACGACAGCAGGCCCAGACCATCGAGCGAGAACAGGGTCTCGATGAGTAGCGAGCCGGTGAAGAAGGCGCCGATGAAGGCGGCCGGAAAACCGGTCATGATCGGAATCAGCGCATTGCGGAACACATGCCGCCACAGCACCTGGCCTTCGCCCAGACCCTTGGCGCGCGCGGTGAGCACGTATTGCTTGTGGATTTCTTCCAGCACCGAATTCTTGGTCAGCAGGGTGGTCACTGCGAAGCTGCCCAGCACCATCGCCGTCACCGGCAAGGTGATGTGCCACAGGTAGTCGGTGATGCGGCCGAGCAGGCTCAGCTCTTCCCAGTTGGAGGACACCAGGCCGCGGAACGGGAACCACTGCACGAAGCTGCCGCCGCCAAACAGTACCAGCAACACCACGCCGAGCACGAAGCTGGGCACCGCATGGCCGAGCAGCACGATGAAGGTGCTGGCGGTATCGAAACGCGAGCCGGCGCGCACCGCCTTGAGGATGCCCAGCGGAATCGAGATCAGATAGACGAAGAAGAAGGTCCACAGGCCGAGACTCATCGACACCGGCAGCTTCTCCTTGATCAGCGCCCACACGCTCTTGTTGTGCAGGAAGCTGCGCCCCAGATCGAAGCGCGCGAACTGGCCGATCATCTGCCAGAAGCGTTCCGGCGCGGGCTTGTCGAAGCCGTAGATCTTCTTGATCTCTTCCACCTGTTTGGGATCGACGCCCTGGCGGCCACGGTAGGCGCCGCCCGATGCCGCAGCTTCGCCACCGCGTGCGCCCTTGCCCTGCATTTCGGCGATGACTTGTTCAACCGGACCGCCGGGCACGAACTGGATCACGCAGAAGGTGATGCAGATCACGCCGAACAGGGTCGGCAGCATCAGCAGCAGGCGTTTGAGGATATAGGCATACATCTCAGTGTGCTCCGGCCTTGGGGTCTTGCCACCAGGTGGTGATGACCCAGCTGTCGACCATGTAGTAGCGCGGCGACACCGCAGGATAGGCGAACTTGCCACCGCGATAAGCGCTGCGGAAATTGCTCACGAACCAGTGCGGCACGATGTAGTAGCCGTGACGCAAGACACGGTCCAGGGCGCGCAGACGGGTGACATACTCGTCGCGCGCGTGTGCCTTTTGCACCAGCTCGATCAGCGCATCGACGGCCGGGTCGCTGATCCCGGCGTAGTTGTAAGTGCCCTCGGTGGCGGCGGCTTTCGAGCCGTAACGATCCGGCAATTCCTTGCCGGGCGTGTTGAAGCCTTCGAGAGAGAGCGTGGCAATGTCGAAGTCGTAGGCGTCATAGCGGCGCTTGACCGAGGCAAAGTCGCCGACCTTGAATGTGGTTTCGATGCCGAGCTTGTTCAGCGCCTGCATGAAGGGGGTGATGTAGCGGCCGTGGCTTAGCGCTTCGTCGAGGAATTCGACGCGGAACACTTCGCCCTTGGCATTGCGTAGCGCGCCGTCGCGATAGGTCCAGCCAGCCTCGGCGAGCAGGGCGCGCGCCTGGCGCAGATTGTCGCGCAGGCTGCCCGGCGGTGTGGTGGTCGGTTGCAGCGGCGCCGGCGTGGTGAACACTTCGGGGCGCAGCTTGCTGCGCAGCGGTTCGAGCACGGCCAGCTCGGCGGCATCGGGCAGGCCCTTGGCCTCGTAGTCGCTGGCGGCGAAATAGCTGTTCATGCGTGTGTAGGCGTTGAAGAACAGCTGGCGGTTCATCCACTCGTAATCCATCGCCAGACCGATGGCGCGGCGCACGCGGATGTCCTTGAATTTGTCGCGCCGGTTATTGAGCATGAAGGCCTGGAAATTGCCCGCGCCACCCATCGGGAAGAGCTTCTTGACGATGGCGCCGGAGTCGAATTTTGGCCCCTTGTAGCGGCGGTTCCATTCGCGCGAGATGAACACCTGGATGAAGTCGAACTCGCCGGCCATGAAGGCTTCGGTCTGCGCCGTGGTGTCCTTGTAGAGGCGGTAGTTGATGCGGTCGAAGTTGTAGAGCCCGCGTCGCACATTGAGGTCGCGCGCCCAGTAATTGCGGTCGCGTTCGTAGGTGATTTCGCGACCGAAGTCGACGCGTGCGATCTTGTACGGCCCGCTGGCGATCGGCATATCGGTGATGACTTCGTCGAAGCGTTTGCCGGCCCCCCATTTGTGGCTGAAGATCTGCATGCTGCCCGCTACCAGGGGCAGATCGGCGCCCGCGCTGTGGAAGTCGAAGCGCACGCGGCGCTCGTCAAGAATGACGACCTGCTTGATGTCGGAGAGCTGCGAGCGCACCAGCGGCCAGGCCTCGGCGCTGGTGAGGCGCTCGAAACTGTATTTCACGTCCCGCGCCAGCACCGGCGAACCATCCTGGAAATGCGCCTTGGGATTGATGTGGAAGCTGGCCGAGAGCTTGTCGGGCGCCACCGTGACATCGTCTGCGAGCAAGCCGTAGCCGGTGGCCGGCTCATCCATGCTGCTGGTGAGCAGGGATTCGAACATGATGTTGCCGTAGATGCTGCTGTCAGCGCTGATCAGGCCGGGCGCCGCCGAACCCTTGAGCGTGAAGGGATTGTATTTCTCGAAGCTGGTATCGGTGCTGTTGGTCGTCATGCGCAGCGTGCCGCCCTTGGGCGCTGCGGGGTTGGCCCACTCGAAGTGATCGAAGCCGGCCGGGTATTTGATGTCGCCAAACTGTGCGTAGGCATGTGCGGCGAGGGCGGCCGGCATGCCGGGCAGGGCAAGGGCCAGGCAGCACAGCAGGGAGCGGAGCAGGTGCTTCATGCGCGACGGTCGAGTCAGTTTTGCGTAGTCTAACCGTCCTTGTGGCAGTTTCGCGCAACGCAATGCTGATGCAAGGAGGGAATCGACAAGATTCCCGGCGCGTGTAAGATCATCACCTCCGCGTTGCCGCCAGAAACCATGCAGATCATTCCTGAAGTTGCTGCCAGCGCAGCGGCCCTGACCGCTGTCCGACGTGACATCCATGCCCACCCCGAGCTGGCCTTCAAAGAGCTGCGCACCGCCGCACTGGTGGCGGAGCGACTCGAAGCGCTGGGCATCGAAACGCATCGCGGCATCGGCAAGACCGGTGTGGTGGGCGTGATCCAGGGCACGGCCGGCAACAGTACGCGCGGCATCGGTTTGCGGGCCGACATGGACGCGCTGCCGATTGAAGAACTCAATACCTTTGCCCATCGCTCGCAGCACCCCGGCTGCATGCACGCCTGCGGCCATGACGGCCACACCACCATGCTGCTCGGCGCGGCTGAATACCTGGCCCGTCATCGCAATTTCAATGGCCGCGTGGTGCTGATCTTCCAGCCGGCCGAAGAAGGCCTGGGCGGCGCAGCGGCGATGATTGCCGACGGCGTGCTGGAGCGCTTCCCGATCGATGCGGTGTTCGGCATGCATAACTGGCCGGGCATGCCGGTCGGGCGCTTTGGCGTGACGCCGGGGCCGGTGATGGCCAGCACCGACCGCTTCGACATCCATATTGGCGGGCGCGGCGCACATGCCGCCATGCCGCATCAGGGCATTGATCCGGTGGTGGCGGCGGCGCAGCTGATCCTCGCGCTGCAAACCGTCGTCTCGCGCAGCAGCGATCCACTCGATCCGGTGGTGCTGTCGGTGACGCAGATGCATGCGGGCGAGGCGTATAACGCGATCCCCAAGCAAGCGCGGCTCAGTGGCACGGTGCGTGCGCTGACGCCGGCGGTGCGCAGCGCCGTATGGGCCGCTATCCAGCGCGTCTGCGATGGTGTGGCGCTCAGCTGCGGGGTCAGCATCGAGATCAAGATCATGGAAGGCTACCCGCCGACCGTGAATACCCCGGCAGAAGCCGAGCTGTGCCGTGCCGTGGCCAGCAGTCTGGTGGGCGACGATGCGGTCGACTGGGCCTTGCGGCCGAGCATGGGTGCCGAGGACTTTGCCCATTTCCTCGAACAGCGGCCCGGTTGCTACGTCTGGCTGGGCAATGACGGCGCGACGCGCGGCGAGTCGGGCGGCTGCATGCTGCATAACGCCCAATACGATTTCAACGACGATGCCATCGCCCTCGGGGTGAGCTACTGGGTGCGCCTGGTCGAGCGTTTTTTGGCCTGAGCGTGCGTCAGTGAGGCGTCAGCGCGGCGCAGGAGACTGAGGTTTGGCATGTTGACCCAGGTGGTTCAGCCGCAACGCTCTGTCTGGCAAAATGCGCGCCGCTGAGGTGATGCAAACTTCGTGAATTCCGCTATGAAGTGCGTCATTTTTCTGCAGCCTGCAATTGCTCCATGTTCTGAACAAAGGCAATATTGCGCTGCCGCAAGGCCCGTGATGATTGATGATGTAATGCACCCGAGGGTGGCCGATGATGAACCTGTTCCTTTTTGCCGACTGTGCTGATCGCCCATGAGTGAAGACGTATCCAAAGCCCGCTCCGAGGGGGCTGCTGCCGAGGTGGTCCCGTTCGGGACCAAGCGCGTCATCGACGGCCAGGAGCGCGTGCATTACTACGGTTACTGGGTCAAAACCTACCAGGTGCCGGCCGACACCCTGGGCACCAAGAAGCGCCTGATCGAGGCGCTGACCCGACGTCTCTTCAACCACGTCGAGCATGGCGTGAACGTGCCGGGCTACCGCCTCAACGAGGCGCGCGTGGCCTACAACGAAGAGACTGATCTGGAAAAGCGCCGCGTCAAGGGCGCGATGCTTGCCGGTGCGATGTTCAACCGTGCCACCGATATCTTCACCAAACTGGTCGAGCTGCAAGCGGCGGGTGTCGAGATCGCCAGCGACAACGCGCTGATGCGCGAATGCGGGCGCTGCCTGCAGGAAGCGCTGGAACTGGGCAAGACCGTCTTCCACCGCAGCGGCGAAGAAGGCATCGACGAGCTGTGGGGCGAGCCGTTCAAGGCGTTTTCGATTCCCGTCGAAGCTTTCTACGAGAGTCGCTACATCAAGATCGCGCAAGCCATGCGCGACATCGACGCGATTACCCACCACCTGATTGAGACCTTCAGCAACGATGCCATGTTCGAAGGCATCATTCCGGTGATCGAGCGCTTTGCGCACACCGCCAAGATCAAGACCGAGACCTTGCGTACCGATGCCGAGATCTTCGATGTCTGGTCGAATTTCGCGGTCGCCGGCGAGCATCTGCGCAACTTCCAGCCGCATCTGCCCGAGCTGCCGAGCGAGCTGCAGCAGCGCCAGGCCGAACATGGTGTGCGTCTGGCGCGCCAGGTGCGCGGCCTGGTCTGTGACATCACGCGCGCACGAGTATCAATGCCCAAGAGCAGTGATGACATCCTCGCGCGCTGCCGTAACTACCGCGCCGCCTACCCCTGTATGGCGCAGATCATCAAGCCCTTCAAACCGATCAAGCTCGGCTGAGCGCGGGCCTGCTCAAAGCAGCTTTTCGATGGCTGCAGTGAGGTCCTTGGGTTCGGTGGTCGGCGCGAAGCGCTCGATGGCCTGGCCGTCGCGGCTGACCAGGAACTTGGTGAAATTCCATTTGATTGCCTCGGTATCGAGCAGGCCGGGCGCCTTCGACTTGAGGTACTGGTAGAGCGGGTGCGTGTCAGCGCCGTTCACATCGATCTTGGCGAACAGCGGGAAAGTCACGTCGTACTTGAGCGAGCAGAAGCTGGCGATCTGTTCGGCATCGCCCGGCTCCTGGCCACCGAACTGGTTGCAGGGGAAGCCGAGTACCACCAGACCGCGCTCGGCGTAATCGCGATGGAGCTTTTCGAGGCCTTCGTACTGCGGTGTCAGCCCGCACTTGCTGGCGGTATTGACGATCAGCAAGACCTTGCCGGCGTGGCTGGCCAGGGTGGTGGCCTCACCCTTGAGGGTAAGGACTTCAATATCGTAGAGCGGCGAGGACATGGCTTGACCTGTCAGAGGTTGATGCGGGAAAAGAACGGCCGGCGTGAGAGCGGGGCCCTTCACGCCGGCCTGTGCAGCGCTTACTTGGCTTCAGCGACGCATTTCTTGACGAAAGAATTCTTGGCGGCACCGGCCAGCGCCTTGCCGTTCTTGTCGATGGCCTTGGCCTCACAGGCGGCGGTGGCATCGCTGCCCTTGGCATCGGCCTCGCACTTCTTGAGGAAGGCGCTCTTGGCTGCGCCGGCGAGGGCCTTGCCGTTCTTGTCGATGGCCTTGGCTTCACAGCCGGAATCGGCGGCAAAGGCGATATTGGCGGCAAACGCTGCAGCAACCAGAACAATCAGCTTACGCATGGTGAAACTCCTTGCTTGGGTGGTGGGACGGGCAATGTATTGCCCGTGCATTGTAACGGGCGGGCTCGGCACAAATGTGTCAGCTCGATTCGTGCTCCAGCGTGAAACTGGCGCCCGCGTCTTCGGCCAGCGCATCGCGCAGCCAGGGCATCTCGGCGGCCAGCGTGGCAGCCAGCGTCCACGGCGGATTGATGATGAACATGCCGCTGCCGTGCATGCCGAAGCCATCGCTTGAGGCTTTGCGCACGGCCAGCGTGACATGCAGCCAGTTCTTCGCGCCGAGGCGCTGCAGGCGCTCGGGTAGCTGGCGCGCCTCGGGCTTGAGCAGCTGCGGGTACCACACGGCATAGCAGCCGGTGGCGAAGCGTTCCAGGCTCTCGCGGACCGCCTGCACCACGCGGCCGTAGTCCTCGCGCAGCTCGTAGGACGGATCGATGAGCACCAGACCGCGCCGCGAGGGCGGCGGCAGCAAGGCCTTGAGACTGGCAAAACCGTCATCGGCATAGACGATGGCACGCTTGGCATCGTCCTCGAACAGGCTGGCGAGGATGCGCTGATCGCTGCTGTGCAGCTCGAACAGGCGCAGCCGATCTTGCTCGCGCAGGCCATGCTGGCTGAGCCAGGGCGAGCCGGGGTAGCGTAGCAGGGCACCGGGGCCGTTGAGGGCGCGCACCTCGGCCACATAGGCGGCGATGGCCGGCGGCAGGTCGTTCCGTTCCCACAGACGGCCGATGCCGCCGCGGAATTCGCCGAGCTTGGTGGCGTGTTCGGAGTCGAGCGCGTAAGCGCCGGCGCCGGCATGGGTATCGACGACGGTGAAGGCTTTGTCTTTCTGCGTCATGTAACGCAGCAGTTGCACGAGCACCAGGTGCTTGAGAACGTCGGCATGGTTGCCGGCGTGATAGGAATGGCGATAACTGAGCATGCCCCGATTGTAGTGATTCGGCGTGGCAAAAGGGCTGTGGCGAAGAATTTTGCAAGGCTTTGCAGAGCAGTGCCGAACGGCCGTAGTGGTCATCAAGGCTCTGTGTTAGCCTGCGCCGCATGAAGATCGCCCTTTCATTGGCTGCCTTGCGCAGCGCGCTGAGGATGCAGCTGGGACGGCCGCGTACGCGCCGCATCCTGTGGATCGCTGCGGGCGTGTTGAGCCTCGTTGCGGTGCTCGGTTTCCTGGTGGCGCCACCGCTCTTGCGCGGCGTGGTCGAGCAGCAGGCCAGCGCGGCGCTGGGCCGCGTTGTCACCCTGGAGCGTTTGCAGCTCAATCCTTTTGCGCTGAGTGCAGCGCTGGATGGCTTGCGCATTGCCGACGCAGATGGCAAGGGGCGCTTCGTCGAGGTCGCACGCGTCGAGGCCAATCTGGAACTGTGGGCTTCGCTGTTCCATCGCGGACCCGTGCTGCGCTCCCTGCGCGTGGTCTCGCCGCAGCTGTATTTCGCGCGCCTGGATGCGCACCGTTTCAGTTTCAGCGACATCCTCGATCGCTTCGCCGCGCAGCCCAAGCCCACGGACGCCGAGCCGCTGCGTTTTGCGATCAACAATATCCAGCTCGATGGCGGCCACATCGAATTCGACGATCAGCCCGAGCACTTCCATCACGTGGTCGACACGCTGCGTATCGGCTTGCCCTTCGTCTCCACCGTGCCCTCGCAAGTGCATCTGGAGGTCGAGCCGCGTCTGTCGGCCACCATCAATGGCACCGAATTCGAACTCAGCGGCAAGATGCGCCCGTTTGCCGCGCATCGCGAGGCGACGCTGGCGCTCGATCTCGATGCCTTCGACGTCACGCCATACCTGGCTTATGTGCCCGCCAAGCTGCCGCTGAAAATTGAGCAAGCCTTGCTGGCCACGCATCTGGAATGCGTCTGGTCCGAGCAGGCCAGCGGCCAGAAATCGCTGAGCCTGCGCGGCGAAGTGTCGATTCACGATGCCCGCTTCAAGGACCGCGCCGGTGCGCCGCTGGCGTCCTGGAAAAGCCTGCAGATCGGCTTGCAGGACCTGCGCCCGCTGGCGACGCCGCAGCAGCTGCGCTTCAGCCAGATCACGCTGAGCGAACCGACGCTGCGTCTGCGTCGCCTGCCTGATGGCAGCATCGATCTGGCGCGCCTGTTTGGCACGGACGATGCCTCACCGCTTGCCGCTAACGCCAGCGCGCCGGCGGCGGCCAGCAGCAAAGCGAGTGCACCGCATATTGCCGTCGCCCAGTTGCAGATCAGCAAGGGGCGCGTGAGCTGGCAGGACGATGCGCTGCCGACGCGGTTCAGCAGCCAGTTCTCGCCAATCGACCTCAAGCTCAGCGCGTATGACAGCGGCGCCAGCACGCCAGCCACGCTGCAGGGCAGCGTGCAGCTGGAGCGCAGCGGCCGCGTGCAGCTCGACGGCACACTCGACGCGCAACGCAGCGCGGCGCGCTTGCGTGTGCAACTGGCAGACCTGCAGATCGCCGCGTATCGCCCGTATTATCAGGACGCTTTGGGCAGCGCCCAGCCGCGCGGCCAAGTGGCGGCCAGCCTGAACCTGGATTACGCGCCAGCTTCGGGCCTGCAGCTGAGTGAGGGTGCGCTGCAGCTGAGCGAATTCAGCCTGCCTGAAGCGGGCAACAAGCAGCCCATCGTGCAGCTGGCGAGCCTGAAGCTCGACGGGCTCAAGCTCGATCTGGCCAAGCGCAGCCTGGCCCTGGCGCAAATCAGCAGCCGCGACGCGCAATGGCGCCTGGTGCGCGATGCGGACGGCATCAATCTCCTGCGGCAGTTCAGTCATCCGCAGACGACTGCGGTGAATGCGCCGCCGGCGGTGGCAGCGGTGGCTGCCGCTCCCGCCGCTCCCGCCGGCACGGCGCCGCCGCCCTGGCAGCTGAGCCTGGGCAAGCTGGATATTGCTGGCTGGCGTGCCAGCCTCGAAGACCGTAGCGCGGCCGAGCCCTTGCGCCTCAATCTCGATGCCTTGCAGTTGCGCGTGCAGAATCTCTCCAATGCAACAAACCAGAAGGCGCAGCTGGCGCTGGAGATGGGCGTCAATCGGCGCGGACGTCTCAAGCTGGCGGGTGATGTGGGGCTGGCGCCGCTCAGCGGCAAACTGCAGCTCGATGCCAGTGGCGTTGAACTCTTGTTCGCGCAGCCCTACCTGAGCAATCTCACCAAGGTTCTGCTGACCCAGGGCGCGCTCGATGCCAAGGGCACGCTGGGTTTCGATCTGAGTGCGCCGCAGGCGCCGCAAGTGAGCTGGACCGGCGATCTGGCGGTGAAGGATTTCAATTCTTTCGACCAGCTCAATGCCAGCGACTTCGTGCGCTGGAAGCGTCTGGCGCTGAGTCAGCTCAAGCTGCGCAGCCAACCACTTGAACTGAGCGCGGCCCAGTTGCGGCTGGAGGATTTCTACACCCGCCTGATTCTCGATGGCCAGGGCCGCCTGAATCTGCGCGAGCTGGTGCAGAGCGGCGCACGCCGGGAGGGCGCGGACCTTGCGGCGGCCAGCAGCAGTGCCGCCAGCGCTGTGCCGGCAGCGGCTGGCCCGGCGCCGAAAATCAATATCGAACGCATCGTGCTGTCAGGCGGCAGTGTCAGTTACAGCGACCGCTTCATCAAACCCAATTACAACGCCAATCTCACGGATCTGGCGGGCAGCCTCAATGGACTCTCCTCCAGCGAGGATTCGGTGGCGAGTTTGGCGCTCAAGGCTGCGCTCGATCACAGCGCGCCGGTCGATATCCAGGGCCAGCTCAATCCCCTGCGCCAGGACCGCATCATGGACATCCATGCGCGCGTGGCGGACGTCGACCTCACCGGCGTGTCCACCTATGCCGCACGCTATGTCGGCTATGGCATCAGCAAGGGCAAGCTGTCGATGGATGTCGATTACCGCATTCGCGACCGCCAGCTCAGCGCGGAAAATCGCGTCACGCTCGACCAGCTGACCTTCGGTGAGCGCATCGACAGTCCAGACGCCACGCGCTTGCCGGTCTTGCTGGCGGTGGCCCTGCTCAAGGACCGCAGTGGCGTCATCGATCTCAATCTGCCGATCAGCGGCACGCTCGACGATCCGGAATTCAGCGTTGGCAGCGTGATCGTGCGCGTGCTGGTCAATCTGGTCAGCAAGGCGGTGAGCTCGCCGTTCGCGCTGCTGGGATCACTGGTCGAGGGGGGCGACGAGCTGTCCTATCTCGATTTCGAGTCGGGCCGCGCCAGCGTGTCGCCGGCCGGCATCACCAAGCTCGCCGCGCTGGCCAAGGCGCTCAATGCGCGGCCGGCGCTGAGTGTGGATATCACCGGCAGCGCTGATCCGCAGCGTGATGCGGATGGCATCCGTCGCGAACGTCTGGACAGCAAACTGCGTGCAGCCAAGGCGGCCAATATGGTCAAGCGCGGCGACAGCGTGGGCGAGGTTGATGCCTTGCGGATCAGCCGCGAGGAATATCCGCTCTTGCTTGAGCAAGTGTTCAAGCAAGAGAAATTCGACAAGCCGCGCAACGTACTGGGCATCACCCGCAGCTTGCCGACGGAACAAATGGAGACCCTTATGCTGAGCAATATCCCTGTCAGCATGGAGGATTTGCAGGCGCTGGCCAGCCGCCGTGCGGCTCTGGTGCGCGACTGGCTGGTCGGCGAAGGCAAGGTCGCCCTGGCGCGCGTGTTTGTCGTGGGTAGTTCGCCCAATTCGGCTGAGAGCGCCGCAGCGCGCGTCATCTTTTCACTCAAATAAATCGTCCAGCCCATATCAGGGCTGGGCAAGCTGGAGCCTCTGCATGGAACAACGTCTGATCAGCATCGAGAGCAAACTCGCCTTTGCCGAGGATATGCTCGAAACCCTCAACACCACGGTGTTTCGTCAGCAGGAGCAGATCGACCGTCTGCAGCAGCAGATCCGCGTGCTCTATGAACAATTGCAGTCGGCCAGCGCGGGGAGCGCCGAGCGGCGTGATCTGCGCGAGGATATCCCGCCGCATTATTAATACGGCCTGTACCGTACGCCCACGGATTTGATTCGATCAACACTTCGACGAGCAGGCAATTTTCGGCTCGCCAGATAAACAAAAGGCACCCGCAGGTGCCTTTTGTATTTTGCCGGAGTCGGACGCTTAGTTCGTGCTGGCGCGCTTGGGCGCGATTTCACGAATGATCTTCCAGCTCTTGCCTTCGCGGGCGAGCACCAGCTTCTTGGCGACATCGTCGTTGTAGTCGCTGGAGCGATAGCTCTGGTTGAACGAGACTTCGCAGCTATTCTCGCTGAGCTGGCGCACGCCCAGCTTTTCGAGACTGACCGAGATGCTCGGCTTGTTCAGACGTTCGGCGCGGAAGCGCTTCCAGTCAGCACGGTCAGCGCGGGTCAGCGGCTGGAAGTTGTCCGAGTAGTAGCCGAGGTACTTGTTCAGATCCTTGGCCGACCAGGCTGCCGCCCAGTCATTGGCGGCAAATGCGCACTGCTCAGACAGGGTCTGCACCGGAGCGGGGGCCGGCGGAGGCGGGGGCACCACGATCGGACGCGGCGTGCGGCCAGCCATGGCTGCAGCGGTATCGAGCGCGTCGTACTTGGGCAGCTCGGTGTTGCAGGTGACGTCGGCATCATTGGCGTTTTCGTCGTTCTGGCTCTCCAGTGTGGCCTCGTTGCTCGATGCCAGACCCAGCGCCGGCAGCAGGCGGTGGCTGGCGGCAAGGACGCGGAATTCGGAGAGCTTCAGATCGTACTGGGCGCGCACCAGAGCACGGCGTGCTTCGAACAGTTCGTTTTCGGTGTCCAGCACGTCAAGCAGACTGCGCTGACCGATGTCGAACTGCTGGCGATAGGCGTCGCGCGCCTTTTCGGTCGCCTGGACGTGTTGTTCCAGGTATTGCAGCTGTTCGCGCAGCTTGCCGATGTCATGCCAGGCGATGGCGGCGGTCTGGCGCAGATCGCGGCAGGACTTGTCACGCTGGGCGACCGCCGCATTAAAAGATTGTTCCGCGGCACGGATACGTGCCTGATCGCTGCCACCGCGGAAGATGTTGTAGTTCATGACGACCTGGCCGACGGTGTCGGAGTAGTGGCCGGGCACGCCGCTGTGGTTGCGCTCAAGGCTGTGCGAGCCACGCAGTTCGAAGGTCGGCGAATTGGCTGCACGGCGCACGGCGGTTTGCGCACGTGCGGCACGCAGATTGGAAACCGCAGCCAGGAAGTTGGGGTTGTTCTGGATCGAGGTCAGGATGACATCTTTCTCAGGCGGCAGCTTGTCGGTGACCTTCGGTGCGTCGACGAGCACCGGCGGCGTTTCACCGACGACGCGTTCGAAGCGCGCGCCGACATCGTGCAGGTTGCTGGTTTCAGTCAGCCAGTTGGACTGTGCCAGTGCGACACGACCTGCTGCTTGCTCCAGATCGACGCGACGGCCGACACCGGCTTTGACGCGCTGTTCGATCTGATCGTAGGTTTCCTTATGCACGCCCCAGTTGTCTTGTGCCAGCTGGGTCAGCTGACGATAGCGCTGCACGTCGAGGTAGGCGCGTGCGGCTTCGAGCGCCATGTCATCCGTGGTAGCCAGCAGCTCGTAATAGCGCGTCGCCTTGGTGTGGCCGGCGCGACGGATTTCATTGCGGGTTGCGCTGCCATCGTAGAGCAACTGGCGCAATTGCAGATTAACGCCGGGGTGGTTGAACTTCACAGCGCCACCGATGTTATCGTCCAAACGTTCGCGGCCGTAGTAGCCCTCCAGGTCGACGCGCGGCTTCAGGGCACCCGTGGTGGCATCCCGTTCCTGGGAGGCCGAGAGAAATTCACTCAAACGGGCTTGCACGTCAGGGCTGCGTGCCAGGGCGCGTTCGGTGACTTCATTCAGGGTGGCTGCTTCGACGGCGACTTGCGCGAGAGCAAGTGCTACAGCAACATACAGTTTTGAATACATCGGTTTCTCCAGACTGGCTGATTTTCTGAGCAAGTAATTGATTTTTTTAAACTGGACTACGCGTGCGACTAGGTGCTGCTAGCAAGATAAGCTTGCCTAAACGGGGGGTTTGCAAGTCATATCCGGCCGATGTCCCCGTAGAATTTATGTTTTGCAAGACGATTCTATAGTTTCTTTGAGCTGGATTAGAACACGTGCGGAAAATTTTTTTGCTGAATTTTAGTTTTTTTAACCAGGCCAGCTAAGACACATGACTGACTTGCGCTCCCGTTCGCGCTGGCTGCTGACTATTATTGCGAGCTTTTTCATAGTCGTATTGGCTATTGCCGCAATCGATGAAGATCGCCTGAGAACTTATGTTCAGGGGCGTTTTGGCGCAGCGGCGGTGCGTAATGTGCGTGATTGGCGCGAGTCTGTGGCGCGCCTGACGGGGCAGGGCGAGTCGGAGCGTTTGCAGGGGATCAACGATTTTTTCAACCGTCATATCCAGTTTCAAGACGATACCGTCGTCTGGGGGCAGGATGATTATTGGGCGACACCGCTGGAATTTCTCGGTCGTGCCAGCGGTGATTGTGAGGATTACGCAATTGCCAAATATTTCAGCCTGATTGAACTGGGGGTGCCCGCTTCACGCATGCGCCTGATTTATGTTCGGGCGCGTTTTGGTGGCCCTGGCAGCACGGTCAGCGTGGCCCACATGGTGCTGGGCTATTACGCGCAGCCACAGGCCGATCCGCTGATTCTGGACAATTTGCTCGCGGAGATCCGGCCAGCCAGCCGGCGCACAGATCTGACGCCTGTGTTCAGTTTCAATTCCGATGGTTTGTGGATGGCCGGGGCTGAACAGCCTACGGCGCCCGTGGATCGCTTGTCACGCTGGAAGGATTTATTGCTGCGCATGCGGGCTGAGGGTTATGCGCCTTGAGCTTGGTGTGAATGATTCTGTGAATGAATTAAATATAGAAAAAGACGTTTTTGTTGTTTTTGATGTTTTGGAGGTGTGCACATGTCTTTATTGACGCGCTTGTGGATTGGGGTTCTGAGCGCCATGCTGCTCGCTTTGGCGGGTAGTTTCGTGGTGAGCGTACTGACCGCTCGCGATTACATCGCGCAGCAGCTGTATGCACAGGCCGCCGATAATGCCGCGTCGCTGGCCTTGTCGATGTCGCAGCAAAGCAAGGATGCTGCGATGAGTGAATTGCTGGTGTCGGCGCTGTTCGACTCCGGGCATTTCGAGAGCATCGTGTTTCGCGATGTAAATGGTCGTGTGGTGGTGGAGCGACATAATCGCGTCGAACTGGCTGATGCTCCGGATGTTTTTGTGCGCTGGGTGCCCATTGTGGCGCAGCCGGGTCTGGCCAATGTGTCCGACGGCTGGAAGCAGGCTGGCAGTGTCGAGGTGCGGGCCAGCGCACGCTATGCCTATGGCGCCCTGTGGCGAGGCAGTCAGCGTCTGGCCGTGACGCTGGCCGTGGTGGGCTTGCTGCTGGGCGTGGTGGTGACCTTCCTGATGCGTTGGCTCAAGGGGCCTTTGATGGTCATCGTGCATCAGGCGGAAGAAATCGGCCAGCGGCGCTTCCTGACCGCACCGGAGCCGCCGGTGAAGGAGCTGCGCATCGTCTCGCGCGCCATGAACGCGATGGTTGAGCGCGTCAAGGCGATGTTTGCCGAGCAGTCGGCGCGTATCGATCAGCTGCGTACCGAGGCGAGTCGCGATGCGCTGACCAGCTTGCCGAACCGCGAGTTCTTTGTCGCCGGTCTGCGTCAGATGGTGGAGGATGAAGATCGCTCGCCGTCCGGCGTGTTGTGTGCGATGCGTGTGCAGGATCTGGATGGTATCAACCGTCGTCTTGGCCGCGAGCGGGGCGATGCGCTCCTGCAGGCCTGTGGCGATATTTTCAAGCGCGCCGCTACGCGTGTAGAAGAGCCCGTATTTGGGCGTCTGGGTGGTGCTGAATTTGCCTTGCTGCTGACTGGGGCGGATGCCGAGCAGGCTGCTAGCGTCTGCAAGGCGCTGCTGGCCGAAGTCGAGAGCTTGTTCCAGCGTGAAATGGTTGACCGCTTGCCCGCCGCTGCGCTGGGCTGGACGCTTTATGCGCGTGGTGACGGCGTCAGTGCCATCATGGCTCGTCTGGATACGGCGCTGATGATGGCAGAGTCGGCGCAGCCGCCGATCGCGGGCGTTGATCGTTCGGATGGTCCCGGCGTACTGAGTGGCGCCGCCTGGCGTACGGCTGTCGATACGGCATTGGCGCATCGACATTTCGAGCTGTCGGCCTATCCTGTCATGCTGATCGACGGTCAGCTCTTGCATGATGAGGTGATGCTGCGACTGATTGGCGATGATGGGGTGAGGATGTCGGCCGGCCTGTTCATGCCCGCTGTGTTGCGCCAAGGGCGGCAGGTCGAGATCGACTTGCTGGCGCTGGATCTCGCGATTGAGCGCCTGGCCAGTGTGACGCACGATATCGCGCTGAATTTGTCGCCAGCCTCATTGCATGACGCTGGCTTTGTGAGCGCATTTGCTACGCGTTTGAACGCTGCACCGGAACAGGCCAAACGGCTGTGGCTTGAAGTGTCGGAGCGCACTTTGATGGACGAACTCGGCCTGCAGGCGCTCAAGGCGCTGTCTGAGCTAACGCGGCAATGTGGCTGCAAGCTGGGGGTCGAGCACTTTGGCCGCTACTTTGCGGCGCTGCCCAGCCTGCATGAGATCCAAGTCGATTACGTCAAGCTGGACGGCGCATTTGTCGCCGGTATCGATAGTCATGCGGGCAACCAGCGCTTCGTGCGCTCAGTGGTTAGCGTCGCGAGCAGCATGGATATGCGCGTGATCGCTGAGCGTGTGGGTAGCGAGGCGGAATGGCAGGCCTTACGTGATTTGGGGGTTTATGGCGTCACCGGTCCGGCTGTTACACAGCGCTTGTCCGCAGCGTCCTGATCTTTCCACTGCTTATCCAGGCCCGCCACTGGGCGCCGCATGCTTGCGGCGTTTGCTGGCGGGTTTTTTCTGCCCGCGTCTGGGTCGAGCAGTGCCTAGCGGAGCGTTTGAGTGAGCTGCTCTGAATGACGTGGGTCTTCGAGTGAAGCTGCTGATGTAGCGTAGGCTTGCTGTGCAAGTGTTGCGTGCAGCGTCTTTGCGGCCTCGCTGCGCCTGGCTTTTGAGTGTGCGTCTTGATCGGGCCTGGCAATTGGGCAGACATAAAAAAACCGGACCGCATGCGTGAGCATGTGGTCCGGTTTGAGCAGGGTTCAGCTTGTGGCTTAGTCCGTGACCAGCTTGTTGGCCGTCAGCAGCGCCTGGATGATGGCGGTGTCGGTTGTCGTTCCGCCATTGGTCAGATCGACGCCTTGCAGCACGATCTGCTGATTATCCAGTGCCGAGCTGTAGCCATTAACGAAGCCGCCGGCCGTTGACACGTGGATCGTGGTGTTGCCACCGCTGACCGTGAAGTGCAGGTAGTTCGTCAGGTCACCGGCACTGGTTCCGGTGTGCGACTCACCTTGCAGCAGATCCTGCAGATTGAGCACATTTGCCGAGGTCGAGCTGTTGAAGCCGATGATGGTGTCAACCGCCGGGGTGCCCACGCTGCCCTGGTCGCCAAGGTGCCAGACGAAAGTATCTGCACCTGCCGAGCTGGCCGTCATGGTGTCATTGCCCGCACCGCCTTCGATGTGGTTGTGACCGCCGAGGGCGATGATAGTGTCGTTGCCTTCGTCGCCATACAGCTTGCTGTAACCCGCAGAGCCGCCTGTGATGCTGTCATTGCCGGCCTTGCCGCTGATGATGTCATGGCCGCCACCGCCACTGAGCGTGTCATTGCCAGCCCCGCCGGTGATTTCGTCGTTGGCGCTGGTTCCTGTGATGGTGTTGGCTGTGGTGTCACTACCATGGATGAGGTTGTTGATCGTCGTCAGTTCCAGGGTGGCGGTCGATGTGTCACCGGTGCTGTCGGTCAGCGTGTAGGTGATATCGACCGGCGTGACACCTGTCGTGGTGGTATCGAGCGAAACGCCCTGGAAGCTGATGGCCGAGATGATGGCTTCCGCATCGCTCGAAGTCTGCACTTCGATATAGCCGATGTTGGTGTAGCCAGTCAGTGCCACGGTTCCCTCGGCTGTCGATGTCACCTGGCCCAGCAAGTGGCCATCTACTGAGTAGATCGAGTAGGTCAGCGACGAGGAGCCGCCGTTGGCCGTCGTGCTGCCCAGATTGCTGGAGTTGGCATTGATCGTGAAGACGACGTTGCCCACGCCCTGTGCGTAACTTGCGCTGGAGAAGGTGAAGATCAGCGACTCCAGATTGTCTACTTGGGTGCTGTCTGAGATGTTGTCCTCATTGGTCGTCGTCACCCCGCTACCCGATACGCCAACCCCGACGCTGCCGTACGTTACGGTGCCGGTCGTCGTCGTGTCGGGTGTGGTTGCCGTGTTGATGCCCACAGCGGTGACAGTTAGACCATTGTTGGTCGCGGCCGTGGCGGAATTGGTCAGCGATACGCTATGCGTCGTACCCAGGGTTTGCGTCGGACGGTCTGCGGTGGCCGGCGTGTAGCTGTAATAGCCTTCCTTGTTGAAGGTCAGCGAAGCGCCCGTGGTGGTGTTACTCCAGGTCAGTACGCCTGCTGCAGTCACTGTGTAGGTGCCGCCGCTGAGGGTTCCGGAGCTGGCGCTGGTGAGGCTGATGGTCTGACCTGCAAAGGTGATCGATGTGACCTTGGCATCGTCGGTGATTGTGTCAGCGCCATTGCCGGTCGTCGAGGTAAAGAGCGTTGCCGAGGCGTTGATCGGGCGACCCGGATCCTCGCTCATGCCGGTGATCACGTTACCGGTGAAGGCGGTTTCGGTCGGCAGCAAGGTGTCAAAGTCATTACGTGCCGTCGGAGCGCCATTGACCACGCCGACATTCAGCGTAGCGCTGGATGTGTCACCGTCATTGTCGCGGGCAACGAAGCTGACGCTATAGCTGTCGCCCACGGTGGTGGCTGCAATGGAGTAATCGCCGGTCGCGAAGTTGATGGTCAGCGTGCCATGCGTGAAGCCGTTGCTGGCATCCAGCGTGAGCGTGCTGCCACTGACCGTACCTGCCGCGATGCTGCCAACTGTCGTCCAGGTGATCTGGTTGGTGGTCGGGTTGTAGGTGAAGGTCACCGTACCGTCAGCCGTCGTCGTAGCGCTATCTCCATTGGTGTCGAGCTTCAGCGAAACGCTTTGGATATAACCGCCATCGGCGCCGAAGGTGCTGTTCAGCGAACCAGTCAGCAGATTGCCCTTCGACAAGGTCGAGTTGACCGAGTTGGTCAGGGTTTCGGACAGATCGTTCAGGTCGGGCACCAGGGTTGCTGCGTCCTTCGTTCCGTTCTTGTCGGAGTCGATATTGTTGATGGCATTGAGGTAAGTCGTGTTCGACACGCCTTGACCAATACCGACAGCGTACGAGGAAATGCTGTTGGTGGCCGTGAAGGTCGACCAAGAGGATGTTGCGCTCGTGGTATCTGTCGTCACATTGTTGCCGTTCGATGCGGTCGGTGCACCATCCGATACGAAGTAGGCAATGTTAGTTACGCTGCTATCCACGGTGCCGAAGGCCGTCGTGGCGTCGACCAAGGCGTCCTGATAGTTGGTACCCCCTACAGTCGAGACCGTGATGGCGGTGATGGCCGCGATGACTGCAGCTTCACTGGCGTAGGCCGTATTGTTATTGAGGATGCTGGCTGTACCCGCAAAGGTCACGATCTTGACCGAGACGTCAGAAGTCAGGGCATAGTAGGCCTTGACCAGTGCAATCAGTGCAGTCTTGGCCATTTCCAGACGCGTCGTGACCTCATCAACACCCGCAGTGGAGGACTCTTCAAGTACTTCACCGCCGGCAAACGCTTCAGTCATCGAGCGCGAGATGTCGAGAACCAGAACCAGGTTGTAGCTCGGGGCCGTCGTCGCAGCAACTTCGACCGTACGGCTGTATGCCAACGGGGTGTCATCCACGACGGTGACTCCGAGCGAAGCCGTCAGCGTGTCCGTAACGTAGCTGAAGTTAGAGGTGATGCTGCTGTTGTTGGCCGTGGCACTGTTGTCTGCAGCCGCAGTCAAGGTATAGGTGTAATCACCCACGCCAGTGCCCGCGGTATCGACCGTCAGGAAGCCGATGGTTTTACCACCTTCAACGTCTGCTACCTGAATGTAGCCGGCACGCGAGTCGAGGTCACCGGTGCCGCCATCAGTCACACTGGCCACGCTAGTGATGCTGGTGCCGCTGCCATCGTTGCTCAGCAGATTACCTATCGCGGTCGTGGTTCCTCCACCGGTACCGGTCGACAGCGCACTTTCATTCACCGTAGCCGTATCGTTGGCCGTGTCATTGTCGAGGATCGTACCTGTTCCTCTTACGCCACCCACCGTGACCGTATAGGTTTCCGTCGATTCGTGGATGGTGTCATCCACTGTCGGTACTGTAATGGTGAAGCTGGATACATTGGGCTGGACGGTCACGAAGCCATTGGCGAAGGTCACGCCAGCACTGAAGGTCGGCGCAGTGTAGTCCGCCGTACCGGACGTGGTCACGTCGGCGAGGCTCAATGCGAAGCTTGTGGCGTACGTTGCCGTGCTATTGAACGTTACGGTATGGACGACTGCTGTGCCTTCTGTAACGGTCGCGCTGCTGACCGAGGAGACACTCAGAGTGTCGTTGTCGAGGATCGAACCGGTGCCGACTTTGCCACCAACGCTGAGGGTGTAGGTTTCCGTCTGCTCCACAATGGTGTCGTTGACCGTCGGTACGCTGACTGTGAAGCTGGATACATTGGCCGGGACGGTGACAAAGCCATTGGCGTAGGTCACGTTGTTGCTGAAGCTTGGCGTCGTGCTGTAGTCCGAACCTGCCGTCGCGCTGACATCGGCCAGGCTCAGCGCGAAGGTGGTGCTGCCCGCGGTCGAGTAGCTGTTGAGGGTGACGGTATGAACGATGGCCGTGCCTTCCACTGCGGAAGCGCTGCTGACCGAGGAGACGCTCAGGGTGTCGTTGTCGAGGATGCTGCCGGTGCCGACCTTGCCACCGACACTCAGCGTGTAGGTTTCGGTCGACTCGATGATGGAATCATCGGTCGTCGGCACGCTCACGGTGAAGCTGGAGACGTTGGCCGGGACAGTGACGAAGCCATTGGCGTAGGTCACGTTGTTGCTGAAGCTCGGCGTGGTCGTGTAGTCCGAACCTGCCGTAGCGCTGACATCGGCCAGGCTCAGCGCGAAGGTGGTGCTGCCTGCAGTCGAGTAACTGTTGAGGGTGACGGTGTGGATCACTGCCGTGCCTTCAACAGCGGAGGCGCTGCTGACCGAGGAGACGCTCAGGGTGTCGTTGTCGAGGATGCTGCCGGTACCGACCTTGCCACCGACACTCAGTGTGTAGGTTTCGGTCGATTCGATGATGGAATCGTCGGTCGTCGGCACGCTCACGGTGAAGCTGGATACGTTGGCCGGGACAGTGACGAAGCCATTGGCGTAGGTCACGTTGTTGCTGAAGCTTGGTGTCGTGCTGTAGTCCGAACCTGCC